>DAOUCN010000113.1:0-2064 GCA_034431995.1 Chloroflexota bacterium | reverse complement strand
CCGGGCCCCTACGACATCATCTGAACAACTCAGGATGGATCGCCTTGGCCAGCACCTCGAGACCATCCACGATGCGCGGACCAGGTCGCGACACCAGGTTGGGATCGGCGATTTCGACGATGCGCTTGTTCTTGACCGCGCTGATGTTCGCCCAACCTGGTCGGGCCGCTACCTTGGCGGCGGTCTCGCCGTAGGCGAAGTCCGAAAGGACAATGACCTCTGGGTCCTTGGCCACCAGGGCCTCTAGATTCATCTGCGGGAAAGGCGTCTTGGCGTCCTCGGCCACATTGGTGCCGCCGGCTCGGGTGATCAGGTCGTGGATGAATGAGCCGGGCCCCACCGTATACAGGGTATTGTCCAGCTCAAAGAAGACCCGTGGCTTTGTGGTTGCAGTCAGGAGCTTTGCCTCGATCTCGCCGAGCTTCTTGGCCATGGGTCCCGTGACCTGCTTGGCTTGCGCTTCGACCCCTAGCGCCTTGCCCAGCAACTCGATACTGGTGAGCACGCCCGGAAGGTGACGGGCATCAACGGTAAACACGACAAGCTTCAGAGCTTCAAGCTTCGCGATGTCTGCCGCTGTCGTCGTAGCAGCCCCAATCACGATGTCGGGCGCCAGGGCTGCGATCTTCTCGAAGTTCAGGGGATACCCCCCTACCTTGGCGATCTTGGTCACCTCAGGAGGGTAATCGTCTACGTCGGTGACGCCGATGACTCGGTCGCCCAGCCCCAGAGCGAACAGGATCTCCGTGGCGCTGGGGGCGACGGACACGATTCGCTGCGGAGTCTTGGTGATAGCCACCTGACGGCCAGCGAAGTCAGTGAAAGCAAGGGCTGTCGGAGTCGGTGGTGCGGTCGGCGTCGGAGGAACGCGCGTGGCGGTGGGCGTCGGCGGCACAGGTGTGGCTGTAGGCGTAGCACCGCAGGCCACGAGGCCGATGGACACCGCCATGCACAGACCAATCAGGGTGATCAGCCCGCGTTTGCGAAACACTGGTTCATCTCCTCATCGTTATGCAAAAATGGCCCCCTCACCCATCAGGCGAGGGGGCTGACCGCTTGGTGACGGTCAACTGAAAACCCCCCTTGCCGTCTGACAAGGGGGGCTGCTACGGTGCTTTGACCATCATGGCCATCCCCCTTTCTCGCGAAGGCGTACGGCTCGCGCCGGGGGCGGGTTTTCTGACTTGTCAGGTAGCTGTGCGCATGCTCCTGCTTACAGTAGCGGGACTGTGTCGGTCTTTCACCGGCTTGCCCCAAAGATACCCCGGCCGTATTCAGTTGTGCAGCACCCGTATTATACCGCGCCTCAGCGGGCTCGTCAAGGGCTTTTGTGCCCAGTCTCAGGGTCAGTGCGAAGTCCCAATGCGCGAGCGGAGAAGGTTCCGCGAGCTGATGCCCCCTGCCGCTCAGAAAGCGGCAACGAAACCAGCCGCATCACTCGCCCAACCTGCGGGAGGCGGGCGCCGACTTCGGCACGCCCTTGACATTCGTGGGCAGGCTTGGCTATAATCCTTCTTGCGCTGTTTGCCATGCCCGTCTCCCCTGCACCGAGGGTCCCTGCGAAGACCCTGCGCCACCCCGACGGGCCGACACGGCCGATAGGAGTTCACGACATGGTGCACGCACTTCCCCGCGTGGGTAACGCCGTGGCTGCCTCCGCTTCGACGGCACCTGCCGCCGGGGCAGACCTGGCCTGGGTGGTAGTGGGCGGCTGCTGTGCCCTCTTGGCGGTGGCCGGAGTGCTCCTGGTTCATCACCAGCAATGGCGATGGGTAGGCCAGGGTGGCAGCGTCCTCATGTGTATCATGCTGTCAGGAGCGGCTTTCTTCGCCACCGGTTTTGGGGTAGCCATGGGGGGCGTGCGGGGAGTGTACGGCGGCCTCGCCCTTCCTGCTGAATTCGGACGAGAGTGGTCCCCCAGAGGGGACGCCTGGGGACTTGCCGGCCTCTCGGGGTTCTTTCTGGAAGGCCTGGCCTATGATCCCTCAGTCTACGCCCTCTTCTTCTTCCAGACAGCTCTGTGCCTGGTGGCATCAGCCATCGCCTGCGCTCCGTGGGCATCTC
>DAOUCN010000112.1:0-2513 GCA_034431995.1 Chloroflexota bacterium | reverse complement strand
AGCCAAAGTAGATCCAGAATTGGACAGGCGTCGTGCGCTGGTTTTGCGCCGTGCCAGGCGGCAGCATGAGGTCGAAGGCAAGGGTCGCCAGGATGAGACCGCCAGCCACAGCCAGGGGCAGAATCCTGGGCATCACCTCGACCATGAGCGGCCACAGTCCTTGGTCTGCGCTCCACGCGGCAGGCTGGCGGGGGCGTTCGGGGCGCGGTTCCCGTTGCTGTGGCCGCCCTCCCTGCCCTGGCCGGCCAGCGGCGGCCTTCTTCGCCTTCTTCTTCACGCTCACCGTGGCCGCCGGCTGGCGTGGTGCAGGAGCGGCGGCAGCAACGGCACGTGCCTGCTGAGCAGCCGTCTCGGATGGTTCGGCTTGCTCCGCCCGTGCGCCAGCCGGCTCCTTGCGCTGGGCGAGATAGCCGATGGCCGCGATCATGGCGGCATAGATCCAGAAGTGCGTGCGGGTTGAGGCGATGGCAATGCCGAACTGAATCTCAACAAAGTGAGCCACAATGGCGGAGAACAGGGCGATGAGAGGCAGGTCCAGCGGTTTCATCTGCCCCTTCCAGTCATAGACGAAGATGCCCGCCACGACCAGGTAGATGCCCAGGACAAAGGCGCCCAGCAGCGGCGGCCCAGGGATATAGGCCAGGGGCAGCACATCGCTGTAGACCAGGGCAAGAGCCACCACGCCGGTGAGCAAAAGGGCGATGAGCAGGTACTTGCCGTGGGCTTCGTCAATCAAGCCCAGCCAGCGCAGGGAGACATAGAAGATGGTATAGAAGACCACCCAGTAGGCAAAGAAGCCGAGGATGCCTGTGGTGACCAGGGCATCGAAGGTCTCGTTGTGTGAGCGGTCGGGCGAGGCATTGCGGGCCTCGTAGTGGGCGAGGTCGGGCGGGTAGAAGCGGTTGTAGGCCAGGTACATGGCTTCGGGGCCATAGCCAATGAGTGGCCGCAGGGCATTCAGGTTGTCGGTGTACAGGCCGGGCACGCCGACCGGCTCATGCGGCCGAATCAGCTTGCGCGCCCCTTCCCAGATCAGGATACGCACTTTGCCGGTGCCCGTCTCGGTTTCCAGCAGATTGCCCAGGCGGCCGATGTAGGGCAGATTGCGGAAGCCGGCCAGGGGCGAATTGGGCACGTTGATGATGACCAGGAAGGCAAAGGCCAGCACAACCAGCGCCAGGACGCCATACCACACGGCGCGGGCATTGCGCTTCATGGTGTACAGCATGAAAAACACCGTCAGGCCAGCCATGAAGCCGATCTGCGGGCCGCGGCTCTGGGAGAAGTAGAGGGTGGCCAGCTCCACCAGGGCCACCGCGCCATAGAAACCGGCGGCGATGAAGGGCATCGTTCCCTTGCGCATGAACACAGGCGAGAGCACAATCACAGCGACAGAGACGAGGAGGAGAATCGCTCGCGTGGCCGTGAACCCCTCGCGCTGCAAGAGAATCGCCCCATACAGATCCAGGCCCAGGTAGATGAGCAGAAACCAGGCCACGGCCAGCACAAGGGGAACAGCGCCCAGGAGCACCTTGCGCAGGCCCACCTTGTCGCCCGCATCGTTCACTGCTGCCTTGAGGAACTGGCCCGTGCGATCCAAGAAGCGGGTCAGGGCTAGCGGGATGGTCATGATAATGTAGGCAGCGATGAAGATGGGGTTGCCCATGGTGGAGGTAACGCGGAAAGTGACGTCGCCGGCCCAGGGCAGGAACTCAAGCTTGAGGTGCTCCACCATGCCGTAGATGGAAATGGGCAGGCTCGTAAAGAGCACAATGGTGAAGAAACGCTCGATCTGCTCGCGGCTGCGCACGGTGGCCGCTGCCAGGAAGAAGATGACGATGTATGAGAACGTGCTATAGGTTCCCTGAAGACGTTGGTAGGAGCCCCAGATGGTGATCGAGGGGGTGATGGAGGCCAGTGTCGAAATAAGATAAACGGCGACGAGAACCAGTGTCGGCAGGGCAAAGGCGTTGCGCTGCGAGATGCGTCGGAAGATGGATGTCTGCGGCCCCCTACCGCCACTGGCAGCCACTCCACCCAACGCCATGCCCGCGTCTATGATCTTGATCAGCCAGACGCCAACCATGAAGAGGGCGATGGAGCGCACCAGAGCAATCTTGTCTGGCTCAAAAACGCGGCTTGAGTAGACATCAAAGTAGAGGGGGGCCAGGATGGCCGCCATCAGCCATCCCGCCTCCAGAAGACGATCACAGAAAACGCTCAGCTTGGTCTGCACAATCACTCCTCATTTTGCGCTGCCGCCTGGGCGCAGGCACGATGCGAATGCCGTTGCTGAGGGCCTCAGCTACTACACCCCGGGTGGCCGCCTACGTCTCGGCCTCGTCGCGCGTATATGGCAGCGCCTCCAGGAAGAATGGGAGATCCCAGTGTTCCTGTAGAGCAATCAACCGCCAGGGGAACTTCACCCCCGCGAATCTGCGTGAGATGATCAGCAAGTCAACGTCGCCGTTCTCGCGATGGTCGCCGCGCGCCCGTGAGCCGAAGAGGTAGCC
>DAOUCN010000111.1:0-2086 GCA_034431995.1 Chloroflexota bacterium | reverse complement strand
TGGCTTCGGGTTCACCCGGAAGAATAACCGGCTCCTGCCCAGGGGGGGGGGGTACGGCCTTCAAAATAGCCAGCAGCTTCTCCACCTCGTTCTCAAACTCGTCCAGGGGCCGCAGAGCGGCCACATCCAGGGCGATCAGCAGCAGGCCGTTGCCCGACGACTTGGGCACCATGGCCGCACACCCTGCCCCCACCAGCAGCCCGCCCATGATGTCATTGAACAGACTCAGGGCATAGCCCTTGTGGCCACCGAAGGGCAAGAGCGCACCGCCAGCAAAGAACTCGCTGGCCTCGTTCGTCGGACGGCCCTCTCTATTGATGATCGTGCCATCAGGCAGCGACTGCTTGCGGCGAATGGCTATGTGCAACTTGCCTTCGGCCGTCACCGATGTGGCGTAGTCAGCCACCAGCGGCCTGCCAGAGCGGCCGGGCACAGCCCAGGCCAGGGGATTGGTGCCGAAGACGCGCTTCTTGCCACGGAAGGGGACGACTGCGCCACCCTTTACACTGGCGCTGCATAGAGCAATGCCGATCATGCCTTGCTTGCCGATGTACTGAACATAGTCAACCAGCCGCCCGACGTGGTAGGCATGGAACAGCCCCGTGGCGGCAATCCCATGCGCCTTTGCTGACTCTACCGCCAGCGCGGCCGCAAAGCGCGCACCTACCTGGCCGAAGCACCAGTGGCCATCCACCAAGGTGATGGCTCTATCCTGCCGCACCACCTCGGGTTCCGCGCGGGGCACGATCAAGCCCTCGTCTGCCAGCTCGGCATAGTGGGGCAGGCGCATCACGCCATGGGAGTCCACCCCTTCGAGGTTGGCGGAGACCAGGGCATCGGTCATGATGTCTGCCACCTCGGGCGTGGCCCCCATGCCCAGCACAAGGCGGCGAGCGATCTCTTTCAGCTTGGCTTCTGTGACGATGAGCAATGCAAGAACCTCCTAAACCAAAGTATGGCTTGGGGTGAGGGGGCCATCGTGGCCATACCATCAGCTCACCCCCGCCCTCTCCCCCATGGGGAGAGGGCGGCAACGTGCGCTTCTTCCCCTCCCTCACAGGGTGGGGGTTGGGGTGAGGGGGCATCGTGGGCATATTCTCCCCTCACCCTGCCCCTCTCCCCAATGGGGAGAGGGTGGCAAGCCGCGTTTCTCCCTCTCCCCAGAGGGGAGAGGGAATCCAGTCAGGGCATGATCACCGTGCGCACGTCGCTGCCAAAGCGGGCCAGGGCGTCGAGCGCGCTGTTGACGGCCGCGGCGTGCAGCGGAATGGTGCGCGTCACTACCTGCGACAGATCGAGCACGCCGCGCCGGGCGTATTCCATCAGCAGGGGGAACTCCTGCATCAGGTGATCCGAGCAGCCGATGACCTCGGCTTCCTTGCCGATCAGCTCGCGGTACGTATCCACGGCGAAAGGCGTGCCGCTGATCCCCGCCAGCACAGCTCGCCCCAGGATGCCCAGGCACTGCACCGCCTGGCGCATGGTCAAGGGTAGCCCGATCAGTTCCAGGGCGACGTCTGCGCCCTTGCCGCCGGTCAAGTGCCGGATTTCTGCCACAGGGTCTACCTTGCCGCCGTCCACCGGAATCGCCCCATGCTTCTCCGCCAGTCTGAGCTTCTCCGGGTTGATGTCTACGGCAAACACGGCCAGCGCGCCCATGCCCCGCGCCAGTTGGATGGCCGACATGCCCAGCCCGCCCGCGCCGAAGACAGCCACCGTCTCGCCCGCCTGCAGGCGCGCCTTGCGCAGGGCATGGAAAGAGGTAGACGACGAGCACATCATCACCGCCCCGTGCTCGAATGGTATCTCGGCGGGCAAGGGAAAGACGCTGCGGGCGGGCACGACGACGTACTCGGCGTAGCCGCCGTCCCGGTGCTTGCCGATCATCTGCCCTTCGACGCAGAACTGCTCGTTGCCCCGGCTGCAATAGTAGCACTGGCCGCAGGAGACCAGGTAGTGCACGCACACGCGGGCGCCCGTCTTCACGTTGGTGACCGAAGCGCCCACCCGCTCGATCACGCCGGCGATCTCGTGCCCCAGCGTCTGGGGCAGCGGGCCGACCGACGACACGCCGTCGCGGTAGTGC
>DAOUCN010000110.1:0-15199 GCA_034431995.1 Chloroflexota bacterium | reverse complement strand
ATCTTGGTGATGTTGCGCATGGGTCGAAAAACGAACCGCCAAGACGCCAAGCCGCCAAGAAATGCCATCTGTCTTCGTGATTCAATGTGCTGCCGAGTTTTGATGCCATTTCGATGCTGTACGTCCTCTTGGCGTCTTGGCGTCATGGCGGTTCCATTCACGCCGCCTCGATGACCCCGCCCCGCACCCGCAGCACCGTCGTGTGTTCCAGGAATGAGGGGGCGAACTCCGCCGTATCCGTGTTGGTGATCAGCACCTGGCCGCCGCCCTCGATGGCGCCAAGGACCCAGCGCCGCCGGTTGCCGTCTAGCTCCGACATGATGTCGTCCAGGAGCAGAATCGGCTCCTCGCCCACCGTGCCGCAGATGTAGCGGGCCTCGGCAAACTTGAGGGAGAGGGCCACCGTGCGCTGCTGGCCGCGCGAGCCATAGACGCGCATGTCTATGCCGTCGGCGAAGAAAACCAGGTCGTCGCGATGAGGGCCGATCAGCGACATGCCCGCCTGGAGATCGCGCGCCCGCTGCTGGGCCAGGGCCGAGCGGAATGCCTCGGTCAGGTCTTGTTCTGCCTGCACGGTGGCACGGTAGACGATGCGCAAGCGCTCCTGGCCGTCGGTAAGCTGAATGTGGATGTCCCGGGCCATGGTGCTCAGCAAACTCACTGCCTGCTGGCGCATGTCCACGATGTACGAACCATGCTCAATCAGTTGCTCGTCCCAGAAGGCAAGCTCATCGGGGTGGGCGTCGCCGCGGGCGATGCGGCGCAGCAGATGATTGCGGTGCATGACGACGCGATGGTAGCGCTGCAGCGAGCGCGTGTAGCGGCGGTTGGTCTGGCAGAGGGTAGCGTCCAGGTAGCGGCGGCGCAGGGCTGGCGCGCCGCTCACCAGGTCCAGGTCTTGGGGGCCGAACATGACCACATTGACCTGGCCGATGGCGTCAATGGCCCGCCGGGGCACGCCGTTGACCCTGATCTTCTTTTGCAGGCTGGAGGTGGAGGCCTGGAAGAGGGCGAGCCGCCCGTTGAGGCTGTCGTCCTCTGCTATCTGCCCAGCCCCGGCGACTTCCGGCTGGCCGAGGAGGGTGATCTCCAGTTGCACGGGCCCATCCTGGCGCTGGACGCGCGCCACCAGGCGGGCATGGGGGAGCGGCTCGCTGCCCGCCAGCCAGTTGATCAGCTCGCGGTCGCTGCCGGCGCGGTAGGAGCGGGTGGTGGCCAGGTAGGCGATGGCCTCCAGGAGATTGGACTTGCCCTGGCCGTTCTCGCCGATGAGCAGGCCGATGTTCTGGGGCAGGTCCAGCTCCAGACGCACGAGATTGCGGAAATTGGCCAGACTCAGGTGTTCCAGATACATGGGCGGGCTGCACCTCTAGCGCCGCATCGTCGCCGGAACGTCCCCTGTCTCACCGCAGAGCACGCAAAGGGCGCAAAGCTTAAGAGGATTGCCCACGGTGGGGCAGCGCCGGGCGGCGAGAGGATTGTAACATAGGGCGAGAGCAAGCGCAAGTTGATTGACTTTTGCCCTCTCCATCTGTATAATCCGCGCTGGAGGTCTGTGGCGAGGCGCGCATTGCTTGGCAAATCACACTCGCCGCTCTGCATGAACATTGACTGACGCACATTCTCACAAGTCAACGCAACGCCGCCTCATGCTGGCCATTCTGGCCGCTGCCTTCGTCCTCGTCATGGAGGTGATGGGCGGCATTCTGGCCAATAGCCTGGCCCTCTTGAGCGACGCCGGCCACGTCTTCACCGACCTGGCCGCCCTGCTCCTGAGCTTCTTCGCCCTGCGCATGGCTGCCCGCCCGGCCACCAACCAGAAGACCTACGGCTTTCACCGCATGGAGATCCTCTCCGCCCTGGTCAACGGCGTGTCGCTGGTGGTCGTCTCGCTCTTCATCTTCGTCGAAGCCTACCGGCGACTGCAGAACCCGCAGCCTGTCCTGGGTCTGGAGGTCTTCCTGATCGCCAGCGTAGGCTTGGTGGGCAATGGCGTCGGGGCGGCCCTGCTCCACGGGGCAGGCAATAACCTGAACCTGCGGGGGGCCTTCCTGCACGTCGCGGGCGACGCCATTTCCTCGGTAGGCGTGATTCTCAGCGGCCTGGTCATCATGGTCACCGGCTGGTGGATTGCAGACCCCCTGGTCAGCGTCGCCATCGGTGCCATCATCATTGTGGGCGCCGTGCGTCTGATTGACGAGTCGGTGAATGTGCTTTTGGAGGCCACGCCCCGCCACATAGACCTGGAACAGGTGGTGGCCTCGGTCAAGGCTGTGCCCGGTGTGCAGGATGTGCACGACGTACACATCTGGTGTCTGACGCCTCAGTTGTGCACCATGAGCAGCCATGTCGTCCTGGACGAGCAGGCTGGCGCCCATCCCGACGAGGTGCGAGCGCGCATCTCGGGTCTGCTGAGCAAGCGCTACAACATCACCCATGCCACCCTGCAGATGGAAAACGAGCACTGCGGCCACGACGACGTCGTGTGGATGGGAGCGAAGTAGGCCTGGGGAGGTTGCCAGCCACATGGCAGCAAGCAACGCGGCTGAGGTTCCTGAAAGGCTGGCCTTACTCACGCCGTCGAGCGAGTGCTTCACCGCCGACGAAGCGCGCAGGCTCTTGCCCTTCTTTACCAACGTTGATCGCTCCGTGGTCGCCCTGCGCAATCTCCCCGAAGCCACGAAGGGCGCCCTCTTTTCCCGCTACAGCCGAACGGCCAAAGGCGTGCGCCGCCTCTTCCTCGACGAGTTTCTGGCCAATGCCGATGCCGTGGCCCAGCCCGCGCCGGACGCAGGCAGCGTGCAGGCAGCGGAAGCCTTCTATGACCGCGTCCTCTCGGACTACGGCGACGACTCGGTCGCCGAGCTGGGCGGCGCCCACATCGCTTTCCAGGACATCTCCCAGATCGCGGCCAAAGCCATCGAGGACGGCCGCATCGGCGTCTCCTACCTGGAGAAGTCTACCCGCTACGTGCGCTTTGACGACAAGGTAAACGGCGCCTATAGATACTACCGTGACCGCCGCATCCTGGCCTCGCCCCTGGCCGACCAGTTCGTCGCCGGCATGGATGCCCTCTTCGACGCCTATGCCCGCAGTTTCCCGCTGATGTTGGACTACCTGCAACAGCAGCACCCCATCGCCGACATCCTCTTCGACAACGCCCTGACCGGCGCATCTGTCCGCTTCTGCCATATTCAGGACGAGGATTTCCGCAAGAGCGCACTCTATGCTTACAACCAGGCGGTGCGGGCGCGGGCCTGCGATTCCCTGCGCTGCTTTCTGCCCCTGGCCTCCCTGACCAACGTGGGCGTCTATGCCAACGGGCGCGCCCATGAGTACATGCTGACGAAGCTCTACGCCGATCCGCTGGACGAGGTGCAGACCCTGGCCTTCGCCGCCAATCATGAACTTGCGCAGGTGATCGGGCCCTTCATCAAGCGGGCGAGCAGCGAGCGGGGCGAGGTGCACCAGCACTATCTGCGCACCGTGCGCGACGCCCAGCGACGCCATGCCCAACAGATACCCGCTGCCCAGACGCCAGGCACGGAGCGCAAGGTGACGCTCGTGCGCTACGATTCCGATGCCGTGGACAGCGTGGTGGCGGCCATTCTGTTTCCGTATGCCGCTCTCTCTGAGACGGAGATACGCCACTACGTGGCGGGGCTGGCCGCCGAGCAGAAAGAACGCGTCATCGCCGACTACCTGGGCGAGCGCACGAACCGCCGCCACAAGCCCGGACGGGCCTTCGAGCGCCCGACCTATTTCTTTGATCTCCTGGTCAACATTGGCGAATACCGCGACCTGCAGCGCCATCGTATCTGCACCCAGATGCGCCAGCAGTTCACCACCGATCTGGGTTACGACATCAACCCCGACGTGGCCAGCCTGCCCGAGGTCAAAGACGCCTACGTGCAGGCCATGGAACAGGCGGCGTCTCTCCACGCCCGCCTCAAGGGGGACTTTCCCGCCGAGGCGCAGTACGTAGTGCCCATGGGCTACCGCGTGCGGTTTACCCTACAAATGAACCTGCGCGAAGCCTATCACCTTATCGAGCTGCGCTCCGGCGAGCAGGGGCATCGCGACTACCGGCGCACCTGCCAGCAGATGTACCAGGCGATCAAGGCCGTCCATCCAGCCCTGGTGCGGGGCATGGGCTTTGTGAATCTCACGCCCGATGTCCCTATGGGCCGCCTGCGCGCCGAGATGCGCAGGGAGAGGAGACGGGGAGACGCGGGGACGCGGTGACGCCGGGACACGGATGTATTCTCGCGGCCAATAGGCGCTCAAAGTAGGCTCTTGAAGTTTGACGCCTGTGTGGAGTGCGACGACTCCCGTCGTCGCGTGCTGGGAAGACATGCCGGATTCTGGGGCCGCGAGGCTGCGGCAAGGCAAGACGACAAGCAGAACACCGTTCCCATCATCCTATGGCCCGACGGACAGATCGAAATAGGCATAGATGGCGAGCGCGGTTGACACGTCTAGCGAACGCGCCGTGGGCCCGTGGAAGGCGTCAGGGTGTGAAGGCGTCAGGGCGTCAAGCGTCAACGCGTCAGAGCTCACGACAGGAGGCTTGCATGTTTGAGGGACGGCCCGCCTGGGCCGAGATTGATCTCGACGCCATTGCCCATAACGTGCGGGCGTTGAAGGCGTGGGTCGGTGACAAGACGCACCTATTGGCCATCGTCAAGGCCAATGGCTACGGCCATGGAGCGATCCCCGTGGCCGGCGTTGCCCTGGAGTCCGGCGCAAGCTGGCTGGGGGTGAACTTCTGCGACGAAGGGGTGCAACTGCGGCAGGCTGGCATCAACGCTCCTATTCTGCTGGTAGGACACACCCCGCCCTGGCTGGCCACCACCGTCGTCGCCAACCGCCTGACGCCCACAGTGAACAGCGTCCAGGTAGCGCAGGCCCTCAGCGCGGCGGCGAAAGCCGCTGGCGTCGTGCAGCCCGTGCATGTGAAGGTGGACACTGGTCTCAGCCGCTACGGGATGATGCCCGACGAGATCGTCCCCTTCGCCCAACGCCTGGCCGCGCTCCCTGCCTTAAGTCTGGAAGGCCTCTTCACCCACTTCGCCAGTGCCGATAGCCACGACAAGTCCTCGGCCCGCAGACAGCTCGCGCTGTACCACGAGACGCTGGCCCGCCTCAACCAGGCTGGCATCTCGATTCCGATTCGCCACGTGGCCGCCAGCGGGGCGACCCTGGACATGCCCGAAACACATCTCGACATGGTGCGCTGCGGCATCACCGTCTATGGTTTGTATCCGTCCAATGAGGTGAGCAGGCAGGTTGTGCTGCGGCCAGCACTGAGCCTGAAGGCCCGCATCGGTCGCGTGCGTACCTTGCCGCCAGGCACGGGCATCGGCTACGCCTCCACCTTCATCACCACCAGGCCTACCCGCGCCGCCCTCATTCCCCTTGGCTATGCCGACGGCGTGAAGCGGGGCTACTCGAACAAGGGCAGCGTGCTGGTGGGCGGCAAGCGCGCCCCCGTCCTGGGCCGCGTGTCCATGGACCAGTTGACAGTTGACGTGACGGACATCCCAGGCGTCAAGGAAGGCGACGAAGCCGTGCTCATCGGTCGCCAGGGCCAGGAAGAGATCACTGCCGAGGAGATGGCGGACATCCTGGGCACCATCAACTACGAGATCGTCGTTGGCATCTCTGCCCGCGTGCCTCGCGTCTATCTGCGGGGTGGGCGGGAGGTCGGCTATACATCCCTTGTCAGCAATCCGTAGACCGTAGCCCGCAATCCGTAGTCCGCACTGAGTACGGAGGACGGGCGACGGATACGGATCACGGGATACGGATGACGGAATAGGGAACACGAGCCATGCGTACCGTTGACATCATCGCCAAGAAGCGCGATGGCGGCACCCTCACCGCCGAGGAGATCAGGTTCCTCATTGAGGGCTACGTGCGGGGGGAGATCCCCGATTACCAAATGGCTGCCTGGCTGATGGCCGTCGTCTGGCGCGGGATGACGCCGCAAGAGACCACCGATCTCACCCTGGCCATGGCCCACTCCGGCGAGGTTCTCGACCTCAAGAGCCTGGGCTTCTCCATGGTGGTGGACAAGCACTCCACCGGCGGCGTAGGCGACAAGACCTCCCTGGTGGTGGCTCCCCTGGTGGCGTCCCTCGGCCTGCCGGTGGGCAAGATGAGCGGGCGGGGCCTCGGCTTCTCCGGCGGCACCCTCGACAAGCTAGAGTCCATCCCCGGCTACAACGTCAATCTCACCAAGCAGCAGTTTCTGGACAACCTGAAGCGGCACGGCATCGTCCTGGCTGGCCAGTCCGCAGACCTGGCCCCTGCCGACGGCAAGCTCTACGCCCTGCGCGATGTAACCGCCACGGTGGAGAGCCGGGCCCTCATCGCCAGCTCCATCATGAGCAAGAAGATCGCCGCCGGTGCTGACGCCATCGTCCTGGATGTCAAGGTGGGCAGCGGGGCTTTCATGAAGACCATCGAACAGGCTGAGGCGCTGGCGCACACAATGGTGGAGATCGGGGAGGGTGTAGGTCGGCGGGTGGTGGCGGTGATCTCGGACATGAGCCAGCCCCTCGGCTGCGCCGTGGGCAATGCCCTGGAAGTGCGGGAGGCTCTGGACACGCTGCGGGGTAGAGGCCCAGCCGATTTCACGGAGCTGTGCCTGACCGTGGCCAGCCAGATGCTCATCCTGGGCGGCAAGGCTGCCGACGTGCATGCGGCTCGGCGTCTACTTACCGATGCCATTGCCTCTGGCCGCGCCCTGGCCACGTTCCGCGAGCTGGTCGAGGCGCAGGGTGGCAGGGGCGATGTCGTTGACCATCCAGAGATCATGCCCCAGGCCAGGTTGGTGGAAACGATCCCAGCGCCACGCACGGCTTACATTGGGGCCATAGATGCCGCTGAGGTCGGCCTGGCCGTGGTTGACCTGGGGGGCGGGCGGGCGAAGAAGGGCGACGCCGTTGACCACGCGGTGGGCGTCGTGCTCCACGCCAAGGTTAGCGACCGCGTTCAGCGGGGCCAGCCGCTGCTCACCGTCCACGCCAACGACGCGGGGAAGCTTGTCGCGGCGAAAGCTCGCCTGCTGGCGGCGTACCGCTGGAGCAGCCGGGCCGTAGAAAGGCCGCGGCTGATTCACAGCATTATCGCGTAGGCGTCCGGTCTATCTGCCCAGGGCCTCGCGCAGCAGGTCGGGGCGGTCCGAGGTGAGGAAATCGGGTCCGAGCGCCGCCAGCTTGCGCATCTGCGCAGGGTCATTCACGGTCCAGGCGCCCCCGCCGATGCCCTGCTTGCGCAGCTCGGCCAGCAGTTTCTCCGTGAGATAGCTCTTCTCCACGCCCATGTAGTCCACGCCCAGGGCCTTCATCTCCTCGGCCACGGCGGCTAGTCCGCGCGTCCCTACCGATGCAAAGTACGGCGTCGAGGCCAGAGCGCACGTCTTCAGGCGCGGCTCCAGGGCCTTGATCTCCCGCACGGTGGGGAAATCGAAGGACAGGACAACGACCTTGTCCACCATGTCGTTGCGCCGCAGCAGGTCCACGATCTTGCCCTCGATGCCCGCATAGCGCCTGCCGTCGGAGCGCGTCTTGATTTCGATCTGCAGAATGGCTTTTCCCCTGACCAGGTCTACGACCTCTTGCAGCGTGGGAATGCGCTGGGGAGCAAAGGAGCCATCCTTGAAACGAGCCGCGGCGTTGACCGCTCTCAGCTCGGCCAGAGTCAGATCGGCCACGTTGCCACTACCGTCAGTGGTGCGGGAGATGTTGGCGTCGTGGATGACGACGAGTTCGCCGTCCTTGCTGAGGTGGACATCGCATTCTACGGCGTCGGCTTTCTGGTCGAGGCCGGACTGGAAGGCGGCCAGGGTGTTCTCTGGGGCCAGTCCTGCTCCGCCTCGGTGGGCGACGATGAGGGTGCGTGGCATAGCGGTACCTCCCTGCGGGGCCGTGGAGGGAGCACAACCGGCCGCCCATGCGAGCGTCAGGGCGGCCAACACTGTGGCCGCCCTGAGCCATTGGTTCGTGTCGTGAGCCGTAGGTCGAGCGTGTTGCCCGACTGGTGATAGGCGCCCACGACGGCAACCGCTACTTGAACGTCTCATTGTACTCTTTGGTCAGCTCGGCGGCGGCCTCCTTCATGGCCTGGGCCGGGTTAACCTTGCCCACGGTCAGCTTCTCAACCAGGGCACGGAAGATCTCGGTGGCCTTGGGCACGGAGATGATGCTGGCCTGGGGACGGACGTACTGGAGCTGGTCCACGGCCACCTGGAAGCGGGGGTCCTTGGCCAGGAAGTCCTTCATTTCTGGCTTGGCCTTGGCCGACTCGCTGATGGGCATGTAGCCGGTCTGCTGCACCCAGTAGACGTTGCTCTCGGCGCTGGTCATATACTTGATGAACTGGAAGGCGGCTTTCTGCTTCTCCTTGGGTGACTTGGCGATGATGCTCAGGGTCGAGCCGCCCACGGGCACCTGGCGGCGCACCTGGGCCGGCATGAATCCCACGCCGACGTTGAACTTGGCTGTCTTGATGATGTTGGCCAGGCTGCCAGTGGAGCCGAAGTGGAGGCCAGAGCGGCCATTGGTGAACTCGCCCTGTGCTCCGTCGGGGCCGGTGCCAGGAATGGCAACGCCGTGTGTGAAGACGAGGTCATAGAGCATCTGGGCCGCCGCGATAGCTTCCGGCTTGTCCAGGAGCACATTGTACTTGTCGTCAGATACTTCCCCGCCAAAGGCGTAGACCATCTCCTGGAAGTACCAGTGGGCAGTGGTCGTCCCCATCTGCACAGCGTAGCCGACCTGGGTCAACTGACCGCCTTCCTTCTTGGTCAACTTCTTGCAGAACTCCAGGAATTCGGTCCAGGTCTCTGGCGCCCGATCGGGCAAGCCGGCTGCCTTGAACATATCCCGGTTGTAGTACAGAATGGGCGTGCTGCGAGCGAAGGGCAGGGCGTAGAGCTTGCCCTGGTAGTAGCCGTCCTGCAGCAGGCCAGGCACGAAGTCCTTGAGGTTCACGCCGTCCTTCGCCTTGGCCAGGTCGTCCAGGGCCAGGAGCACGCCGTTCTTGGCGAAGTAGGGGACATAAGGCGAGTCCAGCATAACCACATCGGGCAGTTCGCCCGCCGCGATACCCGCCTGGAGCTTGCGCACCAGGTCTGGATACGCCCCTTGGAACTGCACCTCGACTTCCACGTTCTTCTGCGAGGCATTGAAGCGCTTGGCCAGTTCCTCCTGGGCGTCGCCCGGTGCACCGGACAGGGAGCGCCAATAGACGATCTTAACCGGCCCCGCTGGCTGGCCTGTCGGCCCGCAGGCCGGCAACACCAGCGACCCCAACAGGGCTACTGCAAGCAGAATACCTACCGTGTGCTTCTTCATTTCTGTCCTCCTTTGGACTATGATCATGTACCGCGACGATCTACGCAGGCGATGTCATCACCTCCTTGTGATCAGGCTCGCCCCTGCGCCGGGGCGGTGCAGCCTGGGCAGGCCCTCTGCTGCAAGAGCACGGGACTCCTCTACGGCAGGGCAAACTTCGGGAACCTGGCCACAACCGTGTACAGCGGATCCACCACATTGCCAATGCGCATGGTGCCGACCTGTGAATTGAGCTGCCATGCCTCCTCGCGCTGGAAGCCGTATTCCTCTACCAGCCAGCGCAGGAGCTCCATCTGGGCCAAACGCACAGCATCCAGCAACGGACGGGCGCTAGCGGCCACCATGATGTGGGTCTCGTTCTCCAGGCGCGGCCATTCTGCCTTGTGCCCTCTCACCACCTCGATCTGTAGCGTTACCTCTGCCGTCACCTCGAGAGCAGTGCCGCACAGCTCGCCATCGCCCTGCGCGGCATGGATGTCGCCCAGAGACAGGTAGCCCCCTGCCACCCACACGGGCAGGTAGAGCGTTGTCCCTGCACATGTCTCTAAGCAGTCCATGTTCCCGCCGAACTCACCGGGCGTCAGCGTCGTCTCGCTGCGACCATGGGGCGGCGCCACACCTATGGAGCCGATGAACGGGTGCAAGGGAACCTGTACTCGCTTCAGGCGGCTGTTGGGCATCTCGAAGACGCCGATATTGCGCTCCAGATCCAGCCGCCACTCATACCAGATGGTTGGGATCGGCTCATTGTAGAGCATCGTGTGACCACGATGTTCGCCGGTGAGGGAGCCGAAGCGCGAGGTCTGTTTGCTGTATGCGACGTCTCTCGTCAGGCGGATGCGCTGAATGTGCACCGCCAGCAGGTCGTCCTCGTCTGCGCCATCCACGCAGATAGGGCCGACCACCGGGTTCGATTCCAGCATGGTGATGCCCGGCAGATGGTGCTTCATGCTTTCGGGCATGGGAGTGCCCCGGGCATCCTTGCCGGTGGAGTCCCGGGTCGGAACCACGACCACATCTCCGCCCTGTATGCGCAAGGCAGGCGGGTGGGGTGCGTAGGTGTAGTAGTAGATTGTTGGCTCAAGGTAATGGGTTGTCACAGCAATCTTCTCGTGTAGCCTGCGCTCTCTGGTCGGCCACCTATCCTTTCACGGCCCCACGAGCGATGCCCTCAATGAGCTGCCTCTGTGCAGCGAAAAACACGATCAGCACGGGTATCAGCACGAAGAGCGACGCCGCCATCAGATGCTGCCAGCCCATGGTGCTCTCGGCATCGCGCACCAGGATGAGACCGATGGGCAGGGTGCGCATGCTCCAGGTGTTGGTCACGATCAGCGGCCAGAGATAGGCATTCCACTTGGCGATGAACAGGAAGAGGGCGAAGGTAGCCACCACCGGTCTGGCCATGGGCACGGCCACGCTCAATAGAATACGCAGGTGCCCGGCGCCGTCAATCTTGGCGGCGTCAAACAAGTCGGCGGGCATGGCCAGGAAAGCCTGGCGCAGCAGGAAGCAGCCAAAGGCGCTGGAGACGTAGGGGATCACGATGCCTGGATAACTGTTGACCCAGCCCAGGGTGCGGATGGTCAGGAAGTTGGGCACCAACGCCATCTCGCCCGGAATCATCATGGTGGCCAGGACGACCAGGAACAAGGCATCTCGATGGGGGAACTCGATGCGGGCGAAGGCATAGGCCGACAGGGCGCCGATGATCACTTCGAGCACAAGGCCAGCGATGGTGGTCACAATGCTGTTGACGTAGAAGATGCCGAAGGGCGCGGAGTTCCACACCTCGGCGAAGTTGCCCCATTGCAGGCTGGCCGGTATCCAGACAGGCGGGAAGATGCCGACCTCGGTATCGCTCTTGAGCGAGGTGGTGAGCATCCAGAAGAAGGGCAGGCCGACCACCACCGAGGCGATGATGAGGAGGGCATGGGAGAACACCCTGCTCGTCAGCCGCTCAAGGACAACCCTGCTATGAGAAGATGCACGTGCGTTCATGCTAATAATGCACCCACCGCTGGGACAGGCGCACCTGAATGATCGTGATCGCCAAGATGATCAGGAACAGAACGATGGCCAAGGCCGAGGCATAGCCCACCTTGAACCATTTGAAGGCGTTCTCGTAGAGATAGTACACGTACACCTTCGAGCTATTCAGCGGCCCGCCGCCCGTCATCACCGCCACGATGTCAAAGGCCTGCAACGCCCCAATGGTGGACGTGACTACCAGGAAGAAGGTGATGGGCGAGAGCATGGGCAGAGTGACGTTGCGGAACAAGGACCAGCGGCCCGCCCCGTCTACCCGCGCCGCCTCGTACAGCTCTATCGGGATGCTCTGCAGGCCCGCCAGGAAGATCACCATGTCGTAGCCCAGCCCCTTCCAGATGGTGACGATGATGATGGCTGGCATCGTCCAGCGCACATCCGAGAGCCAGGCAGGAGATTGAATGCCCAGGAAGTTCAACGGCACCCGCAGCAGCCCGTAATGCTGGTGGAAGATCCACGTCCAGACCAGGGCGACGGCAGCGCCAGTAGTGAAAGTCGGCGAGAAAATGATGGCGCGATAGGCATCGCGTCCGGCCAGTTTCTGGTTGAGGAGCAGGGCCAGAGCCAGGGCCAGGACGAGGCGCACCACGATCGAGCCTGCCGCCAGGTAGAAGGTGTTGCCCAAGACCTTCCAGAAGATCGGCTCGCGCAGCATGGTCAGGTAGTTCTCCAGGCCGACCACCTGCTTGATGGGCGAGATCATGTTCCACTTGGTGAAGCTGAGGATGAAGCCATAGAGGAGGGGCCAGAAGGTGAAGACGGCGAAGAGGATGAAGTTGGGCGCGATAAAGGCCAGGAAGGTGAGGCGCTCCTGCCGCTGGCGGTGCGAGAGGTCCGCCCACCCCAGGCGGGCGACGAGACGCTGCCGCGTGACAACACAATCCAGGCTCATACCTCGCTCCCGCGCTAAGAATAGCACAGGCAGGTAGGGATTGTCAAGAGAGCAGCGTCGGTGATGGGACGATTTCGGTCAGGGGCCAATGCATCTGCGCTGAGTGTTGCCGTAGTCCTTTGTCCTGCTAACTGGCACCACGAAACGTGTAGTTCCCTCTCCCTATCGGGGAGAGGGTTAGGGTGAGGGGAGATTCCAGGCTCAAGTCTACCCTCATCCCGACCTTCTCCCTACGAGGGAGAAGGGGCTGGAAGCGACGCGCGGGCAGAGGACAAAGCGCGTGCACCTCTATTCGGGCGGCAAGGGAGAATGGGTAGCAGACCAGCCTCAAGGACGCATTGCCTGGCCCGCCTGTCAGGAGCCGTAGCCTGCCGGCCTTGCCATTGACAACTCGGCGGACGTTCGCGATACTCTATGCGCTCTGTCATCCCATCGGGAGGTATGCATCAATGGCTGATTTCTGGCGGCTGATCGTGCAGAGCTTTGAGAGCTACTGGCAGACGACGGTGAAAGATGCCCTGGCACCCAGGCTGCTGACCCTGGGTGCTGCCCTGGTGGCGGCGGCGATCACGCTGATGGCGGCGCGGCTGGTGGGGCGGGCAGTGCGCCGTGCCGTCGAGCGAGCGTCGCGGGAGGCGGAGGTTTCTCTCCTGGTCGGGCGGCTGAGCCATCTGGCGGTGAGCCTGCTGGGCGTGGGCTGGGTTCTCACCATCCTGGGCCTGCCGTGGGCGGCCCTGGCGGGTTTCTTTGGCGTTCTGGGCGTTGGCCTGAGCCTGGCCCTCCAGGATGTGCTCAAGAACCTGATTGCAGGCCTCTACCTGCTGGTAGAGCGGCCCTATCGCATCGGGGACATCGTGTGGGTGAAGGGGTTCGAGGGCACAGTAGAAGACGTGCGCCTGCGCACCACTTACCTGCGCATGGCGGACGGGCGCATGGTCGTGACCCCTAATGTGACCATGCTCACCGAGGTGGTGATCCGCAACCGCAAGCCTCCGCCGCCCTAGGCGCACCCTGAGCGATAGAAACCTACGGCAAGTTGTGGTTCACTGGCCCAGCAACGCCTGCCGTCGCAGGGCATGGAGTACCGCCGCGCTGTTCAGGTCGTGCTCCAAGCGATAGGTCACGTACTCGCCCAGGATACCCTCGGCCTCGGCGCGCATGTCGGGGGACAGACGAATGCCCTCGGCGGCGGCCAGACCGCCCGCCTGGAGGGCGCGCAGAGCCTCAAGGGTGGCCGCGCTGATGTCCCGCTGGTCTTTCTCCTTGTGGCGGCACAGCGGGCAAAGGACGCCGCCGGCATTGGCGCTGAAGCCATTGGTCACGGCGGCCAGGACGCGCCCGCAGGAGACGCAGGTATCCAGGCGCGGCCGGTACCCCAGGAGGTCGAGTGCCGATAGCTCGAAGGCCCGCAGTGCCGTGTCCAGGCGGCGGGCCTTGCCCAGGTGGGCGAGCATGGCATAGAGGAGATTGTACAGCGGGCGGTTCTCGTGCTCCAGCTCGGTAAAGCGATCTACAAGCTCTACCGCATAGGAAGCATAGAGAACAAGGCGCAGGTTCTCCCGCACCTCGATGAAGGAGCGCACGGTCTGGGCCTGGGTGATGATGTCCAGGTTGCGGCCGCGGGCGATGAGCACGCTGGTGTGCGTGAACTGCTCCAGGTGGCCGGCCAGCTTGCTGGTGGGCTTGCGGGCGCCCTTGGCCACCGCCCGCACCTTGCCCCGATACGGCGTGTAGAGGGAGATCAGCCGGTCGGCCTCGCCCACGTCGCCATGACGCAGGACGATACCCTCGGCCTTGTAGGTGCGGCCCCGTTCGCTGCCCTCAGGCCCCAGCTCCATGCGCTCCGTCCTCATCCTGTGTTGCGTGATGCGTGTTCCGTGTCAGTTCACGCGCCACGCAACACGCACCATGCACGTACTGCTTGCTGCCTACTACTTTCTGCTTCTCTGTTGGTCTTGACAAATAGAACGTTTGTTCGTATAATCGCGGCAGTGGGGCAGGAGCGGAGGGCATAGGCGAGGTGGCGAAGCAAGGCGAGCGGAAGATGTGCAGCGTGTACATTGCCCCCGACGAGCGGCAGCTCCTAGCCAGGGTGGCCAGCGGGCAGGGCGTGGGGCTGGACTACCTCGCCCTGCTGGCCCTGGGGCGCAAGGGGCTGCGGGCTGTGAAACGCACCCTTCCCCGCTGGCTCGCCGGGGGCGTTGTGCGCCAGATGCCTCGCTCCTCAGCAGGCAAGACCCCACCCAGGCCGCACGCTGCGCCCCAGGAGCGCCACTGCCGCACGTGCCGCAACGTGTCACCCGTCCAGACCGGTCGCGACGACCTGCCGGGTCACCCGGACGCCCCAACGGGGCGTCTCTACGTGTGCGCGGCTGGGGTGTGGACGCGGCCGTTGCAGAAGCAGAGCCTGCGCAATTCCCGGCGCCTGCGCGCCCTCAGCCTGACATGTTCGCGCTACGTTCCCGCCCTGCGCGAGCCACCCACGGCACCCCACCACTGTCGGGCCTGCCGCGAGCTTGTGCGCGCCGCCACGCCGGAGGAGCGCTACGTCTGCGGGCGCGGCATGTGGACGAACCCTATGAAGCCCCGCAGCGCGGCCAATGCCCGCCGCCTGGCGCGCCTCAGCGCGACCTGCCCCCACTTCGCGGCCACCGCCGGGCGCTGGATTCCCCGCAGCTAGCCAACGAGTGGCCGGGCATCTCACCACAAAGGCACGAAGACACAAAGGAGGACTTCGTGTCTTGGCGGTTGACTCCCTTCCGTTCTACACGCTTTCGATGGCCAGGCAGGTCAGGGTGCTGGTGATGCCCGCCAGACCGCGGATGTCGTTCAGGATGATCTTGCCCACCGCGTTGGCATCGGCGCCCTGGATGACGGCCACTACGTCGTAGGGGCC
>DAOUCN010000109.1:0-7348 GCA_034431995.1 Chloroflexota bacterium | reverse complement strand
TCCTGTCGAAGGTCCTCCCAGACCACCACACGTCATGAAGCTCCCGCACGAGCCGCTGGAGGAAGCAGTCGGCGTACTCCTGACCCGGCACCGCCTGACCATCGGCGTCGCCGAATCGTGCACCGGCGGTCTGATCGGCCATCGCCTGACTAATGTGCCCGGCAGTTCGGCATACTTCATCGCCGGTATCGTGGCCTACGCATACGAGGCCAAAGAGACGCTGCTGGGCGTGCCCCACGATGTGCTCGTGGGTGAGGGCGCCGTCAGCGAGGCGGTGGTGCTGGCCATGGCCAGGGGCGTGCGCCGCCTGGTGGGCACCGATCTGGGACTGGCGATCACAGGCATCGCCGGCCCGGCGGGGGCCACACCCACCAAGCCGGTCGGCCTTACCTACATCGCCCTGGTCGCTCCTGCCTACGAGTGCTGCCGCCGCTTTGTGTGGACGGGCGACCGCCGCACAAACAAGGAGCGGTCGGCAGAGGCTGCCCTGCGCATGGTGCTAGACTACCTGCACGACCTGGAAAGAGACTCGAAGCAGTGAACCCGCGCTCCTACTATATCTGGACCATCGGCTGCCAGATGAACGTGGCCGACTCGGAACGGGTGGCCGCCCTTCTGGAAGGTGCCGATCTGCGCCCTGCTGCCAGCCTGCAGCAGGCCGATGTCATCATCCTCAACTCCTGCGTCGTTCGCCAGGGGGCTGAGGACAAGGTGACAGGACAACTGGGCATGCTGAAGGGCCTCAAGAAGCGACGGCCGGGCCTCTTCCTCGGACTCATGGGCTGCATGGTGACCGATGCCACTAGGCACGACCTCCAGCAGCGTTTCCCCCACGTGGATGCTTTCTTCAACGTCTTGGAGACAAGCAGGCTCATGGACGCCCTGAGCAACCATGTGGGGCCAGCGGTCGGTGAAAGCACAGAAGCTCAGGACTGCATGGGCGTCGAGCTTGGGCCAGAGGCAAGCCCTTGGTATCCCGGCCTGTCTCATCCCTTTCTTGACGCCCACGCCTCCGGCCCCACGCGCTACGTTCCCGTCATCTACGGCTGCAACATGAGCTGTAGCTTCTGCATCATCCCGTCGCGGCGGGGACGCGAACGCAGCCGGCCCCTGGACGAGATCCTGAGCGAAGTGCGCAGCCTGGTCCGCCATGGCGTGCGTGAGGTCACCCTCCTCGGACAGACGGTGGATGCCTATGGCCATGACCTGCCGCCCGTGGCTGACCCTCGCTGGGGAGGAGCGAACGGCTATCGCACCGTTGTCGGCCATGGTGCGGGCGTAAGCTTCCAGCCTGTGGGCGAGCAACCACGGCGCCCCGACCTGGCCGACCTCCTCGCTGCCGTCAGCCAGATTGCCGACCTTTGGCGCGTGCGCTTCCTTACGTCGCACCCCCTGTACATCACTGATCGGCTCATTCAGGCGGTGGCTGGTCTGCCCACGGTCTGCCCGTGTATCAATATCCCCGTGCAGGCCGGGCACGATGCTATCCTAAAGGCGATGCGCCGGGGCTATAGGATTGACGACTATCGCCGCCTGGTTCAGCGCTTGCGCGCCACCATCCCAGGCGTTGCCATCACGACCGACCTGATCGTTGGCTTCCCAGGAGAGACGGAGGAGCACTTCCGGGCATCCTACCGTCTGGTAGAGGAACTGCGCTTCGACGCCGTGCACGTTGCGGCCTTCTCGCCTCGCCCGGGCACCGCTGCCGCTCTCATGCCCGATGACGTGCCGCCGGAGGAGAAGAAACGCCGCCTCCACGCCATCGAGGAGCTACAGGAGACCATTTCTCGCCAGATCAACGAGGGCCTGATTGGCGCGACGGTGCAGGTCCTGGTCGAACGAAAAGAGAGAGGCAAGTGGTACGGGCGGACCCCCAGCGACAAAATCGTCTTCTTCGAGGACGACAACGAATGGACGGCGAAGCTCGCGCACGTGCGCATCCACCAAGCAGGCTCATGGTCATTGCAAGGTTCGCCGGCAGCGTGACGCGACGCAAGATCGCCCTCTCGGCGGTGCTGGTGCTGGCTGTTGCCCTGGCCTGGGTCGGCTTCGCCAACCGCACCCCCCTGACCGTCACGGTCGAGGCAGACGGCCCCAAGGCCATCCTCACCATCGGCGGACAGCAGTTCGATGTGCCCTGGGATAGCCAGCCGACGCGCGTGCGCTTCATCATCACCCACCCGCTGCTCATGGAGTACCAGATTGACGGCAGCGACACCACCAGCAACGGCACCACCGACATCCACTACTTCGAGCGGTTCAGCAAGTCGCCCTACTACCGCTTCGTCTCCTGGCTGCGCGATGACGCCTCATACGACCGCTGGAGCAATATCAGGCTGAAGGACAAGACCACTGGCACCCTCATCCGCACTGACTCCATCACAGAGGCCCAACAACTGTTTTTCCCTTCGTCGTACATCTTCAGCGTGGACATCTACCACCCCGAGAAGATGCCCACCGTCCTCTTCATCAACGAGAACAGCAACGGCTACCTCATCGGCATCTATCGCGATGCCCACGGTATCGAGATGATCCGCTGGGAGGGTATGGGCACTAGAGAGATCATGTTCCACTGGTTCTATCCCTTCGATGCTCGGCCTCACGCTGCCATCCTCATGGATACCCTTGCCCATCTGGTTCTCTGGGCAGCGGTTCTGGTCATCCTGGTGGTCCTGGCCGACCTCGCGCTGGTGCCGCTCCTGCGCCGTCCTGCTCACGTTCTGCGCCCGCTGGTGCGCCGCCTCAGCCGCGTCCTTTTCCCCTGGGTCTTGCTGGCCGTGTCCTTCGGGCTGGTATCGTACATCAGCTTGGTCAAGTACAACGCCATGCCCCACATCTTCGACAGCGTCTCCATCTACTTCCAGGCCAAGATCTTTGCCTCCGGCCGCATCTACGTGACGCCACCGCCGAGCGGCAGCCTGTTTGATTTCCCCTTCATGGCTGTGCGTTTTGGCCGCTATCATTCCCAGTATCCTCCTGGCAGCTCGGCGAGTATTGCCCTCTTCATGGCCCTCTGCCAGTCTCTGGCCTGGCTGTCGGGGCCGTTCCTGTCGCTTCTCACCGTGGCCGGCATCTTCGCCATTGCCCGGCGCATGTACAACCGCACCGTCGCCGTCCTCGCCGTCTTCCTCACCGTGCTCTCGCCCTTCTACAGCTTCATGGCTGGCAGCTTCATGAGCCATCCCTACAGCCTGTTCTATCTGACCTTCTTCCTGCTGTTTCTCCTGCGCTACTACCAGGATGGCCATGTGCACGACATTGCCATCGCGGGCGCGCTGCTCGGCATGTCCATCCTGACCAGGGAATCGGCCACTGCTTTCTTTGCTGGGCCGTGGCTAGTGATGCTCCTGGGAGCGAGCCTGTGGAAGCGACGGCGCAAGGCGCTCCTGCATATCCTGGTCTTTGCTGTTGCCACGGCACTCGTCGCTAGCCTGTACCTGTGGTACAACTGGCAACTGACCGGCAAACCCTTCGTCACGCCGCGCCAGGCCTTCGACCCGAATGATCGCTATGGTTTCGGCACCCATATCGGCTGGCACGGTCGCCATAATCTGGCCGCCGGCCTCATCAATGCCGATGAGCAGATCACCCTCTTGCTCATCCATCTCTTCGGCTGGCCCTACTACCTCACCCTGGCCCCGGCGTTCGTCCCCTTCATCACGGGGCGGTTCACGCGTTGGGACTGGGCAAACGCCATAGGCGCTCTTGCTTTCATCGGCGGCTATGTGGGGTACTTCTATCACGGCATCGTCTACGGCCCCCGCTACTACTACGAGGCCCTGCCCTTCTTTGTCATCCTGACGGCCAGGGGCTTTCAGGTTCTGGCCGACGTATCGGGAGCCGTCTGGCTGCGCCTGTGGGCGTGGCGGCAGCGTTGGCTGCCTACGTTCGTCGTCACGAGCCAGGGGCCATCCTTCGCCGCTTCCGTCTTGCTGGTTGCCTTGGTGTGCTGCAACCTCTTCTACTACCTGCCGCGCCAGATGGTGCTCTACGAAGGCTTTGCCGGCGGCGGCAAGAAACCCGACGTCAAGACGATGTACACCACCAAGTTCAGCAACGCCGTCATCATCACCAGGGACAGTGGCGTATACCGTGATGTGCTCTGTGCACTGAACTGCCCAGACGTGCTGGAGTGCGATGTGGTCTACGTCGTGGTGCGCAGCAAAGAAGACATGGATCTCCTGCGGCAACTCTATCCGAACAAGCAGTTCTACGAGGTGAAGCATCCCCACCGCGAGCCGGCGACATTCACGCCGCTGGAGTAGCACATGGAGGCGCGCGATTAGCCACGCCAGTCAACGTCCCTTCGAGCCAGGCCGCATCTTATCGCGTGACTACGCGCTCCTGGTCGCAGCCAGCCTGCACTTCTTCACCAGCCTGTGGCTGATCACAGCGTTGCTTCCCGCCTACGTCATGGAGATTGGCGGAACCGACGCCGACGTCGGCCTGGCGATCAGTGCCTTCGCCATCACTGCTCTTTTCGTTCGCCCCCTTGTGGGCCGTCTCGTGGACACGTGGGGGCGCAAACGCGTCGCTCTGTTGGGGTGTGTGATCTTCTCGGTAGCGCCCCTGGCCTATCCGCTGGCTCACTCGGTCGCTCCCTTGGTGCTGACGCGCCTGTTTCATGGTCTGGGCATCGCCTGTTTCTCCACTGCCAGCATGACCTGGGTAGCCGATCTCGTACCACCCGCGCGGCGAGCCGAAGCCATGGGCTACTTCGGCAACGCCTCCTTGGTCGCCATTGCGCTCTCGCCCGTCCTGGGCGCGGCCATCCAGGCAAGCTTCGGCTTCGGCGTCTTGTTCTTGGTGAGCGCGGCCATCGGTGCCGTCGGGGTGCTAGCGTGCATGGCGGCACGTGAAGAGGTGCGGACAGGGCTGAGGGCTGCCACGGGGGGCAGCTTCCACGAGGCCGCTTTGCGGCTGGATGTCCTGGGCATGACCCTTGCCCAGGCCACGGCAGCGGGCTGTTGGGGTATCCTCATTGCATTCCTTGCCATCTTCTCTGCTCAGCGCGGGATCCCCCAAGCCACCTCGTTCTTCACTCTCTATGCCCTGGCGACGGTTCTGTTTCGCATTCCTATTGGACGCATCGCCGACAGGCTGGGCAAGCGCGTCGTCATTGCTCCGGCGCTGTTCTTGCTGGGGGCGACCATGCTCCTCTTCACGCGGCTCTCGTCTCTGGCCATGCTCTATGGCCTGGCGCTCCTCTACGGGCTGAGCTTCGGCAGCATCTACCCCACCATGAGCGCATTGTTGGTGGACGTGGCCCCGCTCAGGGTGCGCGGCGCCGCGGTCGGCGTTTTCACCGCGGGCTTTGATCTTGGCATCGCGGTGGGTACCTACGCCGGCGGGCTGGTGGCCGAGGTCGCCGGTCTCTCCATGACCTTCGCTGGCGCTGGTTTGCTCTGTCTGGTCGGGCTGCTCGTCTTCTTGGTGAGCACGCGCCGAACGGGGCAGCGGCGAGATGGGGTGGGCAGCTAACCAGTCGCACCCCAGCCCTCGCGCCTTGCGGTATTCGGGGATACCGACAGAAGCTCATGTTGGCCGACGTGGAGGGTGAGCTGGCCGATCCGACGTCTTTACGGCACCATGTCTACGCCCGCTACGCACGACTGCTCCGGGCCGGGGCCACATCACTTGCCTTCGATCCCTACGGCAGCCAGGAGGTTCTGGAGTTCTCTGATGGCGTGTTCGCCTTGCTGCGGCGCGCACGTAGCGGGGGCGCGCCCGTCCTGTGCCTGCACAGCGTCTCTGACCATACGCAGGCAGTACAGGTGGGCACTGGGGCGATCCCCGGCATGAAGGCAGGTCCCCTGATAGACCTGGTCTCAGCTCGCCCCGTCGAATTGGCATGGAGGCGAGAACTGCATCTCGGGCCGTACCAGGCAATGTGGCTGGCCCCCCTCCCGCAGGTTGAGCCCCAGCACACCCGGAGTTGCGAACTCCCGTCGTGGTCTGCGGTTGGAATGAACCTGCGGGAGGTTTTCCGGCCTTCCTCGCGACTTTGCACACGCCGTGGATTTCCTCCGCCAAAAACCTTGACATTTGTGGCTGCACGAGATATAATAGCTACAGCATAGGTCTATCGAAGGAGACAGAAGCGCTCCGATGGCTGAACAGGCAATGGTAAAGGCAACCGCATATTGCTTCTACTTTTACCGCCTGCGTGCCCATCGGTCTGCGCTTTCCGATCCGGGGTAGATACAGCACACCCCACGAAAGCCGGCCCTGGGCACGCAGCGTTATGCGGCCCAGGGCTTTTTGCATCCCTGGGAGATGCGTCGGGCAACATGCCCGACGAACATCGAAGGAGGGCGAGAGCATGTTGAGGGGAATTCGCGGAGCAGCGCCGGTCAAGGGCAATTCGGCAGATGAGATCATCGCGGCCACCAAGGGCCTGCTACAGGAGATGGTTGCGGCCAACGGGTTCACTCCTGCCCAGGTGGTGAGCGCCATCTTTACCCTGACCCCTGATCTGAATGCGGCCTTTCCCGCGGCTGCCGCGCGGGCGCTGGGCTGGACGGATGTGGCCATGCTCTGCGCCCAGGAGATACCGGTGCCTGCAGCCATGCCCCAAGTGGTGCGCGTGCTTATCCTGGCAGAGGTCGAGGGGACAGTCCACCACGTCTATCAAGGCCGGGCCGCGGCCCTGCGGCCAGACTGGAGCGCATGATGATTGCATCGAGCCATCCGCTACGTGTGTACCCATCTGCGGTCACGGAACCCGGGGGCGCCGACGCCAGTGCAGTGCCGCTGACATGCCGGGTGAAGATGGCCCGGGAAAGATTGTCCGAGTCGGGTAAGGAGGGAGCGATGATCATTGTCATGAAGAAAGAAGCGTCAGAGGAGGAAATCCGGAATGCGGTGAAGCGTGTGGAGGACTTGGGCTACGGTGCGCACATCTCGCGCGGCGAGGAGCGGGTCGTGATTGGCGTGATCGGCAATGACCGGCCGATCCAGGATCATCCTCTGGCCGCGTTGGAGGGTGTCGAGAAGATCGTGCCCATTCTCGCCCCCTTCAAGCTGGCCAGCCGGGACTTCCAGCCGGTGGACACGGTGGTGAAGCTCGACGGCCTGACCATCGGCGGCTCACAGGTGATCACGATGGCCGGGCCATGTAGCGTCGAGAGTCGGGAGCAGTTGTGGGAAACGGCGCAGGCCGTCAAAGATGCTGGCGCGCAGATACTGCGGGGAGGGGCGTACAAGCCGCGATCCTCTCCCTACAGTTTCCAGGGTCTCGGTGTGGACGGGTTGGAGCTGTTGGCGGAGATGCGCGAGAAGCTGGCAATGCCCGTCGTGACTGAAGTCATGTCTCCCGCCGATGTTCCGCTGGTCTGTCAGTATGCAG
>DAOUCN010000108.1:0-24639 GCA_034431995.1 Chloroflexota bacterium | reverse complement strand
AGCCAGCATCAGCACGCGACCGGCCAGCGTCGCCGTCAGGAAGCGCACGGCCTCGCTGGCCCTGACGCTGACCAACACCGAATGGCCCTGGGCGGCAACAGGGGGATCGAGACGCACAGTGAGAGTTGGCGGCGTGTTGTCGGTGCGGATCTTGGCCCAGGCCTGTGCCCGGTTCTGTCTGCGCGATTGGTCTTCAACCTCGGCGAGAAGCAGATGCTCGCCGTCGGCGAGTCCCCTTGTGTCTATCAACAGGCTCTCCGCCACCGGCAAGGGCACATCATCCAGAGCAAATTCGCTGAGCAGATGAGGCCCCTCATCCGCCGTTTCCACATTGACAGCCACTACCCCCCGCACGACCTCTGCCGGCACAGTCAGCGTGATGACCGGCGGCTGCTCGTCTGTCAGCCACCAGCGTGCATAGGCGATCTCCTCCCGCCATCCAGGCGTCGCCACTACCCAACCGAGGCCGGCGCCCCCCAGCAGACCGGCGGCCACCAGCAGCCCCAACAGCATCAGCGCGCCCACCGTCAGCGGCCACCGCTGTTTCCCTACGGAGGCAAGCATGAGATAGCCAACCGCGGCCGCCAGCAATCCCGCTGCTGCGCTCAGCCACAGACCATAGGAACGCCCTGGCTCGAACATGAGGTACAAGGCAATCGGCCAGTCCTGCGCCAGGTCTATCTGCGCGCTATCCACCCGGGCAACGACGGTGGCCAGCACCCGCTCAACGGCCAACGCCGTCACAACGCCCGCCACCAGCCCGATACCCGCTCGGAGCACAAGCGACCATCTCATCGCCGCGCCAGTATAGGGCAGTGGCCCACGCTTGTCAACTTGACAATCGCTTGCCGATGCCATATAATGCCCTTGCCGAGGACGTCTATCAATGGGGATGGAGGTCTCGTACACGCTAGGCTTGGCCCTCTGCCAGCCGCAACGCAGGCTTCTGGCCGTTCTGCCCTGCCGCAGCCAGTCGCCACGATTCCCACCTTCTGTCGTCCCATGGCGAGCCCACGCCTTTGCCTGGCTCTCCTGGCCGATGGCCGTCACGCGACGGATGACCGATACGTCCTATATGGTGGAGATGCGCGAGTAGCATGACACGTGTCACGGGTGGGGCAAGGACGCGTCTGGGCCCCTTTCGGGTGAGCAGCGATCCTGTTGACTTCGCTGCCCTCTCGGCAGCAGTGGCCGATCCCGCTGCAGGCGCGATCGTGAGCTTTGCGGGCGTCGTGCGCAATCGCTCCCGGGGCAAGGCTGTCAGCCACCTGGACTACGAAGCCTACGGCGCCATGGCCGAGCGGGTCATGGCCCAGATCGCCGAGGAGATGGCTGCACGCTGGGGCCTCTGTGCCATCGCCATGACACACCGCGTGGGTCGCCTGGCTGTTGGCGAGGCCAGCATTGGCGTGGCCGTATCGGCGCCTCACCGTGGTGAGGCCTTTGCCGCCTGTGCGTACGCCATGGACCGCATCAAGGAGATCCTCCCGGTATGGAAGAAGGAACATGCCGAGGACGGATCATACTGGGTTGAGGGTCCCGGACAGGACGGCGCTCAAGGGGCGACCCAATGACAGACGTAGTTGGCACGGCACCTGAGCAGCGTTGCTCAGGAACTTCCAAAGGAGGAAGATGAATGTTGCGAAAGCGTGCATCAGGGGATGGGAGAATCCTGGTGACCTTTGAGCTGCCCACCGCCGTTGGCGGAGAGCGGGTGTATCTCGTCGGCGATTTCAATGCCTGGAATCAGCAGGCTACACCCATGCATCCCAACGGCAATGGCAACTGGCAGATCACCCTACCGCTCGAGGCCGGGCGCGCGTTCCAGTTCCGCTATCTGGTAGATGGCCATCGCTGGTACAACGACTGGGAAGCCGACTCCTACGTCCCCAATCCCTATGGCGGAAAGAACTCCGTGGTGGTCAGCAGGCTGGACTGGGATCCAGCCATCCACGGCGCATCTGCGCTCATCACCAGCCACGACACGCCCTGATCCTGCCCTGCGCGAGAAGCGCAAACACATCGGCCAGGCGGCTCATGCGCCTGGCCGATTCCCTTTTGCCTCCCTTTTGTGCCGTTGTCCGATGTCTCGCCGCACCTCCAGCACGTCACGCATGCCCTCGATGCGAGAGAGGATGCGACTCAGCTGCTCCATCCCGGTCACCTGTATCGTGGCGGTGATCGTGGCCGTTCTGTCGGGGTGCACGACAGCCCGCACCTGTGTCATGTCTACGTGATCCTCCGCCACCAGCGTGCTGATGTCCCGTAGCAAGCCGTCGCGATTCAGGGCTTCGACGCGGATAGCCACAGGGAAGAGCTGATGGTTCGTCTGACCCCAGTCCACCTGCACCAATCGCTCCGGCTCCAGAGTGCCATCAACGTTTGGGCAATCGCGGCGGTGGATCGTCACGCCCTTGCCCCTGGTGATGAAGCCCACGATACGGTCTCCTGGCACGGGATGGCAACACCCCGCCAACTGCGTCAGGAGATCGCCCACGCCCATGACGCGGATGCCGCGCGCGGCATCGCTTGTGGTACTGGTCCGGCTGGGCTGCTTCTCCTCGGGGGGCAGCAGGCGCTGGGCAACCGTGTGGACATCCACATCTCCGCAGCCGATGGCGGCGTAGAAGTCTTCCAGGCGTTCGTACTTGAAGACGCGGGCGATCTCCTCTGGCGACTGCTGCAAGCCCAGACGGCGAATCTCGCGATCCAGTTCCTCTTTGCCTCGGGCGACGTTTTCGCCTCGCTCCTGGCGCTTGAACCATTGGCGAATCTTGTCCCGCGCGTTGCTCGACTTGACATAGCCGAGATTGGGGTTCAGCCAGTCGCGGCTTGGCCCCCCTGTCTTCGCTGTGATGATCTCCACCCGGTCGCCGTTGCGTAGTTGGTAATCGAGGGAGACCAGCCGTCCATTGACCCGCGCACCCCGGCAGTGATGGCCGATGTCGGTGTGTATCCGGTAGGCGAAGTCCACCGGGGTTGCTCCGGCGGGCAGGTCAATGATGTCCCCTTTGGGCGTGAAGACGTAGACCTGGTCCTGGAAGATGTCAACCTTCAGCGACTCGACGAATTCCTGGGCATCAGCGATATCGCTTCGCCATTCCATGAGCTGGCGCAGCCAGGCGAGCTTGTTCTCGAAGACGACATCGCGGCGGCCCCCCTCTTTGTAGCGCCAGTGGGCGGCCACGCCAAACTCGGAGACCCGATGCATCTCCTGGGTGCGTATCTGCACCTCAAGGGGCAAACCGTCGCCGAAGATCACTGCCGTGTGCAGCGACTGGTACATGTTCTCCTTCGGCATGGCGATGTAGTCATCGAACTCGCCAGGAATGGGTCGCCAGAGGGAATGAACGACACCCAGGGCGGCGTAGCAATCCCGCACGGTCTCCACGATGACCCTGACGGCCAGCACATCGTAAATCTGCTCGAACTCCCTGCTCCGCCGCTGCATCTTGCGGTGGATACTGTATACGTGTTTGGAGCGGCCCGAGATCTGTGCCTCAATGCCCTGCTCTTCCAGCGCCTGCTGCAGGGCAGCCATAGCCTGAGCGATGTGGTGCTCACGGTTCTGTCGCGTCGCCTCAAGCAGAGAAGCAAGCTCCTGGTAGCGGTCGGGGTCCAGACAGCGGAAGGCCAGGTCTTCCAGTTCCCACTTGAACTGCCAGATACCCAGGCGACTGGCCAGGGGGGCGTAGATCTCCATCGTCTCCTGGGCGATCTTGCGTTGCTGCTCCCCTGGCAGAGCGCCGAGTGTGCGCATGTTGTGCAGACGGTCCGCCAGCTTGATCAGCACAACCCGGATGTCGTCCACCATGGCCAGGAACATCTTGCGCAGGTTCTCGGCCTGTTCCTCCTCCAGGCTGCCCCAGGTGATGCGGCTCAGCTTGGTCACCCCATCCACCAGCTTGCCCACTTCTGGCCCAAAGCTCTGGATGACAGCGCTCAGGGGGACAGGCGTGTCCTCGGGCACATCGTGGAGGAGAGCAGCCGTCACCGCAGCTATGTCGAGATAGAGGCCAGCCACGATGTAGGCTGTCTCAACCGGATGGGTGACGTACGGCTCGCCCGAAGCCCGCCGCTGCCCCTCATGCGCCCTCGCCGCGAAGGCATAGGCAGTACGAAGGACATCGGCACTCTGGGAAATGTATGAGGATACGCGCTCTATCAGCGCATCTATGTCTGCCATCTCCCTGCCAGTCCCAACCATCCGCAAAGAACAGCGTACTCAACATGGCGGGCCAAACAGGCCGCGCCGGATGAACTCCTGCAGGCGTTCTTCTGTGTCGAAGATATCCCGCGGATTGTCAATGGTGGACCAGAAGCACGCGTTGTCCTGATACGCTCCCAGCTTGCCTTCCTGAGCCAGGGCGGGTAGAAACTCGTCCTCCCAGTCGCCGCGTTCTGGCAACCGCAGCAGCAACATCTGGCTCGGCGTCAGGACATAGACCCCTGCGTTGATCAGTTCCGGCTGAACCGGCTTCTCCCGGTAGGCTGTGACCTGACCGTTGTCGTCGAGGTAAACCACGCCACAGGCATTGTGCACGCGAGTGACCAGGACCGTGATGTCAGCTTGCGATGCCTTGTGCGCGGCAATCATCGGAGCGAGCTGGAGATTCGTCACGATGTCGCCGTTGACGACGACGACGGGCTCTGGATCAGACACCAAGCGGTTGCGCAGGGCGTTCTTGACCGCGCCGCCTCGCCCCAGCCGAGTCTTCTCTTCGATCAGAACGATCGGCTTGGTCCAGTCACGGCCATCGCCGATGTAGTCTCGGATGTCCTCAAACCGATGTCCGCAGGCGATGAGAATGCGGCTGATCACCTCCTGGCTCTCCAGCCAGGAGAGGATGAACCAGAGGAGGGGTGCACCGGCGACGGGCACCATGGACTTGGGCCCGCCGCGGGTGAAGTAGTAGGTCAGCCGTCGGCCCGACCCTCCTGCCAGGATAATCACCTCAGCCATTGCATCCTCCACCTCTGCCCCGCGCTAGGCAGCCATTGGGAGACCCCTGCTTCGCCCGCAGCCGTTGCCGGCGGTCGCTTCGCGGCCTCCGCGCCTCCAGGGTAGGAATGGACTTCACGAGGGTGAGTTCGTTCCCCTCCAGGGCATCAAACCGGAAACGCACATCATCCATCAGTTTCTGGATGAGAAACAGGCCCAAGCCACCCTCGCGACGTTGCCAGAGGGGTGAACACAGGTCTGGCTGCGGCACCTGCGACGGATCGAAGGGCTTCCCCTGGTCCCGGATCACCACCACGCACTCTTGGCCTGCCTTGCGGCACTCCACGGTCAGGGGATGACCGGGTTGTCTGCCGTAGGCATACTCGATGACGTTGGTGCACGCCTCGTCCACGGCCACCTGGACGGCGTAGGAGGTCTTCGCATCCAGGCCCATCCTGTCCGCCACACGGGCAACAAAACGGGCAATGGTTGCCAGATTCTCAAACTCACTTGTCACCGTGCACCGGTACAACCTAGACATGCCAGTATCTGTTCAATCCCCCACAAACTATTATAGCAGGCTGGTACAGCGAGCGCAACCAGGCTGCAACCTCCCCGGGGCCTGCGCAACGTGAGCTCAACCTGCGAGAGGCTGACTTGGCTCTGCACGCGCCCCGCCGCCTCAGCCGACACTGCGCACCACGATAATCGTCGCATCATCGAAGGCTTCCTGTCCTCCCACAAACGTATGCAACGCCTCACTGATGCGCTGAATGATCTCTCGTGCCGGCAAGTCGTGATGCTGTTGCACCAGGCTCAGTAGCCGCTCCTCGCCAAACCATGCGCCTTCGTCGTTCATGGCGTCGGTGACTCCATCGGTGTACAGCACAAGCACCGAGCCCAAAGGCAACTGCACCGTGTGCTGCTCCAGCTTGATGTCCTCAATCACACCAAGGGCAAGGCCGTGCTTGTCCAGCTCCGTGGTGGTCTTTCCCCCATCTGTCACAAGAATGGGAGGATTGTGGCCCGCATTCACATATGACTAGGTTCTCCGATTGGCGTCCAATGCGCCGTAGAACAGCGTGAGGAACATGTCGCTGCCCGAGTCCTTGAGTATCCAGCGGTTCGCCTTGGCCAGGCCTTCGGCGGCCGATGATGAGCCAAGCAGGCCGGATCGCACCAGACTACGACTGAGGGCCATGAACAACGCGGCAGGCACCCCCTTGTCGGACACATCAGCGATCACGATACCGAGGCGACCATCGCTCAGGCTCAGAAAGTCGTAGAAGTCGCCACTCACCTCACGGGCGCTTTCCCAGTGGGCCGCAATCTCGAAGCCAGGGAGTATCGGAAAAGCGGAGGGGAGCAGACTGCGCTGGATGTCGCTGGCCAGCCGCAGCTCCTGCTCCAGGCTCTGGCGTATCGCTGCTTGCCGCTGCAAGCGTACGTTGGCAATGGCCATCGCTGCCTGATTCGCCATCGCCGCAAGAATGCGCGTGTCATCGGGCGTGAATCTATGGGGCAGAGGACTCTGAATGGACATGAAACCAACGAGGTTTTGTCCCGCCAGCATCGGCACGTACAGCAGCGAGCGTGTGTCGCTGGCCCCCGCTGACAGCGGTCGCGGCGTAAAGGGCAAGGCCTCCTTGCGCACATCGGAGATCAAGAGCGGCTTCCGATGCTCCAGCATCCACGTGGCCACGCCTCCCAAGGCGATGGTCACCGGCTGGAGGCGCTGCCCGTCTGCCACCAGAACACGCACCGTCTCCTCCTGGCGCGGCTCGTCAATGAGACACAGGATGAAGGTGGAAGCGTCCACCACTCGCGTCACGTTGCGGTAGATCAGATCGCACAGGTTCTGCTCATCGCGCGACGCCTCGATGATCTCGTAGGTGGTGCGGTTGAGGGTGGACAGCTCTGTCACTCGCGCTTCCGCCCGCGCCCGCGCCTCCGCCAGGAGGCGGATGGCCAGGCTTGCCATAAGGACAGCAAACCCACAGAGTAGCAGGCCGCCCGTACCGAAGACAACGGCGCTGGCAGCCCCGAGGAAGGCCAGCGGCAGCGGGAGCAATTCCACGAAGACAGACGAGGCGAAGACGTAGCGAAGCCACTGCGCCAGACGCGCCCTTCCTCCCGTCAGGAGCTCGATGATGGCCCAGGCCCCATAGTCAATCAGAAACCATGTCGTAACCAGGGCCACACCGGGGAGCACCAGGTCCCCTGTGAACGCTGCCGGGCGCAGTCTCCCACCAAGCCCCAGGTACACCCAGGCAGAGCACAAGGCCATCAGCGTCTTCAGCCCGGCATTGAACAGAGGGGCCTTCATCACCAGCCACAGATTGCGGGTAGGACGAGAGATGATCTCGGCTGCCGAATCGAGCAGGGACGAGATCGTTGCCTGCCAGGCCGCCACCACTGGCCCAAACAGCAGCAGGGACGTAAGATCCACGATGCCGGACAGGCTGTTCGTGCCTCTGGCAATAGGGAATCCGAGTCGCCTGCTAAGAAAGGACAGCAGCACAAGGCCCACCATCAGGGGCATGTCGGGCGAGGGGCGCGTCATCAGAGTAGACAGCGCCAGCAGGAGAAAGCCTGACCCCGTCACCGTGATGCCATAGGCATTGAACAAGACCCAGGCGACCCTGCGCGTGAGATGAGAGCGACCGCGCTCATCCATCTCAGCCAAGACCGGGCTCGCCAGGTCATCCAATCGCCGCTTCATCGCGCCCCGTCCCTCGCGGCACCTGGCCCAGTCCGCAGGGCGCGCAGAGCCTCTTCCTGCGTGGCATACAGGCAGAACAACTGGTCAAACCCCATCGTTTGCATCACGCTCAGGACGTTGCCTTGCAGGCAGCAAAGAACGACGTCACCGCCGGCGGCGCGTGCCTTCTTCAGTCCGGACAACAGCACCCGCAATCCACTGCTGGAAAGATAGGTCACCCCCGACAGGTCAACTGCCAGACGGTAATGGCCCTGTAGCAACTGGTTCTCGATTGTCTCTCTCAGGCGCGGTGCGGCCGCAGCGTCCAGGCGGCCAGCCGGTGCGGCAACCAGTGCCTCTATTCCCGGTTCCTGCGATGACATCATCCCTTCTCCGAAGGCGAAGGGCAAGGCATGCTCCGCCTCTGGCGGCGGTATGCATTCCTTGCCCGTGGCGTATCATGCAGACACGATCCCCTGGGAACGCAAGCTGTACTCGTGAGCGGCGTGCCGTGGGCTCCGTCGCTGCTCTGCCCTCCCTCGCACGGGCATAGTGACCGATCCAGGCAGGACAGACATGACAGCCCACAGAGAACCTAGAAGCTGCCCACGGCGTCTACAAGATCGTTATAGACCTTGAAGAGATCGGGGATCAGCCCCACCATGGCCAGCGTCTCCTTGAGGCGATCAGACAGGTTTGCCAGACGCACATCGCCCCGATGTCGCTTAGCCTCTTTCAAGGCGCTGACGAGCACCTTGAGGCCAGCGCTGGAGATGAAGTTGGTGGACGCGAAATCTATCACCAGCCGATGCCGGCCTGCTGCAAAGCTCTCCTTGATCTGCCGCTCGAGAAGGGGAGACGTGGCAGCGTCTACACGGCCGGCGACCGTGAGCAGGTCTACCCGGCTCATGCTCTTGCGAGTGACTTCCAGCACAGGTGTTACCTCTGGCATCTTCTTCCTCCCCATGGTCGGACTAGCCGCACCAGGGCGGCCGCCATGTGGCTGACATTATAACACGCTGCATACCATCGCGCAACAGCGGTCAAAGCCAACAGAGCCTGTGCGCAGTCAGGCAGGCTGTCATCGTGAGGAGCCTTCTGCGCGGGGCAGCATCTCCTGTAGCCCATAGGAGAGGCCCACATTCCATTCCTGCCGTTTCAGGCGATACCACGAAGCCCTGTCTGAGGCCCAGGCAGGATCAACCCGCCAGCCGTTCCAGATCCCCACCATCTTGCAGAATCGCGCGTTTCCGTGTAAACTAAGGGCGAACGGCGCAGTGCGCTGTCATACTGCCGACCGCAGACCAGACGAAGGAGTACACAGATGAACGGACGCAAGAAGGTCACCCTCCCCGCCCTCTTCGACAAGATGGCCAAGGGCATCCCCATCACGATGATTACCTGCTACGATTATCCCATGGGCTATCTTGTGGAACAGGCAGGCATAGACATCGTCCTCGTGGGCGATAGCCTGGGCATGACCATGCTCGGCTATGACTCCACCTTGCCCGTGACCATGGAAGACATGATCCGCCATGCCCAGGCTGTGCGGCGGGGCACACCCAACGCCTGGCTCATCGGCGACATGCCCTACATGAGCTACCAGCCCTCCGATGAGACCGCTGTCCGTAACGCGGGACGTTTCATGGCCGAGGCCGGTTGCGACGGTATCAAGCTGGAAGGGGGCCAAGAGGTGGTGCCCCGAGTGCGGGCCATTGTCGCCGCGGGCATTCCCGTCATGGGGCATCTCGGGCTGACGCCTCAGAGCGTGGCCAGTCTAGGCGGTTTCCGCCTGCAGGGCAAGAGCGCCAAGCAAGCGAAGAAGATCGTTGACGACGCCCGCGCCCTCGAAGAAGCCGGCGCCATGGCTATCCTGCTCGAACTCGTCCCCGATCGCGTATGTTCCCTCATCGCTGAGCGGGCCGGTATCCCCATCATCAGCCTGGGCAGCGGCCTCGGTGCTCACGGACAACTGCTCATCTTCCATGACATGTTCGGTCTCTACCCACGCTTCACCCCCAAAATGGCCAAGAAGTTCGGCGACGCCGGCAAGGTCATCGGCGATGGACTGAAACAGTATGTGGCCGAGGTCACCAACAGGACCTTCCCCGCGCCCGACAACTACTTCGGCATCAAGGATGAGGAATACGAGGAACTGCAACGTCTCCTGGCGGCTGACCAGTAAGGCCACTCTGGCCTGGGGCCCACGTTGATTGGGGCAAAAAGAGAACCGACCACGTTATGGACAGCGATGCCCTTGCACACACAACGACTGTGGGAGGAGGTTCGATGATGAATCACGTGATCATGAGGAAGCGGCTGCGCGTTGCCGCCAACAGACTGGCATCCATCAACGAGGTGCTCCTTGATCCCGGCAGCCGCGTGGTCAACGATCTCCTGGACGTGGTGGCAAAATACGGAACGCCTGAGGAGATCAACGCCAGGGCTGCCAGAGCCCGCCGGCTGCCGCGACTGCTAGCACGCCTGAGAGAGCAGAAATCCCCCTACTTGCGCGATATCAGGTGGCTCATTGCTCAGCGAGATGCCCATGCCTTCGTATCCGTTTCCGAGTTCCGCCGCAGCGTGTTGGGCACGCGCGCCGATACCATGACGTTCCAGGACGCCTTCGCCGTCACCCTGGAGATCAGCGCAGCCCAGTATTTCCCCTGGCTGATCGAGGAAGCCAAGCACGCCATCGCTATGAAAGAGCTTATGCCCGCGCGCTTCATACGGGTACGCAGGATGAAGGAGTCCGAAGCTGACAACGGCGACCTGCTGGCCTTTGCCGCTGCCATGCAAGTCATGGGGGCGTCCTACGTGGAGACGCTAGACACAAAGGGTACCGACGGCTCCAATGTCCACCTGGGCGGGCCGGCAACAATCACCGGCTACTTTGGTGGCGTCGGCCAGCCGAACGACCATGCCCTGCGCTGGGTTGACGAGCTTCTCTACTATTACACCACCTACGGTGTCCGCCAGGTGCTCAACATCAATCCCGGCACGGTGCTTCTGGGCTATCTTCTCTACAAGCTGGGCATTGACATCCAGTTCAAGATCTCGGTTTTCATGGGCAACGACAACCCGTATGCTGCTCTGTGGACCCTCATTGGCGCCAAGCTCTTCTCCCGCCCCGACGGCACCTGCCCCCTGGTTGGCTTCAACTGGAGCAACTCAGTCAACAATGAGACCATCGAGATCACGGCTCAGTTCCGCAGGGCGTTGTCCTTCGAGGACGTGGTGCGCTTCGAGCACCACATCACAGAGACGTGGAAGAACATTGTCATCCAGCCCTATGATCGGCGGGACGAGCTGGTTGCCCTGGCTGACCACGTACCGAACATCTCGGCCAAGCATGAGGGCGGCGATCCCAACATCGAGACCACGCGCTCACACCCGTCGGATATTCTGGATTACTTCCGCGCCAAGTCCGAGATCGAGGCTGCGGGAGAGATGCCCGCCTTGCTGCGCAACTATCTAGACAAGCACGCCGCTGTCAATGCCACAGCACGGGCCTTGACGCTGCGCGGTCTCAGCTTCATCGCTGCCCCCAACCTGCATCGCGCCTGAGCAGCCCAACTATGGGGACTTGCAGGAAGATGTAAGCACACCGCCGCCAATCGCCTCTTCTGTCGTGTAGGACGGCGATCTCTTTCGCCGTCTGGGGGCCGTGGGGAAGAGACCGCACGGCTCCACGAGTCTAGCTATTTCTGCAAGACTCCGTCGTCCAGATAGCCGCAGCTCGCCATCAACTCCGCGTTCAAGATCGCTGCCCCCGCCGCGCCACGGATTGTGTTGTGGCCCAAGAGCACGAACTTGTAGTCGAGGACCTTGCACGGTCGCACCCTGCCAACGACCGTCGCCATGCCGTTCTCCGTGTCGCGGTCCAGGCGGGGCTGAGGCCGGTCCGTCTCCGGACGAACCACGACAGGATGGGTTGGTGCACTCGGCAGCCCCAGCTCCTGCGGCCGCCCGCGAAAGCCCGCCAGTGCTCCCAGTACGTCGTCCGGCGAGGCCCGTTTGGCCAGAGCGACAGAGACGCATTCCAGATGTCCGTCCAGCGTCGCCACTCTGTTGCAGTGAGCGCTGATGGCAAAGGATGCCGGCGCAAAGCTGTCGCCAGCCAGCGACCCCATGATCTTGAGCGGCTCGCTTTCCACTTTCTCTTCCTCGCCGCCAATGTACGGGATCACGTTGTCCACCACATCTAGCGACGGTACGCCAGGATAGCCTGCGCCAGACAGCGCCTGAAACGTGGTGACCAGAACCCGCCGCAGACCGAAGGCGTCGTCTAGCGGCTTGAGAGCCAGCACCAAGTGAATCGTCGAGCAGTTGGGATTGGTAACGATGCAGCCCCTGGTGTAGCCCCGTCGCTGCCGCTGTACGGGTAGTATGTCCAGATGGCCCGGATTTGCCTCGGGCACCAGCAGGGGCACGTCGGGGTCAAAGCGATGGCTACGTGCGTTGCTGGAGACCACATAGCCGGCGCGTGCAAACTCCTCCTCCACTCCCCCCGCCACCTCTGCGGGAAGCCCGGAGAATACGAGGTCACAATCCAGCCCCGGTCGGCATGGCTGCACCACCATATCCCGCGCGTAGGCCGGGACATCTGCCGAGAGACGCCAGCGCACGGCGCTGCCGTAGGGCATGCCCACCCGCACCTCCGAGGCGGCCAGAGCCGTTACCTCGAACCACGGATGCCCGCTCAGCAGTTGCACGAAGCGCTGGCCGACAGCCCCCGTAGCGCCCAGGACACCGACTCTCACTCTCCGCATTGCCTCCCTCCTACGCAATGAACTCGCGATGAATGCACCGTAGCGCCGGGATGCGCTGCCCTCCCTCGACCACGAAAGAGATGTTGAGCTCCGAGGCGCCCTGAGCGATGGCAATCACGTTCACGCCGCAGCGGCCCAGGGCGCTGAACAGCCGCCCAGCTACCCCTGGCGTGCCGCGCATGCCTTCGCCCACTACCGCCAGTACGGCAACCTCGTCCTGGGCCCAGATGCCGCTGACGCCGCCCTGACGCAGCTCGTTTGCCAATTCCTGTCGCAGCCCAGTCACAACAAGGGAGCTGTCGCCGCTCTGCACGACGAAGCAGATATTGTACTCCGACGATGATTGGGAGATCATGAAGACATTGGTGGATCTCCGCGCCACGGTCGCAAAGACACGGGCCGCAATCCCGGGCACGCCAATCATGCCCGCGCCTTGCACCGTCACCAGGCTCATCCCCGCCATGGAGGTGATCGCCTTGACCACCGTCCTATCCGTCGGCGGATCCCGCCGCGCACCCGCGTTGTTGCCGCCGGTGATCACCGTGCCAGGAAAGGCAGGATTGAAGGTATTCTTGATATAGACGGGAATACCCTTGGCAATGGCAGGGGCCACGGTCCTCGGATGAAGCACCTTTGCCCCGAAATAGGATAGCTCCGCTGCCTCGGCGTAGCTAAGGCTTGCCAACGGCCTGGCTTCCGGCACCAGGCGTGGGTCAGCCGTCATCACGCCGTCAACATCGGTCCAGATCCAGATCTCCTCGGCAGCCAGGGCAGCACCGATGAGGCTTGCCGAGTAGTCCGAGCCTCCCCTGCCCAACGTGGTCGTTGCCCCAGAGCGCGTGCGCCCGATGAACCCAGTTATGATGGGGATCTCGTCCCGCGCCAGGACAGGCGGGATGCGACGGTTGATCAGGCGAGCGGTAGCAGCCATGATGGGAGCGGCCTGACCGAAGTTGCCATCAGTGACAATGAGCTCCTCTGCACTCATGGGCCGGGCCGGCAAGCCGCGATCACACAGGGCACGGCTCAGGATCGCCACAGCCATTTTCTCCCCAAAGGCAGCGATGGCGTCGGTCGAGCGTGGCGTCGCCTCGCGCACCAGAGACACTCCCCTCAGGATACTGGCCAGGTCCTTTCCGTAGCTCTCGATCTCCTGCCTCCCCAGACGTTGCTGCTCGGGAGACCTCGCGGCCTCTGTGAGAGCAGAAAGATGCCGAGTGAGCAATTCCTTGAGTGGTTTGTCTATGACAGCCATCTGGCCGCGCTGGGCTCGTTCCGCCATGCTCAACAGAGCATCGGTCACGCCGCTCATAGCCGACAGGACGACAACCGGCCGTCTGGCCAGGTTGTCCTGCACAATATCCGCGACCTGGATAAATCGGTTTCCATCACCAACCGATGTGCCGCCGAATTTCATGATGATCATGTTGCCCTCACAAACACGAATGCCGCTCTACCGATCTCGGTGAGCGGCACTGCCACCTCTGGACGGCGTCCGACGACAGCGTTGTCTGCCCGACATAGGCAGGTTCTCAGGCGCCTCGTTCCACCTGATGCGCGAGCAGGATCGCTTCAGCGACCTCCCGCATAGACTTGCGGGTGTTCATGCTCATCTTCTGGATCTTCCTGAAGGCTTCTGCCTCGGTCAGTCCTTGCGTGTCCATGAGCAGGCCCTTGGCCCGGTCAACCAGCTTGCGCGTCTCAAGAGCCTCCTTCAGGTCGGCCACCTCTCGTTCCAGAGCACGGAACTCCCGGAATCGCTCCAGGGCGACCTCAATGGCCGGCACCAATTCCTGTTCACGGAAGGGTTTGACCACATAGCCGACAACCCCAGCCTCTTTGGCTCCTTCCACCAGATCTTGCTGGCTAAAGGCGGTGAGGAACAGAACAGGCGCGATACGTTCCTCTGTCAGGATCTTGGCCGCGGCCAGCCCGTCCATATTGGGCATCTTGATGTCCATGATGACCAGGTCTGGCTTCATCTCTCGCGCCAGAGCAACGGCCGTCGCGCCATCGCTGGCCTCGCCGACAACCACATAGCCCAGGTTTGTCAGCATTTCCCGTAAGTCCATGCGGATGACGGATTCATCGTCCGCGACCACAACGCGCGTCTTCCCCATCACAGGATCCTCCTCTACCAACGAAGCCTTCTTTCCCCCAGGCTAATGCAACCCTGCCTGAGATTCCTCGCTGATCGGCAACCGAGGGAAGCGCACAAACGCCCGTACGCCCCTGGCTTCGCCCTCGCCGCGCGACAGCTCGAACGTCCCCTTTAGGTCTTCCTTCACCAGCGTTTGTACGATCTTGAGGCCGAGGCTGGAGGAATGGTCCAGGTCGAAATCCGGCGGCAGACCCTCGCCGTCGTCAACGACCTCGATCACGGCGTCGTTGCCGTCCTCTAGCAGATTGACCACGATCGTTCCACCGACCCGATCCGCGTAGCCGTGCTCCACTGCATTCTGCACCAGCTCGTTGATCACAAGGGCGCAGGCCGTGGCCTGCTGTGCCGACAGCTTGAACCCCCCGCCTTGCAGCGAGAGGTTAATGCCTTTGCCCGGGGCGAGAATGCCTTGCATTGTGTGATTCACGATGCGCTGCGCCACCTCACGGATACTGATCACATGCCCTTCATCGTGAGACAGGAACTCGTGCACGACGGCCACGCTCAGGATCCGGTTGACTCCCTCTTCGAGGATCACCCGCGCCGCAGGATCACCCACACGGCGCCCCTGCATGCGCAACAGGGAAGCGATCGTTTGCAGGTTGTTCTTGACGCGATGGTGGATCTCCTGAATCATGGCGGCCTTCACCCGCAGTTGTTGCTCTCGCCGCCGTTCTTCCGTGACATCGCTCACCGTCATGAGCACGCCGCTCAGGCCTGGCAGCTCGCCGACCTTGGCAAAGAGCGTGCGACCTGTCATAGCCCGCACGGGGATGCCTTTGCGGATCCATATGAGTTGCCCTTCCCGGGTCTCGGCCTCCACGCAGCGCCCGCTGTCCAGTGCGGCGAAGTACACGCCTTCATCTGTCCCCAGGTCCGTGATGAAGTGGCCCAACAGGCTCTCTGCGTGTCCCAGCTTGCGGTACAGGTTCTCTGCTACACCGCTGACGTATCTGATCCGCCGACTCATGTCGACGAAAACAATACCGTCGTGCTCACCGAAGGGCGTCAGCCCCTCGCAACCGTCCAGCTCACCGCGCACCAGCATGTGTTGGAGCTGGCGCAAAGCCTCCTGAAAGACCTGGCTGCGTTTGCGATGGCGAGCCACCTCAACGACGGTTGTTTCCACACAGAGGGCGCCGACCATCTCGCCTGACGGTGCCTGGACAGGCCAGACTTCCTGCCTGATCGGCGCGCCGAGGTTGCCCTCCCCGCTCTGGATGCCGCCGGAAGGATGGTGGAGCACACGCATCACAAGAGGTTCCTCATCGCGCGTGACGATGCGCCCCGTCTGGTCTTCGGGGCGGACGGGCGACACCGAGTGCGGGCGCGCGTGGAACAGCACAACACCCCGATTGTAGTCCAGACTCCGGCACAGGAGCAGATCGGAGCGGCACAGGTCGGCCATAATCGGCAGGCCAGTGCGCAGTCTGTCTATCAACCGTTGCCCTTCTTCGGCTGCGGCAACCAACTCAACGCTGAGCGTCATGCCGGGAGACCCCATCCCGCGAGAGGGATAAAAGATTAGGGTAAGGACATGCAGCCTGTCCATACCCTATCGTGCTATACGTCGTCGTATTGGCGTGCACACCATGCATGGTCGGGGCGGTGCGATTCGAACGCACGACCACTTGAACCCCATTCAAGTGCGCTACCAGGCTGCGCTACGCCCCGCCGCCTCATCGCAAGCATATTATACGCCGCCCCAGCCGCAATGTCAAGCGCACTTGCCCTGTAGCCAGAACCTGCTATAATGTGGCCTATGGAGAGGAGGCACACAATGGGAAAGATCATCCTCATAGACGCCAATGCCCTCGTGCATCGCGCCTATCACGCCCTGCCGCCCCTCAATACCTCCAGCGGCGAACAGACCAACGCCACCTTCGGCTTCGCCTCCATGTTGCTTAAAGTCCTCAACGAAGAAAAGCCGGACTACGTGGCCGTCACCTTCGACAAGGGGCGCACCTTCCGCCACGATGAGTTCCCCGAGTACAAGGCCCAGCGCCCCCAGATGGCCGAAGACCTGCGACCCCAGTTCGCCCGCGTGCGACAGATCGTCGAAGCCTTCGGCTTCCCCATCTTCGAGATGGAGGGCTTTGAGGCCGACGACCTCATCGGCACCCTGGCCGACCAGGCCACCCAGCGTGGTGTGGACGTCCTCATCGTCACCGGCGATACCGACACTCTCCAACTCGTGTCCCCCCGCGTGCAGGTCATGGTCACCCGACGCGGCATCACCGATACCATGACCTACGACGAGCAGGCCGTGCGCGAGCGCTATGGACTGGAACCGCGTCAACTGGCCGACTTGCGCGGCCTGCGCGGCGACGCCACCGACAATATTCCGCAGATTCCCGGCGTGGGCGACAAGACGGCAACCGCCATCCTGCAGAGCTTCGGCAGCGTGGAGAGAGCCTTCGCTCACCTGAGCGAGATGGAGCCAAAGGTGCGCGAGAAGCTGGACGGCTACGGCGAACAGGCTATAAAGAGCAAGCGGCTGGCCACCATCGTGCGCAACGTGCCGGTGAAGCTTGACCTGGAGCGATGCCGGGTCGGGGGCTTCGACCGCGAGCGGGCGCTGGCCCTGTTCCGGGAGCTGGAGTTCCGCAGCCTGGTGGAACGCCTGCCCTCGCCGCCGGCCCCTGCTGCGCCTCTGTCGTCCCAGGGAGCTCGGCAATTCTCGCTGTTTGGCCAGGACGAACCGGCCCTGGCACCGGCGGTCCCGCCACCCCCTGCCCCACCACACTACCAGATAGTAGATACACAGCAGTTCCTGACTGACCTTGCGGCCCAGCTCAGAAAGGCGACGCTGCTGGTGGTGGATGTGGAGTCCACCAGCCCAGAGACCATGAAGGCGGGGCTGGTGGGCATCGCCCTCGCCCTGTCAGATGGCGCTGCCTACTACATCCCCATCGCCCACCAGGACGGACGACATCTGCCCATGACCCAGGTGGAGGCGGCGCTCAAGCCCGTGCTGCGCAACCCAGACCTGCCGAAGATCGCCCACAACGCGAAGTACGACATCATGGTGCTGGCGAACCACGGCATGCCCCTGCGCGGACTCGTCTCCGACACCATGATTGCCGCCTATCTGTTGGGCGAAAAGGGCCTCGGCCTCAAGGACCTGGCCTTCACCCACCTCGGGATCACGATGACGCCCATCAGCGACCTCATTGGCAAGGGCAAGGAACAGCTTACCATGTCCCAGGTGCCCATTGATCAGGCCGCCGCCTATGCCTGCGCCGACGTAGCCATGACCCTTCGTCTCCAACAGCTCCTGGAGCCGCGACTCAAGGAGGCAGGACTGTGGAGCTTGTACACCGAGATCGAGCTGCCCTTGGTGCCCGTCCTGGTTGACATGGAGCGGGCCGGAGTCGCCCTCGACGTTCCCCTGCTCCATCAGATATCGCGTGATCTTGCCCACAAGATCGGCAGCCTGGAACAGGACATCTACAACGCCGTCGGACACCGCTTCAACATCAACTCGACGCAGCAGCTCGCGAGCGTCCTTTTCGACGAGCTGCGTCTGCCCAAGACCAAACGCACGAAAACGGGCTATTCCACCGACGTCAGCGTCCTCGAGGAGTTGCGCGGCGCCCACCCCATTATTGATCTGCTGTTGGAATACCGTCAGCTCATCAAGCTCAAGTCCACCTATGTTGACACCCTCCCGCTCTTGGTCAATCCGCAGACTGGCCGCGTGCACACCTCTTTCAATCAGACAGTCACCACCACTGGCCGCCTGTCTTCCAGCGACCCGAACTTGCAGAACATTCCCATCCGCACAGACGTTGGCCGCCTTGTACGGCGGGCCTTTGTTGCCGAGGGGGACAATCTCCTCCTGTCGGCCGACTACTCGCAGATTGAGCTACGCATTCTGGCTCACGTTACCCAGGATCCCGCTCTTCTAGCCGCTTTTCGCGCCGATGAAGACATCCATGCCGCGACCGCTGCCGCCGTCTTTGGCGTCGCCCTGAGCGAGGTCACGCCCGCCATGCGGCGCGTCGCCAAGACCATCAACTTCGGCGTTGCCTATGGCGTCAGCGGCTACGGTCTGGCCCAGAGTACCGGCCTGCCCCAGGAGGAAGCCAACAAGCTGATCACGGAGTACTTCACCCGCTATCCCGGGATCAAGCAGTACATCGAGCGGACGCAGCGCCAGGCCCACCGCGATGGCTATGTCTCCACTCTCCTGGGCCGTCGTCGTCACCTGCCCGAGCTGAAGGCGCAGAACCGGGCACTGGTCGGCGCAGGCGAGCGCATGGCCATCAACATGCCTATTCAGGGAACCGCGGCAGACATCATCAAGATCGCCATGGTGCGCCTGCACAAGGCCATGACCCAGCGCAAGATGCGCAGCCGCATGATCCTCCAGGTGCACGACGAACTGGTTTTTGAGGTACCGCCGGCGGAGCTGGCCGACATGAAGGCGCTTGCCAAAGAACTGATGGAGGGCGCTTTGCCCATGAGCATCCCCCTCAAGGTAGACGTCAAGGTGGGGAAGAACTGGGACGAGATGGAATGAGCATGACACATGCCTGAGCTGCCCGAAGTGGAAACCGTCGCCCGCGGTCTGCGCCGCCGCCTCCTCGGGCGCACCATCACCGCTGTTCACGTGCTCTGGGACAGGACCATACAAAGCCCTCCAGCCCACGCGTTCCGCGCCCAGATGCCTGGCTGCGCCGTCACCGATGTGGCGCGCCGGGGCAAGTACATACTGATTGCCCTGGCCGGCGGCTCTCACTTGGTCATTCACCTGCGCATGACAGGGCGGCTCTTCATGCAGGCATCCGGTTCTGCCCTCGACAAGCACACCCGCGTCGTCTGGTCACTGGACGATGGTCAGGAGCTTCACTTCGTTGACCCGCGCAAGTTCGGCCGGGTGGCTTTGCTCGACGCGGCTGGCCTAGCTGCTCTCGACCGAAACTTGGGACCTGAGCCTCTAGACAGCCTCGACCCGACGGTCTTGGCTGCCCGCCTTGCGCGCCGCAAGAGCGCCATCAAATCCGTCCTGCTCGATCAATCGCTCGTGGCTGGCATCGGCAACATCTACGCCGACGAAGTCCTCTTTCACGCTGGCGTCCATCCCCTACGCCCCGCCAACGCCCTCTCCCAGGCCGAGCTGGCTCGCCTGCTTGGCGCCATGCATCGCGTCCTGACCGACGCCGTCGCCCGCCGTGGCACCACCCTGCGCGATGAGCAGTTCCGCGACGTGGAGGGAGCGGCAGGAGAGAACCAGGGCTTTCTGGCCGTGTTCCGTCGCACGGGAGCGCCCTGCCCCCGCTGCGGCACACCGATCGAACGGCTGCGCCTGGGGGGCCGGAGCACCCACTTCTGCCCACGGTGCCAGACCTAGGGCTTTTGCCCACTAGCTAGTGCCAGGGCAGCCACCCTCAAGGAGGTATCAGCGGTGAAGCATGGACTGTCATGGATCTCAGAGAACGAGCCAGAACTAGTCGCACTTGCCCAGGCGATCTGGGAATACGCAGAGCCTGGCACTAAGGAGGAGCGCTCGGCGGCGGCGCAGGCAGCTTTCCTTCGGCAACATGGCTTCAACGTCCGCTTGGGAACAGCAACGGTGCCGACAGCGCTGGTGGCCTCTTTCGGCACAGGCAAACCCATCATTGGCTTCCTCGGCGAGTACGACGCCCTGCCCGGGCTGTCGCAGCAGGCTACACCCCACCGCCAGCCTCTTCGCGAGGGTGGCGCGGGCCACGGCTGTGGGCACAATCTTCTCGGCGTCGGCAGCCTAGCGGCCGCGGCGGCCCTGAAGCGCGAGATAGAAGCCGGCCAGCTTGTTGGGTCTGTGGTGTACTACGGCTGCCCAGCAGAAGAGACCCTGAGGGGCAAGACCCTCATGGCCACCGAAGGGCTGTTCAACGATCTCGACGCGGCCATCACCTGGCACCCTTCGGGTTTGAATACGGCCTCCTGGAGCAGCTCTCTTGCCATGAACTCGGTCCACTTCGCTTTCCATGGTCGCACGGCCCATGCCGCCGCGTCGCCCGACGTGGGCATCAGCGCGCTTGACGCGGTCGAGCTGATGAATGTGGGCGTGAACTACCTGAGAGAGCACATAGCGCAGGAGGCACGCATCCACTACGTGATCACTAGGGGCGGCGGCCAGCCGAACGTGGTCCCCGACTACGCCGAGGTGTGGTACTACGTGCGAGCGCCGCGCCGGGAAGCCGTTGAACAGATCTACCAGCGCGTGGTGAAGATCGCCGAGGGCGCCAGCCTGATGACTGGCGCGCGCCTGGAAGTGCGCTTCGACACCGGCGTCTATGAGTGCCTGCCCAACGCTGTCGTCACCCAGCTTCTCGAGGACTGCCTGCATAGGGTGGGCCCGCCCCGCTTCTCCGAGGACGAGTGGGCCTTTGCCAGGGAACTGGAGAAGTCGTTTCCGCCGGGCCACAAGCACGCCGTGCTGCGCGCCGGCCACGTGCCGCCAGAGTACTGGAACCTCACCCTACACGAGGGGATCGCACCTGCCTTTGACAAGGGCTTGGTGATGCCCGGTTCCACGGACGTTGCCGATGTCAGTTGGATCGCCCCGACGGGCCAGTTGTGCACCGCAACCTGGGTCGTTGGAACGGCGGCGCACTCGTGGCAAGCCACCGCCGCCTCGGGCATGGGTATTGGCCACAAGGCCATGATCACAGCAGCACAGGCCATGGCCCTGGCCGGCTACGAACTACTGACACAGCCCGGGCTGGTGCAGAAGGCCAGAGAAGCGTTCCTCATAGACACCGGCGGCAAGCCCTACGTATCCCCCCTGTCCTCTCATACGGCCAGTCAACCCGGCAGCGAGACTAGCGCCGACACGGGATCTTGATCGTCCGCCAGGCTGACGCTGACCAGTCCCTCGCTCTGCAGGTCCCTGACCAGCTCCAGCAGCCACGGCGCGTCCGAGTTGGTATAATCTTTCTTCACAAGATAGCCAAGCTGCGCGAGACTGACCGACTCGCCCTCCCGCACGTGGCGCAGCGCCTCGACGATACGACCACGGTAGTACCGGCGCGAGGTCTGGAACGGCTCCGTCTTCCAGCGGGGCCTGTCCTCAGCGATAGCGCGAGCGCCGCGCCGCTCTCTCTGCAAGGGGAATGAGCGACAGCGGCTGGCCAGCGGGCAGAGCAGGCAGAACGGTTCGTGGGCAGCACAGACGGTGGCCCCCAGGTCCATCAGAGCCTGGTTCCACCGGTAGGCTCGGCCGGGTGGAAGGACCATCGCAGCCAGAGCAAGCATCTTGGCCCCCGGCTGCCTGGTTGCCCTCTGGTCCGGGTCCAGCAGCAAACGTGTGAGCACCCGCCGCACGTTGGTATCGCAGACTGCAACCTGGGCATCGAAGGCGAAGCAGGCGACGGCCCGCGCGGTGTACGGCCCAATGCCAGGAAGTGAGAGCAGATCGGGGACAGCCTGGGGAAGGCCGCCCCAGCGCAGGAGAGCCTGCCTCGCTGCCTCCTGCATCCACACCGCTCGGCGGTTGTAGCCGAGGCCGGACCAGAGACGAATGACCGATGACGGAGACGCCCCTGCCAGGCTTTCCAACGTAGGGAGCGACTCAAGGAAGAGGCGATACTTCGGGATCACGCGCTCGACGCCCGTCTGTTGCAGCATGGTCTCCGCTACGAGGATGGCGTAGGGATCCCGCGTGTGCCGCCAGGGCAGATCGCGTTTGTGCTCGTCATACCAGGCCAGGAGGCTATGCCAGAGGTCTTCGTGCATGACGACGGATCAGCCTTCTTCCTTGCCCAACCGGAGCACGGCCATGAAGGCTTCCTGGGGGATCTGCACCTGCCCAACCTGCTTGAGTCGCTTCTTCCCCTCGGCCTGCTTCTCCAGAAGCTTGCGCTTGCGAGTCACGTCACCGCCGTAGCACTTCGCTGTCACGTGCTTGCGCAGGGGGGCGATGTTCTCTCGGGCGATGATCTTCGAGCCAATGGCTGCCTGAATCGCCACCTCGAACAGATGCCTGGGTATCAGCTTGCGCAGCTTGTGCACCAGCTCCCGACCGTGGGCGTACGCTTTTTCCCTGGGCACGATGAGGGAGAGGGCATCCACAGGCTGGCCGTGCACGAGGATGTCCAGCTTGACCAGAGTGCCTGGGCGATACTCCCAGAAGGAATAGTCCATGGAGGCGTAGCCCTGGGTGTGAGACTTGAGCTGATCATAGAAATCGGTCAGCATCTCGGCCAGGGGCAGGGCATAGTAGAGCACGACCCGCTGCTCCTCCAGATACTCCATCCGCTCATAGGTGCCGCGCCTCCCTGTCACCAGCTCCATGATGGCGCCAATATAGCGCGTGGGGGTGACAATACTCAGCTTCATCCACGGCTCGGCGATGGTTTCGATCTGTTCTGGGGGAGGAAGAGCTGCCGGGTTGTCTACCGTAACCTGCTGGCCAGTCGTCGTGGTGACCACGTACTCCACGCTGGGGGCGGTGGCCATCAGGCTGAGGCCATATTCCCGCCACAAACGCTCCTGCACGATGTCCATATGCAGCAGGCCCAGGAAGCCGCAGCGGAAGCCAAAGCCCAGGGCCACAGAGGTCTCTGGCTCGTAGAAGAGGGAGGCGTCGTTCAACTTCAGCTTCTCCAGGGCGTCGCGCAGTAGACCGTAATCGTTGGCCTCGACCGGATAGAGCCCCGCGAAGACCATGGGCTTGGCCGGCCGATAGCCGGGGAGCGGCGTCTCAGCGGGTGTACTCGCTAGAGTGATCGTATCGCCCACTTGGCAATCGCGCACGGCCTTCAGCCCAGTGGCAATGTAGCCGACCTCGCCTGCCGACAGGTCCGGCACGGGAGTGAAGCCCGGCCTGAACACGCCGACCTCTAGTGCTTCTCCCGTGCGGTCTGTCGCCATCATGAGCAGGCGGTCGCCCGTGCGCACCTGGCCGTCCACCACGCGCACATAGGCGACGACGCCCTTGTATGGGTCGTACTTGGAGTCAAAGATGAGGGCGCGCAGGGGTTGGTGCAGGCTGCCGCTGGGCGGCGGCAGGCGATGCACGATGGCCTCCAGGATCTCTTCGGTGCCGGTGCCCTCCTTCGCAGACGCCAGGATGATGTCGCGGCCCGGCAATCCGATGACATCCTCGATTTCCTTGGCCACCCTCTGTGGATCGGCGGCGGGCAAGTCAATCTTGTTGATGACAGGAATGAGCATCAGGTCGGCATCCAGGGCCAGGTAGGTGTTGGCCAGGGTCTGGGCCTCGATGCCCTGGCTGGCGTCCACGACGAGGATGGCCCCTTCGCAGGCGGCCAGGCTGCGGGAGACCTCGTAGGTGAAGTCCACATGGCCGGGGGTGTCTATCAGATTGAGTTGGTACTCATTGCCGTCGTGGGCGCGGTAGTACATGCGCACTGCCTGCGCCTTGATGGTAATGCCGCGCTCGCGCTCCAGGTCCATGGTATCCAGCACCTGGTCAACCATCTGGCGCTTGTCCACAGTTCCGGTGAACTCCAGCAGGCGATCGGAGAGGGTGCTCTTGCCGTGGTCAATGTGGGCAATGATACAGAAGTTGCGGATCAGCTCTTGTTTCATGGGCGGCCAGCGAAGAGCCTTAGCCTGCCTCCATCTCGTCGAAGGGATCGAGCATCTCGGCGGACACAGGACGTTCTCCCTTCTGAGTATCTATAGCCGCCCCCACATTATAGCATCAGGCCAGCGCGCTGACAAGCGTAACCACCTGTCCTTGACACCACGTGCAGCATCTTCTACAATACACGTGGCGTCAATGATGATACGCTATTCCGACTACGGAGGACCCCAATCGTGGACATCCGCAAGACTGTGCGCTGCCAACATTGCGGCCGCGCGTTCGAAACGGACCTCATGGCTGATTCCCCCAAGTGCCCCCACTGTGACGCGCCCATGTCCCGCATCGAGCAGGTCGCCGAATTGTTGGACATGTGGTATTACCCCAGGCGCTGGCTGCGAGCCGTTGACCGCCCCAATGTGGCCTTCCTCATCGAACGCCTGTGGTCACAGCAGTTCGATCCCAAGCAGCTCTATGAGGGTCTCTCGCCATCGCGTACCAACTACGAGGTCTTCTGCCGCACCG
>DAOUCN010000107.1:0-8220 GCA_034431995.1 Chloroflexota bacterium | reverse complement strand
GCCAGCATGTAGCCATTGATCGGTTCGGCGGGATAGGTCATGGGGACGTTGACGATGACCAGACGCTTGCCGGCTTGGCTGAGATGTTGCCAGAAGGCGATGCCGTCCCGCGACGCCCCGCTGAGGAAGCGCTTCTGGTAAGTCCCTGGCACATGCTCGTCGAAGTAGAAAATGCCGTGCTTGCCGGGGTTCTTGCCTGTGGCAAAGGAGGTCCAGGCGGGTGCGCTGTTCATGTTGGGCACGGTGCGCAGAGGGGCGTGGCTGCCTTCGGTCAGGAGGCGAGCCAGGGTTGGCAGATGCCCCTGGGCCGCCCATGGTTTGATCAGATCAAAGGTCGCCCCGTCCAGCCCAATGACAAGGATGCGAGACGGTATGGTACTATTCCGCTCCATGGGCGTCTCAGACTACTCCTTCTCCCCCTGGTTGGCCTGTATCCCACAAACGAAAAGAGAACCGGGGGCCTTGCTCCCGGCCCGGTTCTCTCTGTTCTATCTGGACTTGGGGTGGACGAAGGGATTCGAACCCTCAACACCCAGATCCACAGTCTGGTGCTCTAACCGTTGAGCTACGTCCACCGTGTGCTCATCTGTCGGCTTCTGGGGCCTTTTGGCGGCGCAGGCGATCACGCTGCCCGCTCCCACGCTCGTATCCTAGCACAGTTGGCTACAGGTGTCAAGAGCATTGACCTCCCCCCGCAGCGCCTTTTTATGGTCGCCGTGAGCGGAGCGAAGAGTCTCACGAGGGTGTGACAGCCGTCTAGAAGGGCGACAAGGGATGCTTCATTCCGCTCCCCCTGGACTGCCAGGGGGTAGGCAGCAAGACACCTGATGCAGAGATTGCAAAGACCCTGCTACGGGGTGTATCTGAGATCCGGTTGTAACGCGGTAGGGAATGATTGCCGTCCACGAATCCTCACGAATACACGAATGACGCCACGCCCGACGCAGCAATGCCGCCGAGGGTCCCAGCCTTCATACGTGCAGCCGCTCGCGATTGATGTATTTCGTGGCCATTCGTGGACGGCAAGACCTGGCCGCGCGTTACCACCGGATTTCAGGGTGTATCTCTTGACACGGCCTCCGGGACGTGGTATGATGTGTCTGTAAACGTTTACAGATCAGGGACGAGAGCAAGACCGTGCCTGCAACGATCGTTGACGTAGCCCGCCGCGCTGGCGTCTCCACCGCCACTGTATCGCGGGTCCTCCAGGGCAGCCCTGTGGTCAGGGAAACCACACGGGAGCGCGTCCAGCGCGCGGTGACCGAGCTGAGCTACGCCCCCAGCGCCATCGCCCGCGGCCTCGTCACCCGCCGCACGCGGGGGATCGGCCTCGTCATCACCACCATCGCCGACCCCTTCTTCCCCGACATCGTGCGCGGCGTCGAAGAGACGGCGCTGGACAATGGCTATGGCGTCTTCCTCTGTAACTCAAACAACGATCCCGACCGCGAATTGGCCGTCGTTCGCCTGCTCTGGGAACGGCGAGCCGACGCCATCGTGGTGGCCGCCTCCCGCGTGGGCAGCTTCTATCATGCTCATCTCCAGCGCATCAAAGTGCCGCTCGTCCTGATCAATAACCAGCAGAGCGGAGACTACACCTACAGCGTGGCCACCGACGATGTAGGTGGCGGCCATCTGGCCACCAGCTATCTCTTGGGGCTGGGCCACCGGTGCATCGCCTACATCCACGGACCTAGCGCCAACTATGCCACCTTTCGCCGTCACCAGGGCTATGAAGCCGCCCTGCGGGAAGGGGGCATCACACCCGATCCAGCCGCCGTTGTCCAGAGCAATGGTTCCACTCAGGGCGGGGCGCAGGCCATGGGCGAGCTGCTGCAACGCAGGCCGCGGCCCACAGCCGTCTTCTGCTACAACGACATGACCGCTATTGGGGCCATGCGTGCCATTCGTGCCGCAGGTCTGCGCGTGCCAACCGACATCTCGGTCATGGGCTACGACGATGTTGCCCTGGCAGCCTATGTCCACCCGCCCCTGACCACCATCGCCCAGCAGAAATACGAACTGGGCCGGCGGGCCATGCTCCTTGCCCTCGAGCTCCTGGCCCACCCGTCGCAGGAGCCAGCGAGCGCGGGGACAGTGAGCAATGTTCTGCTCTCCGCTACACTCGTAGAGCGGGAATCGTGCGCTCCGCCAGTTCTCTCTCAACCCAACCGCAGTGTGTAGGTCAGGTATGTTGCCCGACACCTGCCGCACCGCAGCCGGGATTAGGGGATTGAGGGATTACTAAATCACTATACACATCAAGGAGGTTGGACAATGAAGGGGCTTGTGTTGAGCGCCAAATGGGATCCTCGGCCAGACTACAAGGTGTCCGAGTGGGAAAAGACCACCGGCAAGGTCATCACCGGCAGTAGTGTCTGGCGCTATCCTGAACTCAAGGTCAAGGAGGTGAAGGACCCCAAGATTGGCCCTGATGATGTCCTGCTGCGGGTCAAGGCCTGCGGTGTCTGCGGCTCGGATATCCATTTCTATGAGACCGACAAGGACGGCTACATCCTCTACCCGGGCCTGACCAAGTTCCCCGTCATCACCGGCCACGAGTTCTCTGGCCAGGTGGTCGAGGTGGGCAAGAACGTCAAGGACCTCAAGGTGGGCGACATGGTCACTGCCGAGGAGATGATCTGGTGCGGCTACTGCACGCCCTGCCGCAACGGCTTCCCCAACCAGTGCCTGAACCTGGAGGAGATCGGCTTCACCATCAACGGCGCCTTCGCCGAGTACATCACCATCGGCGCCAAGTACTGCTGGAAGATCAATGCCATCGCAGAGAAGCTTGGCAGCGAGGAGAAGGGCTACGAGGCGGGAGCCACGGTTGAGCCCACGGCTGTCGCTTACAATGGCATCATCGTGCGGGCCGGCGGCTTCAAGCTGGGCGGCTATGCCGCCGTCTGGGGTGCGGGCCCCATTGGCCTGGCCTCGATCGCCCTGTGCAAGGCGGCTGGCGCCACCAAGATCTTTGCCTTCGAGGTCTCGCCCCAGCGGCGCGAGCTCGCCAAGGTCATGGGCGCCGACTATGTCTACGACCCGCGCGAGGTCGCGCCCCATCAGGTGATCCGCGATCTCACCGCTGGCGAGGGCTGCGACATGCTGGTGGAGGCAGCGGGCGCCCCGCCGAAGACCATCCCCGAAATGTGCAAGTCCATGGCTTTCAACGCCAAGATCGTCATGATCGGCCGCGCGGCTGAGATGGTGCCAATGTACCTGGAGTACTTCCAGACGGGGCACAGCCAGGTCTTCGGCTCGCAGGGACATTCCGGCAACGCCTGCTTCCCCAACGTGATCCGTCTGATGGCCTCCGGGCGCATTGACAATCTCAAGATGATCACCGCCCGCTTCGACCTGGAGGGCGTGGTAGACGCCATCAAGGAGTCGGGCGAGCGCAAGCACGGCAAGATCATGGTCAAGATCTAGAAGAAGCTAGCACGCGGATTGGCGCGGAAAGGGCGCGGCTTGCCCTGAAGATAAGCGTCAATCCGCGCCACTTCCGCGTTCATCCGCGTGCCCAGGCTGCATCTCACCACGAAGATCGCATTGAGGAGATTCCATGACAAACGCCGTCATTGACAGCCTGATGGCACACCGCTCCATCCGCAAGTTCAAGCCGCAACCGGTGGAACCGGAGGTGCTGGACGCGATCCTGCAGGCCGGCATTCGGGCGCCAACCGCCAGCAACCTCCAGCAGTATGCGCTGGTGGTGGTTGATGATCTCGAGAAGCGGAAGGCGCTGGGCGTCGCCCATGCCCCCGTTGCCATTATCGCCCTGGCCGACCAGTATCGCGTCAAGAGGTGGTGCGAGGTCAACGACAGTCCACCCGTCTGCAACACCACCGCCCACCACCTGTTCATCGCCTTCTGCGATGCCATGATCGTGTTGCACAATGTCGTGGTGGCTGCCGAAAGCCTGGGCCTGGGCGCCTGCTACATCGGGCGCATCCAGGAGGCGGACATCCAGACCATACTGGACGCCCCGGAATATGCCTTCCCCGCGGGCATGGTCTGCCTGGGCTATCCCGACGAGTCGCCGCCGCTGAAGACGCGCCTCCCGTTGGAGGCCGTGGTGCACCGCAACGCGTATCATAGGCCGACGGACGCCGAGATCAGGGAGTTCTACAGGGAACGCGACGCAGAGTGGGAAACGATGAGCGCCGAGCGCAAGGCGCAACTGGCGGCGCAGAACGTGCACAACATCGCCCAGGCCGTGGCCGTCCGGAACTACGCGCAGGACGTCGTGGCCGGCAGAGCAGAGGGCATACTGAGGAATCTGAAGAGAGCTAAGTTCGCTCTCGGCGAAGCGAGTCACTGATAGCCTGGTATTCACCTCGGGGGCGGATGGCGGGGCCGGCGGTGTTGGTGGATAGTGCCGAGCGCTCGCCGGCCGGCCCGGCTGAGATCGTTGTGCTCAGAGAGAAGCTACAGATCTGCGCGGGTGGTACGGGAGGAGCCTAGCGGCGGCGAGCCCGCGCCCGCAGGTAGTCGAGCCATTCCCCCAGACCGGACTGGTCGTAGGCCGAGGTCTCGATGATGCGCAGGCGCGGGTTAACCCGCTGCGCCATCTGTTTGCAGAGGGCCAGGTCAAAGCGCAGGTGCGGCAGCAGGTCCATTTTAGTGAGTACCAATAGGCTGGCTAGGTGAAAGGCAAGAGGGTACTTGATGGGCTTGTCTTCGCCTTCGGTGATGCTCATGAGCGCCACCTTCTCCGCTTCGCCCAGGTCGAATGTGGCCGGGCAGATCAGGTTGCCCACGTTTTCGATGAACAGCAGCTTGACTCCATCGAGAGGCAGGGCCTCCAGGGCGCGCCGGACGTGGAAGGCGTCCAGATGGCAGGACTGGCGCGTGTTGATCTGAACGACCGGCACCTGCGTCTCGGCGATGCGCTGGGCGTCGTTGCTGGTCTGTTGGTCTCCCTCAATCACCGCGCACGCGATTTCACCCCGCAGCCGTCTCAGGGTTTCCACCAGCAGCGTTGTCTTGCCAGATCCGGGCGAGCTCAGCAGGTTGAGGGCGTAGATGCCCCTCTCCTGGAGATACGCCCGGTTCTCCCTGGCAATGCGGTCGTTCTCCTCCAGGATGTTCTCATCCAGAGTGATGACCCGTATATCCCTCCCTTGTGATGCAGGCGAAGGGACGACGGAGCTGCCACGCCCCTCACTGCTCATCGGTCGTTCCCGAAATAGACTTGATGATCATCTCTCGTCCTTGAACAACCACGAACTCCGCTCCCATACAGGCCGGGCAACGCGGGTCCTGGGGGTCCCCCACGTATTCGTTCTCACATTGCTTGCAGTATAGGACCAGCGGCGGGGTGAGGTACTCGATGTCCGCGCCTTCGAGGATGGTCCCGCGCTTGAGGACAGAGAAGGCAAAGTCCAGCGCCTCGATCTCCACCCCGCTGAACTGGCCGATTTCCAGGACAATCTTGCTGACGCTGACCAGGCCATTTGAGTGCGCGGCCTGCTCCACCGCACGAATGGCGTTCTGGGCGATCCCAGCCTCGTGAATGTTCGTCTCCCGTGGCGTTACCTGCCCGTCACCTTGCGTATGGCCAGACCCACCATAGCCTCCATGTTGATGCGGCGGAAGAGGGCATCGTTGTCGCGGAAGATCTTGGCCGGGTGCTCCCGAACGATCAGGCGCAAGGCCCCCTGTGGGCACTTCGACACGCACTGACCACAGCCGATGCAGTTCCGGAAATTGATCACCAGCTTCTGATCAACAACGGAGAAGTTGTGCAGGTTGCAGGCCTTGATACATTCATCGCAGATCTTGCAGCGGGCATCATCAAAAGCGACCACGAAGCGCGACGGCGCGCCCGCGTTCTTCTGCCCGCGGGCCACGGCCTTCAGGACGCCGCAGGAACACGTACAGCAGTTGCACAGCGTCTGGATCTTGCCCTCGGCGTTGCTCACGTTGTGCACGAGGCCGTGCTTCTCGCAGTCACGCAGGATGCGCATGGCCTCATCGTAGTCAATCCGCCGGGCATAGCCCGATTCCAGCTTGACCATTGCCAGCTCATTGAAGTAGAAGCAGGTCTCCAACGGGTGGCCACAGCCTTCACCAAGCAGGTTCTTCGTCGAACGACAGTAGCAGTCCGAGACGGCGATGAGGGGCTCTTTTCTGATCATCTCGGAGACCATGTCAATTGGCAGCACTTGGCGCGGATCGGGCACGACGATGTCAACGGCAATGTCGGTCCGGTCAGGGGGTCGGGTAAGCGTTGCTTCGACGGGCAGCACGCGATAGTAGGGGGTGCGGGTGGGCAGGGCGTCGGTCGCCCCTTCGATGAGAGCATTCATCACCGTGACACACACAGCCCGCATGGGCGAATCAACCTTGAGGCGCACCTGGAACTCCAGCAGAGCAATGATCGGCGCCCGGCCGCAGAGGCGGCCTGTGGGCGAGAGATAGGAATCCACGATGCCTTCCGGGATCAGGCGTTTGATCGTCCTGTCCAGCTCGTCCCTGGAGATGCCGGCCTTGGCCGCTTTCTGTTCGAGTTTCTGGATAGGCATCATGCCGAAGAAGGGGAGCATGAAGAAGATGCGCAGGTCCTCTTTGGTCAGGGTGGCTTGCAGCGCCTGCTTGAATTCCTGGCGGTTGGGCAACCTGCCTAACTGGAACTCGTAGAAGCGGACCAGGTCCTCGTACAGGTCTTTCTCTGCCATCGTTGCCTCCTGTAGATGTTGGGGTGTGCCTGTCCTGATGGCGCCATGCCGGGGGTGTATGGACGGTACGGAGGATAGTATATAGAGTGCATCCTGAGATGTCAATCCTGCATCCACCCTGTTGGGGATGGAGTCATGCTTGCAGCGATGGGCGGAGCGTGGTATACTGCACGACGAGAAGAACGGCCGTGGCCTGTAGGAATGGGGGGACTTGCGATGCTAAAGAACCTGCTGAAAGAGAAATTGGTCAGGGGCGAGACGGCCTTTGGCGTCCGTGCCAGCTTCCCGTCGCCGGACCTGGTGGAGATGTGCGGCTACCTGGGGTTCGACTTTGTGATCCTGGACTGCGAGCACGGCCCGACGACGATCGAGAGCGCTGCCCACGTGCTGCGCGCAGCCCAGTGCTCGGGCATCACACCCATCGTCAGCGTGTCGGTGAACGACCCCCAGGTGATCATGCGCTACCTGGACATCGGGGCGCTGGGGGTCCAGGTGCCCCACATTCACAGCCGCAGGGAAGCTGAGGCCGCGGTGAGGGCGGTGAAGTACTATCCCATGGGACAGCGGGGGATTGCCCGTCCGCGCTCCGGTCAGTATGGCCTGGTGGGGACGTTCCAGGAATACATGGAGGCTTCCAACCGCGAGACCCTCATCGCTGCCCTCATCGAGAATGTGGACGCGATGCAGCACCTGCCCGAGATCCTGAACGTTGAGGGCATAGACGTTTTCTTTGCCGGGCCGGGTGACCTGTCTCAGTCCCTGGGCATCCCCGGCCAGTGGGGCACGCCCCTGGTGCAGAGCGCCATAGAAACGATCATCAAGCAGGTGCGGGATGCCGGACGAGCGATGGGCATTAGCGTGTCCGACGCGGCCGCGGCCCGCAGCTACATCGAGAAGGGCGTGCAGTGCATCGTCACGGGCAGCGTGGGGCTGCTGGCGCGCGGGGCGCGCGAGTTCCTGACGGAAGCGCGCTCGGCGTCATAGCCGCATCGGTCCTGTACATGCGCTTCGATCAGCTCTCTCCTGGGCCGCAGCCCAATGCGACAGCGGCCAGTATCGCCGGACCAATCCTGGAACTCGTGCGGTGATGACGCCGCCGCGGTTCTTGGCCCTTCGTCCTTCGTCCCGAAGCTGAGGCCCGGTGGTAACGCGCGGCCCGGTGTTGCCGTGCGCGAACGAGACACACGAATACACGAATGACGCCACGCCCTACGCAGCAATGCCGCCGAGGGTCCCAGCCTTCATGCGTGCAGCCGCTCGCGATTGATGTATTTCGTGGCCATTCTCGACCGGCGCAGCGTGCAAAGCATAAGTCATCGCCGTGCAGCGGCTCGCCATTCGTGTATTCGTGGCCATTCGTGGACGGCAAGACCTGGCCCCGCGTTACCACCGGATTTCAGTGATGCAGCGGTTTCGATTTTATTCTGGGCTGGTTTATGGTAAAGTACCTCCTGCAGCGATAGACAGGAGGTCCAAGCCATGGACATGGAAAGGGTCAAGAACGCTGGTCAAGTCTGGCGTATTCTTCGTGAGAATC
>DAOUCN010000106.1:0-4347 GCA_034431995.1 Chloroflexota bacterium | reverse complement strand
GGTTCGATGTCTGTGTGCCCCCTGAGGCCCGCGAGACGGTCAGGACGATGTTTTTCGAGAACATCGCCTCCGGAAGGATCCCCCCGCATTTCGAGAATCCCGTCGTTACCCGCCAGGGCGAGCGGCGACTCATCCGATGGAACAATACAGTTCTGCAGGACGCCCAAGGCAACATCATCGGCACAACCAGCATTGGCGAAGACATCACCGAGCGCAAGCGGGCGCAGGAACAGCTACGTGCCCACGAGCGCTTCCTGGCCCTCTTGAGCGACATTACCACCGCAGCCCTGGCCGCAGTGGACTTTCGTGCCATGGCCCAGACTATTGCCGATCGCCTGGGCGAACTTATCAACGCCGACGGCTGCTACGTGACCATGTGGGATGAAGCCCAACAGCGGGCCATTCCTTTGGCCGCCTCGGGCGTCTTGCGTGAGGTATACCCTACCATACAGACCCTGCCCGGCGAAATAACGATCACGGGATCACTCCTGAATGCCGGGCACTCCCTCGTTGTCGAAGATGCCCGCCATTCTCCCTACCTCAGCCCCCGCATCGCGCCCACGTTCCCGACCCACTCCCTGCTTGGTGTTCCCCTTATCGCAGGCGATCAGAAGTTGGGGGCCATTCTGTTCGGCTTCAACCAGCCGCATCATTTCACCCCCGACGAGATCGCCATGAGTGAACGGGCGGTGGCCCAGGTGGCCCTGGCCCTGGCCAACGCCTATCACCTGGAGATGGAGCGCAGTCAGAGGAGACTGGCTGAGACTCTACGGGATGTGAGTACCGCTCTGGCCGGCAGCCTGGACCTCGAGCACGTGCTGGATAGCATTCTGACCCGTCTCCAGGACGTGATCCCTTACCATAGCTCGTCGGTATTCTTGCGCCAGGGTGAGCATCTGCGGGCGGTGAAGACACGCGGGCTGCCGAGACCAGAACTGGTGTTGGGTCATACCTTCTCCGCCTCTGATTCCCTCTTTGCCGAGATTGAGCGCACCCGACAACCCATCATCCTGACCGACGCCCAGGCCGACCCGCGCTTCAAGAAATGGGGAGAGACCGACTACATCCGTGGCTGGATGGGGGTGCCGCTCATCGCCCGCAACACGGTCATCGGCTATATGACCCTGGACAGTAAGACGCCCGGCGCCTATGGCCAAGCCGATGGCGAGCTGGCCCTGGCCTTCGCCAATCAGGCCGCAGCAGCCATCGAGAACGCACAACTCTACCAGTCGGCAGTGGAGGCGGTTGAGCGACGCACCATCCTCTACCGCGCTAGTCAGGAGATCGTCCAGGCCAGCCCGGACCCTGAGCAGGTCTATGTTGCCATCCATCGCGCGCTTGGCGAGCTCATGCCCTGCGAGGCGTTTGTCATCGTGCTCTGCGATGATGCACACCAGGAATACGACGCCGTCTATCTGATAGACAAGGGAGGGCGATGGCCACGCCGGCGTGTTCCTGCGGGCCAGGGCCTGTCGGGGGTTGTCATCTCCAGCGGCAAGGCAATCCTGATTGACGACTTCACCCCCGACGTCGGCATACCAACCCTGCACTTCGGCCACCCAGACGAAGTGCGCTCGATCCTTGCCGTGCCCTTGCGTCTGGGAGACAGGGTGATTGGCATGCTGTCGGTGCAAAGCTACCAGGCCCATGCCTACGCCTCAGACGACCAGATTCTCCTGGAGATGCTGGCGGCCTACGCCGCCGGCGCTCTGGAGAACGCCCGCCTCTATGACGAGACGCGCCACCGACTGGCAGAGATGGAAGCCGTGAGTAAGGTGTCTACAGCCCTGCGCGCCGCCCAAACCCTCGATGAGATGCTTCCCATCTTCCTGGACGAGACACTGGCCATGCTGGGCACCGATGTCGGCATTATCTATTTCTATGATTCGGCGCAAGACGTTATCAAGAAGGCAGTGGGTCGCGGCTGGTTCGACGATGTGTTGCCTTCTCCCTTGCGAGCGCATGCGGGAATCCCTGGCCGCGTCCTGGCCACAGGACGACCCTATGTCTCCCGTGAGTACTGCAGTGATCCCGTGGTGCGCAAAGGTGTGCAGGCTGTGGCCCCTGTCGGATGGGGCGGTATCTGCGTACCACTGCGCACAGCCACCGAAATCGTGGGCATGATGTTCGTTGGCGTCCAGCTACCACGACAGATTGTAGCGAGGGAAACGCATCTGCTACAGACCCTGGCCGAGATTGCCGGCAATGCCATTCATCGCATGCGTCTGCATGAACAGGCCGTGCAGTCCAGCGTCGAACTGGCCCACGCCTACGATACAACCCTGGAAGGCTGGTCCCGTACCCTGGAGATGAGAGACCGGGAAACCGAATGTCACACCCGGCGCGTCACCGAGATGACCTTACGTCTAGCCAGGCTACTGGGTATGATGGACGGTCAACTGATTCACGTTCGTCGTGGCGTCCTGCTCCACGATATTGGCAAGATGGCGATTCCCGACAGCATCCTGCTCAAACCTGGCCCGCTGACCGAGGACGAGTGGGTGGTCATGCGCCGCCACCCGGTCTACGCCTACGAGCTACTCTCGCCTATTGCTTTCCTGCGTCCCGCTCTAGATATACCCTACTGTCACCATGAGAAATGGGACGGCTCGGGCTACCCCCGGGGACTGAAAGGCGACGCCATCCCGTTGTCGGCGCGTATCTTCGCCATCGTGGATGTGTGGGATGCCCTCTTGTCGGAACGCCCCTACCGCCCTGCCTGGCCGCGGGACAAGGCCCTCGCCTACATCGCCGAGCAGGCCGGCAAGCACTTCGACCCACAGGTGGTCAAGGTGTTCTTGGACGTTGTGAAAGAGAGCGAGAACAAAGACCGCTGAGGCCATATGAGGATCAATCCGGGAACGCGCCCATGAACCAAACATCCCCCTCCGCTCAGGCCGACTTCCGGCAGCGACTATTCAGACCGATTGAGTTCGTCTCCTGGGTTGCCGTGGCAGGCGCCCTCAGCATAACCATGCTGCTTCCCTTGACGCCCCAGGCCAAGGCACACATCATCATCTTTCTCGCTGCCACGTCAGCATATGTGGTAGTGTTCTTTCATTGGGTCATCCCTCGCTTTGGCTTGAAGGAGTGGGTCAATTATTTCTCTACGATTAGCAATGTGGCCATTCTCGGCTGGGCATCCTACCTACTCGAGCCGCACGGCCTGGAAGTTGATCTGCTCTTTGTCATTGTCATCGCCATCGCCGGCATCATGGCCGGCTGGCGTGTGGCAATGGTGGCTGCTCTTCTGGCCGCCGCTGCGGAAATGATCGCCGCTGCCTTGCGCTCCGATCTCTCCATGGCATACCTGGTCATCGAGGGGCTGAAGCTACTGGTGTACATGATGGCCGGCTATCTGGCCAGCACGCAGGCAAACGTCATCCGCGCCCAGGGGGCGGAGGTCACGAAACGCAATCAGGAACTGGCTTTCCTTCTGGATACCAGCGCCATCACCATGTCGTCCCTCGACCTGAAAACGACCATGCCCCGCCTGGCAGAGAAGACTGCCAAGGCACTCCCCGCGACCTTCTGCCGCATCTGCCTACTGGAACGGGCAGAGCGCATGTACTATGTCACCTACGGCCTCTATCCTCTGCGCCCCCTGCCCGGATGGCAAGACGATGTGGGCCAGCGCCATCCCGTGGACGACCTGCCGTGGCTCAAGCAGACCATCGAGAGCGGCGCGGTGACCATCGTGCGCCAAGACGACCCGGCGCAAGCCATGGCAGACAAGGAGCGCTCAGCGATCTTCTTCGACGGCCTGAAGTCGGCTTGCCTGGTGCCTCTCTTGGTGGACGGCGAGACGGTGGGCATCATCGCTGTGGCCGAGGTGCGCAACTGGCAGCGGGAGCCGTTCGGCCAGGAGAAGCTACACATCTTGCAAAACCTCGCGGCCCAGGCCGCCGCGGTGGTCTCCCACGCTCGCCTGCACGAGGCCGCCCAGCGCCAGGGCGAACGCATGGCTGTCCTCAACGAAGTGGCCCGCGCCGTGACCTCGACCATCGAACTGGACGACCTGCTGGAGCTCATTCATCAGCAACTGAACCGCGTCGTTCCCAGCGACACGTACTTCGTTACGCTGTACGACCCGCAGGAACAGTTGATGGATCTGCGTATTCTGATAGATGAGGGCCAGCGCTTTCCGCCGCGACAGATCCCCATCGGCCAGGGGCTGGCCAGTCTAGTGATCCGGGAGAAACGACCCCTCCTCATTCGCCACCTGGCGGAGGAACAGGACACGCTGCCGGTGAAGCCGCTCATCGTGGGTAGCGGGAAGATCTCTGAGTCCTGGCTTGGGGTGCCCAGGAGGGCTGGCGAGAACGGGTTGGGGGTGCTAGCCGTTGC
>DAOUCN010000105.1:0-8271 GCA_034431995.1 Chloroflexota bacterium | reverse complement strand
GACATGCGCCTCTCAAGAACAGACCTGGAAACGATGGTCTGCCACGCTCTGTCTGAAGCGCCCAACGAAGCGTGCGGTCTCCTGGCGGGGAAGGCCGATCGAGTCAAGAGGGTCTACTGCCTAGAAAACGCCGACCATAGCCCATCAACGTATAGTCTGACAGCGGACGGCCTCATGCTCGCCGCCGAGCTAGAGAGCGCGGGCAGACTGTTGGCCGTCTTTCACTCACATGTTGGGTGCCCGGCATATCCGTCGCCCACAGACCGCAAGCAAGCCTGGTGGGATGTGCGCTATGTCGTGATCTCGCTGGCAGGCAAGGGGCAGCCAGACATCCGCGTGTTTCGTATCAACAAAGAGGCCGCCGACCCCGACGGTCTCGGCGAGGTGGCGGAAGAAGGACTGGAGATAGGGGATGATCCAGCTAAGGCCTGAACAGGTGCTGCGGTATAGCCGCCACCTTGTGCTGAGAGAGGTGGGTGGCGCGGGCCAGCGCAAGCTGTTGGCTGCGAAGGTGCTGCTGGTGGGCGCGGGTGGCCTGGGATCGCCTGCTGCCACATACCTGGCGGCAGCGGGGGTGGGAACCTTGGGCATCGTGGACTTTGATGTGGTGGATCTGTCCAATCTCCAGCGGCAGATTTTGCACCATACAGACGACATCGGGCGGGCAAAGACGGAATCGGCAGCCGAGAGCCTGCGGGCCATCAATCCAGACGTGAGCGTGATCGGCCATCAGGTACAGCTTTCCTCTGCCAACGCCCTGGACATCATGCGCGGGTACGACGTGGTGGTGAATGGCTCCGACAACTTCCCGACGCGCTATCTGGTGAACGATGCCTGTGTGCTGCTGGGCAAGCCTCTGGTGGACGGGAGCGTGCTGCAGTTCGAGGGCCAGCTCACGGTGTACCATGCAGCCGCGGGCGGGCCGTGCTACCGCTGCGTCTTTCCGGCACCGCCTCCGCCCGGCCAGGTGCCCACGTGTGCCGAGGCAGGCGTGCTGGGCGTTGTGCCTGGCGTCATCGGTTCACTAGAGGCTCTGGAGACCATCAAGCTCATCCTGGGCACGGGCACGCCGCTGCTGGGCCGCCTGTTGCTCTTCGACGCCCTGGACATGAGCTTCTCCATTGTCAAGATCCGTCGCCATCCGGCCTGTCCGATCTGTGGCGACCATCCAACGATCACGGAACTGATTGACTACGAGGAGTTTTGTGGCATTCCGCATCGGGAGACGGCAAAGACATAGGCGTCCAAGCGTCCAGGCGTCAACGCGTGATCGTGCAGCACGTGGACGCCCGGATGCGTGGACGCCCTGACGCCCGGAGATGACGCGTGCAAAAAACCGATTACCAGCGAGATACTGAGCTTCCGGTTCTCAAGATCGTGCCGATCAGAAGCCTGGTGCTGCATGAGGAGACGGACCCCCAGCGCATTCAGGCCCTGGTAGAGCGGCTGGAGAAGGATGGTATACTCAAGAACCCGCCCATCGTTGCCCCCATCCCTAATAGCCACAGCTACGTTGTGCTGGACGGGGCCAACAGGGTGTCGGCCTTGCCCCGGGTCGGCTGTCGCGACGCCGTGGTGCAGGTGGTGGACTACAACGATCCTGATTTGGATCTGTCTGTTTGGAATCATCTCATTGCCGCGCCCGGCGTGGACGATGTCCTGGAGCCGATGCGGGCGGTGAGCGGGCTGCGTATGCGCCGGGTTACCATTGACCTGGCGCGGGCGCTGCTGGCTAATCGCGGAGTTCTCGCCTACGTGTCGTCGGTGGACGGGTCCGTCTTCGTGATGGAGGGCGGGCTGAACCTGGATGACGAGGCGCAACTGCTCAACGGGCTGGTGAACTCGTATCATGGGCGGCTGCGCTACTTCCGGGTGAAGAGCGACGAGATAGAACACCTGCGGGTGTACTACGACGGTGTTGTGTCTCTGTTGGCCTTTCCCTGCTTTCAGCCTGAAGACATCACCCATCTGGCCTACAACGGGGCCAAGCTGCCCGCGGGGATCACCCGTCATGTGATCCCCCAGCGTGCGCTGCGGGTCAACGTGCCCTTGCACGTCCTGCGGCAGGAACGTCCGCTGGATGAGAAGAACAAGTGGCTGCTGGACCAGATCAAGCAACGGCTCCTGAATCGCGAGATCCGCTTCTATCAAGAGCCGACGGTTCTGTTCGACGAGTGAAAGCGGTGGCATCGGTTTGGCGTCTACATGGGCAGGGATGCGGGCGTAGAATGGGGAGGGACAACGATGAAGCTGGCACGGACTCTGGAACGCCTGGGAGCCTATCAACAGGCAGCGGCCTGTGCTGAAGAAGTGAAGACCATGATTCGTGCGCACTTTCCTGAGGCTCTCTTTGATCCCCTTGCGCCGTGGGTGGAGGGTGATGCCTGGGTGCTGGGCGTGTACACCCGGGACCGGGAAGGGTTCACAGTATTGGCTGTGGTGGAGGGCCTGTTGCGTGATCTGCTCTTGCACCGACAGGTGGCGATCGCCGTTGTCCCGCGGCCCCTCCACGAGTATCTGGACGAGGACATCGTGTACTGAGACAGCATAGCGCCGGGATTAGGGGATTTGGGCATAAAGGAGGGCTGGCCAGTGGGGCAGGGCAGATGAGCAGCAAACCGTATGGTCCACGTCGTTTTGATCGCTTGAGCGTTATGCTTATCGTTGTCCTTCTTGCCAGCGCCTGTGGGACGGTGGGCACGCCCGCGCCGCTGACGGACGACCAACTGAAGAATGGCAGCTACGAATTGCAGGACATTGGCGCCTTCCAACTGACAGGAGGGCGCTACGAGAAGAAGTACGGCGAAGGGGCGACCCAGGTGAACAGGGTCGGCCTGCAGGTAGTGGCCTTCGGCGACCTGAACAAGGATGGGGCAGAGGACGCGGTGACTATCCTGTGGGCGAACACCGGCGGATCGGGCACATTCATCTATCTGGTGGCACTGACGAACCAGAAGGGGACGCCCAAGCAGGCAGCCGCTGTGCTACTGGGCGACCGCGTGCAAGTCAAGGCCCTGGTTATCGCAGAAGGCATGGTTAGGGTCACCACGCTCTCTCACGGCCCCAACGATCCCCTGTGCTGCCCAACCCAGGAGACGACGAGGACGTATCAGTTGCAGGGCAACGCGCTGAAGGCGATGTAGCAGGCAACGCGACCCTCCCGCAGGTTCCAAACCTGCGGGAGGGTTTTTCACGCCAGCGGCAGCCACAATTGCAGGGCAGCGGGCTGCTCTTCGTCCTCGTCTACGGGACGCGGCGCAGGCAGGTCGGGCGCGGGGCGGCGGCCGTCTAGCAGGACGAAGGGCGCGGCGCGGGAGGCCACGGCGCCCGCAGCCTTGAGGTCGTTGATGCTGGCCAGCCTGTGACGGTAGCGGCGCATGGTCAGGATGCGCTCCGCGCTCTGCGGCCCAATGCCCGGAATGCGCAAGAGATCGTTGCGGCTGGCCGTGTTCACCTCGATGGGAAAACGCTCCGGGTGGTGGCGCGCCCACAGCAGCTTCGGGTCGCCGCCTTGCGGCAGGTTGCCATCGGAGCGGTAGACAAGCTCATCGGCGGAGAAACCGTACTGGCGCAGCAGGAAGTCTGCCTGGTAGAGTCGGTGCTCGCGGCGCGGCGGCGTGGGCGGATGCTCCTCCAGCGGCGTGCCCGGCACCGGGCTGAAGGCCGAGAAGTAGGCCCGCCGCAGGTCAACCTCGCGGTACAAGGCTTGTGTCGTCCCCAGAATCTCGCTGTCCGGCTCGTCGGCCGCGCCCACCACGAACTGGGTGGTCAGGCCCGATGGCGGCACCAAACCTCGATCCGCCAGCGCCTTCACCCAGCGGAGTGGCTGCATCATGCCCGACTCAAAGAGCTTCTTGTCGGCGATGCGGGCCAGGCGCTCGGGGTTGGGCGCCTCCAGGTTCAGAGACACGCGGTCGGCCAGCCGCACCGCCTGCTCCACGTACTCGATGTTGCAGCCGGGCATGATCTTGCAGTGAATGTACCCCCTGAACTGGTAGCCCTCCCGCAGCAGCTCCACGGTGTCGAGCATGCGCTGCATGGCCCGATTGGGGCTGCCGGAGATGCCCGAGCTTAGGAAAAGACCACTGACCAGCCTCCTCTGCACCAGGTCCATGAAGAAGGCGGCCAGTTCTTCGGGGGCGAAGCTGACGTGGGGCGTGCTGCCGCTGGCGTGGAGGCCGCAATAGGCGCAGTCGTAGAGACAGGCGTTGTCCTGGAGGATCTTGAGGAGCATGGCAATGCCGCCCCCCTGCATCTTGGCCGGGAAGATGAAGCGGGAGAGAGGATTGGCCTCTCCCCGGCGCAGCCCACAGGGGGCGTCGGTCTCGAATCGTGCACCCTCGGCCAGGAGGGTCAGCTTGGCGAGCGTATCCATGAGAGTCAGAAGCAGAAAGCAGCAAGACGTAAGACGTGAAACGGGAAACGTAGTCAGACAAAGTATCTACACACGCATTATACGAACATCGGTTCTATTTGTCAAGTGCGCGCCAGGAATGGCTCAGGGGGTGTGCAAAGCGAGTGTCACCTCCCGCAGGTTGGGTCCCTGCATGTCCGGAGTTGCGAACTCCCGTCGTGGTCTGCGGTTAGAGTCAACCTGCGGCAGGTTTCTCCCTGGCTGCGCGACTTTGCACACGCCCTGGTCAGTCGTAGCTCCGGTTTCCACCTGTACCCCGCTGTTTGGAGCATACGCGGCGACAGTTGCGCCGGATCGTCTCAAGCGGTAGGTATAGACATGCCCTACGATCATGGGCTTCGTAAGACCCTGGTCAGCAAAAGCCGTTGTCTTGACATTGGCGTCGCTTGCAGGTAGAATGCCGCTGTGGACAATACCCCGGAAGGGAGCGCCGACACATGAACATTGATCCTTTCGAGCGTGTCCGCCGCTTGAGAGAGGCGAAACTGAAGCCAAACCTGGGCGCTGGCGCCGACCGCCAGCGCGTGCCCCCCGGCCAATGGGTCACCAAACAGTGGCCTGTTCTTCATTATGGCTCTGTACCCACCATCAACCTGGCCACATGGGATTTCACCGTCTTTGGCCTTGTGGAAGAACCCCTGCGCCTCACATACCAGCAATTCATGGCCTTGCCAAAGACGCAGGTTGAGGCCGACGTTCATTGCGTCACCCGCTGGTCGCTGCTTGATAGCAGGTGGGAAGGGGTAGCCTTCACAGAGATCATGAAGCTCATCAAGCCCAAGCCGGAGGCGCGCTTTGTCATGGTCCATTGCGAGCAGGGCTTCACCACCAACCTGCCTCTGCATGCCCTGATGGACGACGATGTCCTCTTCGCCTATCGGCGCAACGGCGAGAACCTGTCGCCGGAGCACGGCTGGCCCTTGCGCCTGGTGGTGCCCAAGAAGTACTTCTGGAAGAGCGCCAAGTGGGTACGGGGTCTGGAATTCATGGCCGAGGACCGCCTGGGCTTCTGGGAGCAGGCCGGCTACCACAACGAGGCCGATCCGTGGCGCGAGCAGCGGTTTGCGTAGTGATGATAGCAGCTTGTTGGGAACGTGCGAAGTGAGTCAAGCTGCTTCCTACACCGCACGCAAAGATGCTCCTGTTGTTGCAGCCGCCAAGGCAGCACAAGTTGACTTTCTGGTGAGCCTGGACCGTCGTCATCTGGTTGGTGTACCCGAGGTGGCCGAGAGATCAGGTTTGAGGATTGTTCTGCCTGAACTTCTTCTGGAGGAGATGCGCACACAGGATGAGTAAAGGCAAGAAGCGTGTCGTGAGTGTAGCTGGGGTGCGTCGGACAGAGACGGCACCTGAGGAGGCGGCAGCCGAGGAGCGATTGCCAGCCAAGCAGGAGACGAGCGTTAGGCCACCCGCCCCTGCCCATGTTGTGGCCGCGGAGAGGGCAGGACTCGAAACCAAGGCGGTCTTCTGGTTCATATTGGGGGCGCTGACCACGGGCATCCTGGTCCTTATCGGTCTGCTCCTGCTGACCCCAGCGGCTGCCAAGCCTGCCGCGCCCACCGCCGTGGCAGGCAAGAACACCAGCGCTCCGCTGGCAACGGCGACTCGCCCCATTGGCGTGACCGTCATACCAGTCACGCGCGCGCCAGCTACCCTCGATCCCAGTTACGCTGCCACCTTCACCGCCATCGCCGCGGCCAATGCCAGCGTGCCCCGCATCAGTCTTCAAGAGGCAAAGAGCAAACTCGACGCCAAGACCGCTCTCGTCGTTGATGTGCGCAGTCGAGACTCCTTTGCCGAAAGGCATATCAAAGGCGCTATCAACGTCCCCGTGGACCAGATAGACAGCCTGCTCTCCCGCTTGCCGAAGGATCAGGATCTCATCTTGTACTGCTCTTGACCGAACGAAAACGAAAGCGTCGGTGCGGCGCAGATACTGTACGAGAAAGGTTACAGCCGAGAGAGGGTGAAAGCCCTCTTGGGCGGTTGGGGTGCCTGGCTGCAGGCAGGCTATCCCACGGAGCCGTAGCCATGCGCAGGACGAAGATCGTAGGCACCATCGGCCCGGCCAGCCGCAGCGAGGAGACCATTGAGGCTCTCATCAAAGCCGGCCTCAACGTCGCTCGCCTCAACTTTTCCCACGGCACACGGGAAGAACACGCCCTCGCCGTGGACCTGGTGCGTAGGGTGAGCCAGCGCCTGGGTGTTGCTGTGGCAATTCTGCAAGACCTCCAGGGGCCCAAGATGCGCACCGGCATGCTGGAGAAGGGCGAGAAAGTGCTCCTGCGAGATGGGGAGACCTTCACCATCACCACCCGCCCCATCGTCGGGACGGCCGCTGCCGTCTCCACCACCTATCCGGCCCTGGCGCGGGACGTCCACAAGGGCGACCGCATTCTGCTGGACGATGGACTGATTGAGCTTATTGTCCTGGAGACGACTGCCACCGACGTCGTCTGCCGGGTCGTCCACGGCGGGCTGTTAGCCGAGCGCAAGGGGATCAACCTCCCCGGTGTGGCAGTGAGTGCCCCTGCTTTGGGAGAGAAGGACCTGGCAGACCTGGCTTTTGGGCTGGATCTCGGCGTTGACTACGTCGCTCTCAGCTTCGTGCGCACCGCCCAGGACGTGCGAGCAGCCAAGGACGCCGTGCGGGCACAGGACGCGACTGTGCCTGTTATCGCCAAGTTGGAGAAACCAGAGGCCCTAGCGTATTTGGAGGACATCCTGGAGGTGGCCGATGGCGTCATGGTGGCCCGGGGCGACCTGGGGGTGGAGATGCCCCTGGAAACAGTGCCCCTCGCCCAGAAGCGCATTATTCGAGAGGCGAACAAGCACGGCGTGCTGGTCATCACCGCCACCCAGATGCTAGAGTCCATGATCGCCAATCCTCGCCCCACCCGCGCCGAGGCCAGCGATGTGGCCAACGCCATCCTCGACGGCACCGATGCCGTCATGCTTTCGGGCGAGATGGCCGTGGGACGCTATCCGGTGAAAGCCGTTGAGGTCATGGCTCGCATCGCCCTGCGGGTGGAAGAGGATTGCCCGCAGATCTACACCATGGGCGCCGGCGGGCACGCCCATTCCACCGATGCCGAGGCTATCAGCGAAGCCGCCCGCACCATCGCCGCCTACAGCGACGTGCGCGCCATCGTGGCCTTCACGTCCACCGGCCTGACCGCTCGCCTCATCGCCAAAGACCGTCCCTGCGTAGACATCCTGGGGCTGACACCCCATGAGCACGTCTATCGGCGACTCTCCCTGGTCTGGGGGGTGACTCCCTATCTGTGTCCTTTGGCTCACAACGTCGAGGAGCTGCTGGGGCACATGGAGCGTATCCTGCTGGCGGCAGGCCATGTACACGGGGGCGACAAGGTGGTCGTCATGGGATCTATGCCCCTGGGTTTGGGCAACCCCACCAACTTCCTGAAGATTCACCAGATCGGTGCATAGGTCGGGCATGATAGCCCACGCTACGAGTCGCATGAGAATCCATGACGTTAGCCTGCCCATATCACGTGCAATACCTGTCTTTCCGGGTGATCCGCCGGTCGGCGTGACGCCTGTCCTGCAGATCAGCCAAGGTGATGCTGCCAACGTCTCTTTGCTGACCATGGGGTCACATACGGGAACCCACGTGGACTCGCCCCTGCACTTTGTCCCAGGTGGCGCTAGCGTTGATGAGCTGCCTCTCGATACCTTGATTGGGTCATGCCAGGTGTGCGCCGTCGAGACAGCAGGCCAGCAGATCGAGGTGGCAGACCTGGAGGCGCTGTCTCTCCCCGCGGATGCGACGCGCCTGCTGCTCAAGACGCCCAACTCGGCTGTCTGGGCAAGAGGTGCGGCAGAGTTCAGGACGG
>DAOUCN010000104.1:0-2557 GCA_034431995.1 Chloroflexota bacterium | reverse complement strand
GGGCAGACCGGGGATGACGTACTGGGGACATATTCCCACAACCTGATCCGCGCCCTCCTTGGCGGGGTGTACGGCGAGCGGCCCCTCAGCGACCCGGGCCGCCGAGTTGCTGTCTAGGTATCTCAGCAAGTCGTCCGCGATGATTTGTGCCAGCACCTCGACGAGCGCGTGCCACCCATCGCGGATGGCGCCGCATTCGGTATCCCGGCGCCTGCCTGGGGCGGTCTCGGTTCTGGCAGGATGCCCCTCGTGGCTCATCATTCGACCAGTATCCGCAGCGCCCCGTCGTGTGCGTGCCTGTGCTCCTCGGTGAACAGTCCGAGGTGCCTCCCCAGCAACTCCCACGCGCGCACTCTGGCACCGGCGTGAGTGTCCGCGCCGTGCCCGTGGGCCTCAAGCCACAAGCCCAGCAGTACGTCCTCGCCCTTCAGGTCGATCCTCTCAAGGCGACGCGCGTTGGCTTCGAATGCCGCCCGCCGGACGTTAGCATTCGTTAGCAACCGGTGCCCCTGCACGCGCGCCCCCCGCGGGCTATACCCCGCTCTGATCGCGGCCTGAGTGGAGTTCAGGTCTCGCAGGTACTCCCTGACGAATCGTTCCTGCTTCGGGGTCAGCCGCCGCTCTTCCGTGCTTGTTTTCAGCTCTGACCACTTTCCCGGGTAACTGTTCGATTTCTGGCGGCTGAGGGCGTAAGGGGCTGGGCGACCAGTCCAAACCACAGCGGTGCTGGGCCTTTGCGGCTCTGGCGCTACTGGATCAACCGTTCGAACTGCAGTCCGGCGAGCACGCCCCCCGACGCAAGCCACAAGCAGGGTGGTGTGCACGGCGCTTGTAACTGATTTGAAGCCCCGCATCAGTTTGCTTCTCACCTTGATCGCCCGCCCGATTGAGTTCTCGGTGGCGTTATTGGTGGCAGGGACCAAATATTCGCGCGGCACGGGCCGCGCAAGCCTATCCAATCCTTTGTTTTTTCGCTGATAGCAGGTCAGTCTGCGCCAGTTTTCCAATACATCGAGAAGACACATGCGCATCGCATAGGCCGCAGATTGTCTCTCGCCCTTCCCAGGTGGCCGGGCGCGAGCGAACACGCGCTGCAGCCGCTTGAGGTCTCGCTTGGACTGCGGTGTCAGGTCTCGCAGCGCCTGGCGGATGACCGCTTTCTCAAGTTCGTACCCGCGTATCTTCTTCAGCCGCAGCGCAAGCGCTTTTCGGGCATGGGCCAGGCATACCTGGTGCTCTCGCTGCAAAGCCTGGACTGCCGGCTTGTAGGATTCCAAGTCATCCGAAACTACTACCTCGCAGCCGAAATGCTGCAAGAGCCCGGAAAGCCACCTCTCCATCTCGCTGGCTTCCCGGCTGGAGAGCACCTCAAGCCCCACCAGTTCTCCGGTATGCGGATCGGTCACGAATCCCATCGTGATCCCGTGGCCGGATACCTTCACTTGCGTCTCGTCCACGCCCAGCACAGGCCTTCTGCCTGCTGGCCGCCAGCGGCCAAGCGCCATCTTCCCGAGTTCCTGCACGTTCTGCCAGATGGTGCTCTTGACTACCCCGCAGCCCAGCGCCTCAAGCACGACGCTGGCCTTGTCATAACTCAGGCCCAGCGCATACAGAAGCGCGGAAAGCACCTGCAACCTGCGGCTCTGCTGCTGCCGGGCGATGACCCCTGCGGGGTACACTCGAACCAGTTTGCGACAATCGGCACAGCGGAAGCGCGCTACCTGGACCGCCTGGAATCTCGGGTCAACGACCCGGCGGCGCAAGTTGCTGTGTCGCCACATTCGCAGACTGCCGCAGCGTGGGCAGGATTTGGGGCGTTGCTGTGTGCTTTGCTGGGTTTCGGGCAGCTTCCAGAGTTTGCGCATCAACCCTTCCTTGACGACGTGCTATTGCCATACTCCTGCGTCCGTCCCCAGAATCCTCCTCTTGGCGAACAGTTACCAGTCATGTCTTGTTGTGTAACTCCCAAGAGTGGACATTCTTGTAACAGCAAATCTGAACAGGCAAGCAAGCCCCAATCGGCTAGCACTCTTGGGAGGTGTCAGGGTGACAGATGACAGGTTCAACCAAGCAGCGGTTGTCGAGCGCCTCAGGATCGGGCACATCGCCCTGGAGGAAGGCGTCAGCGCCGCTGGGCGCAAGTGTCAATGCTCGCGCACTACTGTCTATTCCCTGCTCCAACGCTACCAGGCCGCAGGCCTGGAAGCCCTGACCAACCGTCCCAGGCCCAATGACCTGTGGCAATTCGACGTCATGGAAGACGAGCAGACTGCCATTGGCAAGGTGCATTTGCCCCTGGTGGTAGATGACGCCACCCGCTTCTGCGTGGCTGGCAGGTTCGTGCGTTCCAAGGCCCAGCCTGCGGTGCTGGGGGTGCTGGCGGAAGCGCTGCGAACCCATGGCCTGCCGCAGCAGATCCTCACCGACCGCGCTGGCATGTTTTACGGGCCTTCCACCATTCACCAGGGGCTGACCGTCTATCAACTCGCCCTGCAGATGCTTGCCATCAAGGCCGCCTTCGCGAAGCCCTATAAGGCCAGGACCAAGGGCAAGGTCG
>DAOUCN010000103.1:0-14484 GCA_034431995.1 Chloroflexota bacterium | reverse complement strand
GTGTGGCGCTGGTTGGGCTCACGATGTTTGTGTGGCAGGCCATGGCGCGCCTGTCGAGTAGACAGCGGCTAGCCCTCGGGCTCGTGGCTTTGCAGCTTGTGCTGGTGGGAGGTATGCTCGTTGCGTACAACTTGACATACATACAGGCCCAGGGGCGGTATCTCTTTCTGGCAAGCGCAGCCGTCGGGCTTTTCCTGGCGCTCGGGCTGCATGAGATGGTGGGGGGGCCTCGCTTGTTGGCAGCGCTGGTGGCCAGCGGCTGCCTGCTGCTAGCGATAGGCGGCGGGCGCCTCTACCTGGCAATCGGGGCGGCTGCGGTGGCAGGGATAGTGGCTGTGCATGTGGTCGCCCACGAGGTGCGCAAGGAACTGCTGCTGGGGGCGGTGATCAGCGCCCTGGCAGTGCTGGACGTGGTTTGTCTTTCTCGGTACATCATTCCAAGTTTGACATAACGCAGATTGGTGATGCCATGAAACACGTGGAGCCAGAACTGGCTGAGGTGCTCATCACGGCAGACCAGATCAAGCGCAGGGTGAGGGAGCTAGGCATCCAGTTGGCAGAGGACTACAAGGACAAGCGGCCCGTTCTTGTTGGCGTGCTCAAGGGAGCGGTGACGTTCATGGTAGACCTGATGCGGGCGATGGACATCCCGCTCTCGCTGGACTTCATGGCGATCTCAAGCTATGGCGCGAGCACGCGCTCCAGCGGCGTGGTGCGTATCCTGAAGGATCTGGACTCGCCCATCGAGGACCAGCATGTGCTCATTGTCGAAGACATCATTGATACTGGCCTGACGCTCAAGTACATCACGGAGTTGCTGTGGGCGCGTCGTCCCGCGTCGCTGCGCATTTGCACACTGCTGGACAAGCGGGCCCACCGGAAGATAGCTATCCCCGTTGACTACGTTGGCTTTGTCATCCCCGACAAGTTCGTGATCGGCTACGGTCTTGATTTCGGCGAGGTCTACCGCAATCTGCCCTTCATTGGCGTGCTCAAGCCAGGGGCCTACGGCGAATGCCAATGAGTCAACCGTCGGACGTCGCGCCGTCGTTTGTGGTGGACTACATGTTGGGCCGTCTGGTCACGTGGCTGCGTCTGTTGGGCTGTGACACCGTGTATGCCAACAAGATGGACGATGCCGCGATAGCCCGCCTTGCTCAGGAAGAAGGCCGCACACTCCTGACGCGCGATAGGGAACTGGCGCGCCGCAAGAACATCCAGACGGTGCTGGTCGTAAGCGACCAGGTGGATGCACAACTGGCGCAAGTGGTAGAGGAGTGCGGTCTCGGCATAGATCGCTGGCCTGCCCGCTGCTCTGTCTGCAATGTGCCGCTGGACTCGCTGCCGCGCCAAGAGGCCGAGGGTCGCGTGCCGCCCTATGTCTTCCGCACGCAGCGGCATTTCTACGCCTGCCCGGGCTGCGGGCACGTGTACTGGAAGGGGACGCACTGGCGGGGGATGCGACGCAGGCTGGCCGCCCTGCTGGGAGGGCAGTCGGCAGGCAGCGAGTGACGCCCATCTACGGACTCGGTTGCCGGCAGGTGCGCCGCAAACAACGGCGAGAGGGCAGAGGAGGTTTGTTCTCTGCGCCCTCTATCGCTTCTCGCGCTGTGCGGCTACACGGTGCGATAGTCGGCAGTGTCGAGGCTAATCGTCACAGGCCCGTCGTTGTGAATCTCCACCAGCATGTGGGCTCCGAAGCGACCTTCGGCGACAGGGAAACCGAGTCGGCGCAGCTCGTTGACGAAGACCTGTACCAGGGGCTCGGCCGTTTCTGGGCGCGCTGCGCCGGTGAAACTGGGCCGGCGGCCCTTGCGCGTATCGGCAAAGAGAGTGAACTGCGAGATGACGAGCATCTCTGCGCCCACCTCGGTTGCCGACAGGTTGAACTTGCTCTGAGCGTCGGCGAAGATGCGCAGATGGGCGATCTTCTCTGCCAGCAGGCGCGCATGGGCGTCCGAGTCGCCCTCGCCTACGCCAAGGAGCACGACAAGTCCTGGGCCAATGCTGCCCAGGACTTGGTCATCCACGCGCACAGACGCCTGACTCACCCGCTGGACAATAGCTTTCATCTTGACGACGTCGGGTAGGGCAACGACCTACTTCTTCGCCGGACTAGCTTCCGGCTTGGACTCCGTCTTGGCTGGTTCCGATTTGCCGGGCGACTCTGTGCTTCCGCCGGACTCGATGGGCTTGCTGGCGTAATCTGTCTTGTAGAAGCCTGATCCCTTGAACACAATGCCCACTGGGAAGATCAGTTTGCGCACCTTGCCCTGGCATTGTGGGCACGACTTCACGGGTTCCTCATAGATGGTCTGCTTGCGCTCGAAGCGCACGCCGCACTTGAGACATTCGTACTCGTAGATGGGCATACCTGGGAGAGCCTCCTGCGTACCTTGTAGTGCGGGGCGTATTCTACAGCATCGGTGGCCTGCTTGTCAATTCCAAACGCTACTGATGATCTTCAGGGTCTTGGTCCTTGCCTCCTCCGCCAGCCTGAGGGCGTCCCACTGCCAGTACTCGGGCCGGAAAAGCTCAATCGAGACCATGTGTTTGTAGCCGATATTGCGCAGGCCGCGGCAGATATCCTGCAAGGGGATGACACCGTCGCCTGGGAGGAGTCGCTGGGCATCCGTCAGCCTGTCGCGCGGCCCTGCCTCCACGTCGTTGATGTGGAAGATATAGAGCTTGTGTGGGTCTATGTCCATGATGGACGATAGCTGAGACCCGCCGGCATAGAAGTGATAGGTGTCGAGGACCAGGCCGACATTTGCCCGATTCACGCGCTTCACGATCTCCCAGGCGTCTGCCAACGTGCTCACTGAGCAGCCAACCTGCCCCAGCATCTCGAAGGCGAGCTGCACCTCATACTCGGCGGCGATGGCAGCCAGATCGCGCAGGACAGCCACGGCGTCATCCTGGATGTCTTTCTTGGTCACACCGGGCGGCGCTGGGCTAGGCACAACCACCAGGTTGGGGCAGCCAATGGTCTTGGCGATGGACGAGAAGCGACGGCACGTCTCCTTGATGCCCTTGTAGTCCTCTGGCGAGCGCAGGTTGATGTGCTCGATGGAGTTGATGCTGTATGGCTGGATCTTGGCCCGGCGGAACAAGCGGGCCAGCTCGGCGACCGAGTGTGCGGTCAGGTAGCTATCCATCTTGGCTGCCCAGATCTCCAGAAGGTCGTAGCCTGCCAGGTGCGCCACCTGGATGTCGGTCTCCAGATCGGCGCGCATCGTTGTGGCGCCATTGAGGGCGATGAGCATCTGTCTACACTCCTTCGATGAGTCGTGCCTCCAGCACCTGATCGGCGCGGAGGCCATGCAATTGCAGATAATAGCGAGCCGTCTCCACCAGCACCTCCAGGGGCATCACGCCGACAAGCTCACTCTCGACAACGGGGACGCCGTAGCGGGCGGCTTCCATTCGCACCAGCTCCATGACCCGGTACATGGGGGTGCGGAACGGGTCTACCAGGTTCATGGAGACCTGGACCATGTCGCGTTCCTTGATGAACATGCCCAACGCCTTGACGTTGGCCAGGCCGCCGTCGCGCAGGCGCACGGCTCGCGCGATGGCTTTGGCGATGCGGATGTCCCGGGTTCCCAGATAGATATTGTAGGCCACCAGATAGTGGCGCGCGCCGATCGCCGTCGCTCCGGCGGTGGCGTGCGGCGAGTGTGGGCCGAAGTCGGGCTGCCAGAGAGGGTCCTGCATCTTTGCGGCGAGACCCTCGAACTCACCCTGGCGGATGTCAGCCAGATTGCGCCGGTGAGGGGCAGAGGCCGCTTCCTCGTACAAATAGACGGGGATGCCGAGCTCGCGGCCAACTCGTTCGCCGACGCTGCGAGCGATGGCCACGCACTCAGTCATGGTCGCCCCCCGTACCGGGACAAAAGGCACGACGTCCACTGCTCCCATGCGAGGATGCGTGCCCCGGTGGAAACGCAGGTCTATGAGGTCAGCGGCTTTGGCGACGAGGGCAAAGACGGCTTCGGCCAGAGGCTCTGGCTGGCCAAGCAGGGTGATGACCGTGCGGTTGTGATCGGGGTCGGAGGAGAGGTCGAGGATACGGACACCGGGCCGCTGCGCGGCCTCGGCGATCGCGCCAATCACATCTGAACGCTGGCCTTCGCTGAAGTTGACAGGGCTCTCCACGAGGGTCGTAGTCATGGTAGACCTCCTGCGATGCAGTCGCGTCGTGGCGGCTTTACTATACGGCATAGGCCAGCAGAAGTCAAGGCAGGCCGTACAACGTCAGATGCTTCAAGATGAGGCGTATATGAACCGCCAAGACGCCAAGACACCATGGGGAGTCCTTCGTCACCGCTGTGACATGGCCAGTTCCGCTGATCCGGCAGCACCCAGATGCTCGCCAACTGCCCACACCCGCACCTTCTTTGAGCACCACAACGCAGTGCTACGGCTTTTCTTGGCGTCTTAGCGGTTTGCATTGCTCTCGTTATCTTGAAATGTCTGCCCCGCGACGGGCGTACTTGGCATCGGGTGACGAATGGTGTATACTTGGGGCGAGAGAGACTACGTGGAGGTGCGAGGTCATGGAAGACCGCTATACCACGGTGCTGGGATACAGGACACGTTACTGGGCAGAGGGCGCGGGCTCGCCGGTTCTCTTGGTGCATGGTCTGGGTTCTTGCGCCGAGAGCTGGCTCTTCAATGTGGAAGCGCTCGCACTGCGTCATCGCGTTCTTGTACCCGACCTGCTGGGCTTCGGCCGAACGGACAAGCCTGCCAGTGCACAGGAGTTCACTGGCTCTCGGCTGGCGTCTTTCCTCGCCGGGTTCTTGCACAGTCAAGGAGTAGAGATTGCACACGTGGTGGGCAATTCTCTGGGGGGCGCGATCAGCCTTCAGTTCGCAATTGACCACCCGAGGCGTGTCCGCTCTTTGGTGCTTGTTGACCCTGGGGGCTTTGGCAGGAGCATCTACATCACGTTTCGCCTGCAGTCTGTTCCCCTGCTGGGAGAACTTCTGGCTGCTCCGTCCCGGCGCGGGGTGCGCATGGCGCTGGAGGCGGCATCGTATCGGCGGGATTTCATCACCCCTGACCTGATTGAGCGCTTCTATGAGATCGCCTGCGTGCCGAACCAGACGCCGGCCTATTTGCAGGCGGTCAGACGTACCATCAGTCTGTGCGGCGTCAGGCCCGATCAACTGGCTGCGCTCCAGGCTGGAGTACCGAGCATCAAGGTTCCGACGCTCATCATGTGGGGACGCCAGGACCGCATCCTGCCTATCAGCCACCTGGACAGCGCCCGCCGCCTGCTACCTCATGCCCAGGTGCAAATCTTCGAGGACTGCGGCCACATCCCACAAATGGAGAAGCCAGAGGCGTTCAACCGGGCGGTGCTGGATTTCATCGCCGGGGCAGAGCGTTAGTCTGGGCACACCTCAACCGGGTATCACGGCAGACGCAACACATGCACCGGCCGCGCGACGGGCCGACGCACAGCGATGCTGGTCTCTGGCCGCGGCGCTCTCCACGGTGCAGACTACGATACATCGGCTTCAAGGAGGAAGGAGACATGCCGTCGCAAGGCCGTGATGTGGTCATTGTGGGGGCGGCGCGGACAGCCATCGGCAGGTTTGGCGGTACGGTGTCTACGACGCCGGCTCCCGTGCTGGGCGCTGTGGCCATCAAGGCAGCCCTCGAACGTGCAGGGGTCCAGCCCGAGCAGGTGGACGAGGTTCTCATGGGCAATGTAGTATCGGCGGGCATCGGGCAGGCACCAGCTCGTCAAGCTGCGCTGCGGGCTGGATTGCCTCCGACCGTGGGCGCCACGACCGTCAACAAGGTGTGCGGATCGGGCCTGAAGACCGTCATGTTCGCTGCCCAGGCCATCAAGGCGGGTGACGCCGACATCATCGTGGCAGGCGGCATGGAAAGCATGAACATGGGGCCGTACCTCCTCAAGCAGGCTCGCACTGGCTACCGCCTGGGCAACGGGGAGTTGATTGACGCCACAGTGCACGATGGCCTCTGGTGCTCATTTCAGAATGCCCACATGGGTATGGCCGCCGAGTACATCGCCGAGACGTTCGGCATCACGCGCGAGGAACAGGACCGTTTTGCCCTCAGCAGCCACCAGAAGGCTCTGGCGGCCATCAGCGGTGGTCATTTCAAGGCCGAGATTGTCCCCGTCGAGATACCGCAACGGAAGGGTCCCCCCATCGTCTTTGACACTGACGAATGTCCGCGCGCGGACACGAGCCTGGACGCCTTGGCTAAGCTCCGTCCCGCTTTCAAGGAAGGGGGCACGGTGACGGCCGGCAACGCTCCGGGCATCACCGACGGGGCAGCAGCCGTGGCCGTCTGCGGTTGGGACGTGGCGCGCAGGCAGGGACTGAAGCCGATGGCCCGCATCGTAGGCTACACCCATGCCGCCACCGAGCCGAAGATGCTCTTCTACGCCCCGGTCATCGCCGTGCGCAGGCTGATGGAACGGACCGGTGAGAAGCTGGATGATTATGATCTCCTGGAGGTCAACGAAGCATTTGCTGCCCAGGTGCTTGCCGACGGCAAGGAGCTTGGCTGGGACTGGGACAAAGTCAACATCCACGGCGGAGCGATCGCCCTAGGGCATCCGATTGGCGCCAGCGGCGCCCGCGTCCTGACTACTCTGCTCTATGCCATGGTCGAGCGCCGGGCCAGACGTGGCCTGGCCGTGCTCTGCCTCGGCGGCGGAGAAGCCGTTGCCATGAGCGTCGAGACAATCTAGCGGAGGCGTGGTGATGGCTGTGCAAGAGATCCAGGCGGGGAAGAATGGCCCCTACCGCATGGCGTGTGGGGTCGTGATCTTGATAGATGAGAACGGAAAAGCAACGCGGATCGAGAGGCCGCGCATTTCTCTCTGCAGGTGCGGGCACTCCAAGACGAAGCCGCTCTGCGACGGGACACACAGAACCATCGGCTTCGAGGCAGAGGAAGCGACGCTGCGCTGGGCAGAGCAGGAATAGGTCGCGTGCCTGACGACTGCATCTTCTGCCGTATCGTGCGACGGGCCGCGCCGGCCAGCATCGTCTTCGAGGACGAGCGCGTTCTCGTCTTCATGAGCTTCCGTTCATTCACCCCTGGGCAGGTCTGACTACACAACGAGGAGGGGTTCACACGTGAGCATTACACCCGTCGCTCCTTTTCCGCGCATTCTCCTGGGGCCTGGGCCGTCGTCTATGCCGCCGGAGGTGGTGCGCGCCCTGAGCGCGCCCCTGATGGGACACATGGATCCGGCTTTCAGCGCTATCATGGACAACGTGCGCGCCATGCTGGGGCAGGTATTCCAAAGCAACAACGCCCTTACCATCCAATTGCCCGGCGGCGGCATGGCTGGCATGCAGGCCGCTTTCACCAATCTGATCGAGCCAGGCGACACCGTGGTGGTGGCAGTGGGGGGGTACTTCGCCGGGCGCATGGTGAGCATCGCCGAACGCTTGGGCGCACGCGTTGTCAAAGTGGAGGTCGAGTGGGGTAGGGCCATCGCGCCGGACGCCATCGAGCGCGTTCTCAGGCAAGAGAAGGTGAAAGCGGTGGCTGTCGTCCATGGCGAGACCTCAACGGGCGTGGAGCAGCCGCTAGAGGACATCAGCCGCATGACGCGCGAGCATGGGGCGTTGTTCATCGTGGATGCAGTCTCTTCCCTCGCCTGCACCGACTTGCCGGTGGACAAGTTGGGGATAGACTTCTGCTACTCTGGCAGCCAGAAGTGTCTGTCTGGGCCGCCTGGCGTGTGCCCGATCGCGGTCAACGATCGGGCCATGGCGGTGATCCGTGCCCGCAAGACGCCCATACCGAGCTTCTATCTGGACCTGACGCTGCTGGAGAAGTACTGGCTGGGAACGCCGCGCGGCTACCATCACACGGCCCCCGTTCCCTTGGTGTATGGGCTTCATGAGGCCTTGCGCCTGACCCTTGAGGAGGGCCTGGAAGCGTGTATTGCTCGTCACCAGCGAATGGCGCGCGCACTCGTTGCCGGCCTCGAAGCCATGGGACTCAAGCTGTTTGCTGATCCAGCGCACAGACTGCCCAGCCTGACAACCGTGTGCGTCCCCGAAGGCGTCAACGATGCCCGTGTGCGCAAGGCCCTGCTGGACGAGTTCAACATCGAGATCGGCGGCGGTCTGGGGCCGGTGGCTGGTAAGATCTGGAGAATCGGGCTGATGGGGTATTCGGCTTCCAAGGCCAATGTGCTGCTGTGTCTGGGTGCGCTGGAAAGCCTGCTGAAGCGAGAAGGGTATGCTTGCCCAGGTGGAGCTGGCGTGGCAGCGGCAGCAGCAGCGTTGAACGCCACTGCCTGAGTCTTCTCATCAAGCAAGGAGGTCTCCTCACATGGCTGAGCCCACGATCCCTGGGGAGGCACCCTCGGCAGCAGTGCAGGCCAGGCCAAAGCGTCGCTGGGCGTCGGTTCTGGCGCTGTCGTCTGCTGCTTTTGTGGATAGCAGCGAAGACCAGGCTCTATCCGTCCTGTGGCCCAACATGCATCGCACGCTGGGCCTGACGGTGGGCCAGTTGGGGCCGGTGTTGGGCATTGCGGGGGTTGTCCGCACGCTCACCTTGCCCTTCTGGGGCTATGTTGCAGACCACTTCTCGCGCAAGGCTCTTCTGGTCCTCATTACTGGCATCTGGGGACTGTGGACGGCAGCGGTTGGGCTGGTGGATAGCCTACCGCAACTCGTGGCCGTCCGCGTTATGTCTTCACTGGGCTTGGGGGTGCTGTGGCCGACGGCTTTTTCGCTGCTGAGCGACCTGTTCAGCAGCAAAGAGCGAGGACGGGCAGCGGGCATCATGGCGGCGGTGAGCTTCACGGGCAGCATCGCTGCTTTCGGCATCTTGCCGGCCATCGCCGTGGCTAGCCCAGAGGCATGGCGCACAGGCTTCGTCGTCATGGGGCTGGCCAGCTCATTCACGGGCTTGCTGCTGCTTGTCGTGAATGACCCGCCTCGTGGTTCGGCAGAGCCCGAGCTGAGCGATGTGATCAACGAGGACATGGTCGCCCGCTATGCCTTCCGCCTGTCCGACCTTCCGGTCATTGCCAAGGTGCGCACCTGGTGGGTTCTCCTTGTGCACACTGCCATAGACAACCTGTCACTGTCTATCCTGTACGGCTGGGCCTTCACCTGGCTGGATAGCATTGGCCTGAGTGGATCGGGGTTCATCATCGTGGCCCTGATGGCAGTCGGCAATTTGACGGGGCATCTGTTGTTCGGCTGGCTGGGCGATGTCCTTGAGCAACGCTACCATCGGCGCGGGCGTCCCGTGATGGCCCTGGTGGGTCTGACGGTAACAGTCCCCGCGCTGGCCGCCCTCATCGGGGTTGGCAGCAGCAACACGCAGTATCTGTTCATCTTCGGCATGATTGCAGGCATCGCTCTCAGCAGTGTGGACACGGGCGCCCGATGGCCCATTGCCCAGGCCGTCTTGCGGCCAGAGTTGAGGGCTACCGGCCGCGCCTCTATAGACATGGTAGTCGGTGTCTTGGGCGCGATCATGGTCTCGTTTTCGGGCTTCGTGGCCGACCGCGTGGGTGTGGTGACGATGATGCTGTTGTTGGTGCCTCTGCCCAAGCTGCTGGGTGCTCTGTCGTGGATTCCCGTGTTGTGGACGTATGGCGAGGACCGGCAGGCCCTGCATGAGACGTTGCAGGCGCGGCGGCTCGAGTACGTGGGCTCAGCGGGCACGAGCTAGCCACGGCAGTCAGCCGTGTGGAGCCTAACGACTGCGTCCTCGGAACGCGGCGTGTTGGGGACGGGAGGTTGCGACGACGGAGTCGTGGCCGTCCACGTGATGCTGTCTGGAATGGGCGCAGCGTCTCGCCGCCAAGAAACATGCCCGCGGCAGACACCGCGGGCATACACCAATCACGTCCCCGCCAATACCTAGAAGTGGATAGCCCCGCCAAGTACTGCGTGAGCCGCTTCTTTTACCGCCTCGGAGACAGTCGGGTGGGGGTGGACGCTGCGGGCTAGCTCCTCGGCCGTAGCTTCGAGGCGCTTCGCCACCACAAGTTCGGCAACAAGCTCCGTGACCATCGGCCCCACCATGTGCACGCCCAGAAGCTCTCCGTACTTTGCGTCTGCCACAATCTTGACCATGCCGGTGCGCTCGCCGAGGATGGAAGCCTTGGAGCAGGCGCGCATGGGGAACTTGCCTGTCTTCACCTGGTACCCGCGCTCCAGCGCCTGCGCTTCCGTCAACCCTATGCTCGCCACCTCCGGGCGGGAGTAGACGCAGCGGGGCACCGCATCGTAGTCCAAAGGACGCACATCGTGGCCGGCAATGGTCTCGACTGCCAGAATGCCCTCGGCCGAGGCCACGTGGGCGAGCTGGAGATGGGCGCCCATACCTTGCACGGTGACACAGTCGCCGATAGCGAAGATAGCGGGTACATTGGTGCGCATGCGCCCGTCAACCACGACGAAACCGCGGTCCGTCTTCACCCCGATGGCTTCCAGGCCCAGGCCCTCCGTCACCGGCCGTCGCCCCACAGCCATGAGCACCTTGTCGGCGGGGATCTCCTCTGCTACCCCGTCGGAGCCTGTCACCTGGACCGTCGCCCCATGCTCGGACACCTTTACCGCGCCCACTTTCGTGCTCACCAACATGCGTATGCCGCGAGTGCGAAAGGCACGGGACAGCTCGACCGCGCAGTCGCTGTCTTCCAGGGGTAGAATCTGTGGCAAGACCTCAATCAGGGTGATCTTGCTGCCGAACTCCTGGTACAGCGATGCAAACTCGACGCCGATGGCGCCGGCACCAATGATGACCATGTGCTGGGGCACGCTGTTCAGACTCAGCGCGCCCGTACTAGAGATGATGGTCTGCTCATCTATGGCCATGCCTGGCAGGCTCTTGGCGGCTGAGCCCGTGGCGACGATGATATTGTGTCCGTCAAGCTCCTGCCTGCCCTCCTTGCCGTCCACGATGACCTTGCCAGGGGCGCCAATGGTAGCCGTGCCCTTCATCACGGTGACCTTGTTCTTGGTCATGAGGCCCTCAACGCCCCGGCGCAGGCCCAGCACCACCTCGTCCTTGCGGGCTATGGCCTTGGCCAGGTCAAGGCGCACATTGTCGCCAGCCACGCCGAAGTCAGAGCCGCGCTGCGCAAGGGTCAGAATCTCCCCTGTGCGCAGCAACACCTTGGTGGGGATGCAGCCCACGTTCAGACACGTGCCGCCGAGATGTTCCTTCTCCACCAGGGCGACCTTGAGACCCAATTGGCCCGCCCTGATAGCCCCTACATAGCCGCCGGGCCCAGCGCCGATGATAATGATGTCATACACGTCGCTCACATCAACCTCCCCTTAATGCGTGTCTATCTGCGCCTTCTGCAGCTTGCCGCTGAAGTCCACGTAGATGGATTTCCACTCGGTGAAGACATCCAGGCCTGCGATGCCCGCTTCCCGGTGGCCCGTGCCGGTGCCGCGGGTGCCGCCGAAGGGCAACTGGATCTCGGCGCCGATTGTCCCCGCGTTGACGTAGACGATGCCCGTGCTCATGTCCCGTATGGCCGTGAATGCCCGATTGACGTCCCGCGTATAGATGGAGCTGGACAGGCCATAGCTCGTGCTGTTGTTCATGGCAATGGCCTCGTCGAGGCTCTTGACGGCAATGATGGACAGCACGGGGCCGAAGATCTCTTCCTGGGCCACGCGCATGGAGGGAGTCACGTTGTCCAGGAGGGTGGGCTTGTAGAAGAAGCCCTTGGCGCATGGGCCTTCGGCGTAGATGTAGCCACCCGTCAAGATGCTGGCGCCATCCTGCCTTGCTACGTCCATGTAGCTGTGGATGGCGTGAAGCTGCCGCTGATTGATAACCGGCCCAACGTCCGTGGTGGGCAGCAGGCCGTCGCCCAGGCGCAGGGCTTCTGTGCGGGGCAAGAGCTTGTCCAGCAGAGGCTTCTTCACGGCTTCGTGCACGATGAGGCGGCTACAGGCCGTGCATCGCTGGCCCGTGGTGCCGAACGCGCTCCACAGGATGCCCTCCACGGCCAGGTCGAGATCGGCGTCATCCATGACCGTGATGGCGTTCTTGCCGCCCATCTCCAGATGGACACGCTTGAGAGAGCGAGCGGCCCGGACATTGACATTCGTGCCCATCTCCGTTGAACCTGTGAAGGAGATGGCGCGCACCAGGGGATGGTCTACCAGTGCATCGCCCACCACGCCGCCTGGGCCGAGGACGAGATTCACCACGCCGGGCGGGAAACCGGCCCGTTCCACCAGCTCCACGAACCTGGCACCCAGGATAGCCGTATCGCTAGCTGGCTTGAAGACGACCGTGTTGCCAGCCATCAACGCGGGGAAGATCTTCCACGACGGGATGGCGATAGGAAAGTTCCAGGGGGTGATGACGCCAACGACGCCGACAGGATCGCGCACGCACATGGCGAACTTGTTTGGCAGCTCGGCCGGGACGGTGAAGCCGAACAGGCGGCGGCCCTCGCCCGCCATATAGTACGCCATGTCAATGGCTTCCTGGACGTCGCCGCGGGCTTCGGGCAGGACCTTGCCCATCTCCATGGTCAGGAAGCGGGACAACTCCTCCTTGTGTTCAATCAGGAGTGCGCCCAGTCGGTACAACAGCTCGGCTCGTCTCGGTGCCGGCGTCTTGCGCCAGGGCTCGAAGGCAGCGTGTGCGGCGCGCACGGCAGCGTCCAGGTCTTCGGCGTCAGAACGGGTGACCTCGCCCAGGATCTCGCTGTTGGCAGGGTTGATGCTGGCGAAAACCTGCCCTGTGTGCGACTCCACCCACTTTCCACCGATGTAGTTCTTGTACGCCACTGCACACCTCCCGAGATTCTCAAATGCTAACCTCCCGCAGGTTGCCAACTGCGGGAGGTTAGCGCCTAAGTCCTGAAGCGGGCAATCAGTCGCTCAAGGGAGAACTCGCCATCACCGCGCGCCTTGGTCTGGAGCGTGCGGCGGCTGTCGTCTAGGGTGGGGCGCTCAACGGCATAGAAGACACCCAGGTACAAGGTCTGCTCATCCAGAGCCAGCTCCATGGCCCGCCGCCTATCTGTGACATCATGGTCGGCAGGGATGGGCGCTGTCACCTGCTTGAAGTGCTCGTAGGTGTCGAAGAACGTGACGCACGGGCTGAGAACCTGGATAAACGAGAATCCCCTGTGGGTTAGGCCAAGCTTGATGAGGTCGGTCAGCTCCTTTGGGCGAGCAGAGAAGCCGCGCGCGACAAAGGATGCATTGTAGGCCAGGGCCATCAGGATAGGGTTGAGCGGTGTGTCCACCGTGCCATAGGGTGAAGCCTTGCGTTCCATGCCCAGGGGGCTGGTTGGCGACGGCTGGCCCTTAGTAAGCCCGTAGATCTCATTGTCCATGACGATGTAGGTGATGTTCACGTTGCGGCGAGCGGCGTGGGGAACGTGCCCTGCGCCGATGCTGAAAGCGTCGCCGTCGCCTCCCACAGCGCAGACAATCAGCTCAGGGTTGGCGGCCTTGATGCCAGTAGCCAAAGGCAAGGCGCGGCCATGAACGCCATGGAAGCCGTAGGCTTCGACGAAGGCGGGGAAACGGCCCGAACAGCCGATGCCTGAGGCGATGACCGCCTGCTCCGGCGGAATCTCCAGGTCGGCCAGGGCCTTGTAGAAGGCACTCAGAACGCCAAAATCCCCGCATCCGGGACACCAGATAGGCTTGACGTCGCTGCGGTAGTCGGCAGGCGCGTATGTTCTCTTCTCTTCGCGGACAGCAATGTTTGGCATGCGTGTCTCCTCACGATCGCTGAATGAAGTCCTGTCCCGCCTACTTCACGCTGGCCCTGGGCCGGGGCACGACCCACTCGCTGTACACGGCGGCGATCTGGCGATAGATCTCATTGGTGGCGAAGGCCTGGCCTGTGTACTTGGTCAGGCGGTGGACCTGTTGGCAGAAGCGCGACTGGAGGAGATCCGCCAGTTGGCCTCTGAAGTTGAGCTCGGGTGTGATGACAGCCTTGAGCCTGGAGACGAATCGCCTGATCTCGTCTTCAGGCAATGGTGACAAGAAGCGGGGATAGAAAGCGGCGACCTTCATGCCGCTGGCGAGGGCCCTGTCAACGGCTTCACGCACCGGGCCGTAGGTTGATCCCCAGCCGATGATACCGACCTCGGGTTCTGGATCGCCGTAGCGCCAGATGCTATAAGGCCAGGTCCTGATTTCGTCAGCGGCGTGATGGAGCTTGCGGAAGCGCTTTTCCATCATCGTTGTATGCAGCTCAGGATCGTAGCCGGGTGCGCCGCTCTCATCGTGCTCGAGGCCCTCAGCGGTGTAGCTGCCGCCGCCTGTGCCCGGCAGAGACATGGGTGAGATGCCGTCCGCAGTCAGGGCGTAACGTCTGTATGTGTCTTCCCCGTGGCCATCGGGCGACCACAGAAGACGTTCCTGGCGTCGTACGCGCGAAAGATCGAATGAGGGGACGGTCTCCACGCGATTGGACATGGCGAAATCGGAGAGGATGATGACGGGCATCTGGTAC
>DAOUCN010000102.1:0-4852 GCA_034431995.1 Chloroflexota bacterium | reverse complement strand
ATCGCCCAAGTCAGCGGCCAGCTTGATGTGCTCCTTGTACAACGCGATAGCCTTTTCCTCACCAGCCAGGTCATCCTGGATCATCTTAGTGAGATTGCCGCCAACCTTGATGTCCGACGGCTTGGTGGTTGGGACAACGCCATAGTAGTCCAGCCGCTCCGCCAGCAGCTCGGCATGCTTCATCTCGTCCTTCGAGGTGTCCTCGAACATGTCCGAGATGGCCGGGCTTTCCTTGCCTACGACCATGATGTGGTGCCACATGTACTGCACGATGGCAGCCAGTTCTTCCGCCAGGTCTGTGTTCAGCGAATCCATTAGGGGCTTGAGTTTGGGATCCATTGTGTGTCCTCCTTGGTGTGTTGTGTGTATGGCGAGCCTACGCCGATGTGGTTGCCTCGTGCGCCGGCACATCCTGCGCCAGGCGCTGAATGGCCGCCAGCAGTTCTTCGGGGACAGGAACGACGCCCCCCATCCTGCTGAAGAGATGCACAGGGGCGCGTCCCCGTACCACCAGTTCCACATCCTCGATCATCTGGCCGGCGCTCATCTCAGCCACCAGGAAGCCGGCACTGCGCGCACTGATCTCCTCGAGACGGTCCTTGGGGAACGGATAGAGGCTGATGGGCCGGAAAAGCCCCGCCGGAATGCCCAGCTCGCGAGCCTTCTTCACCGCTGTCTGAGCGATGCGCCCCATCATGCCGTGGGCCACGACCACGAACTGGGCATCCTGCATCATGTACTGGGCGTAGCGCTGCTCGTGGGCGCAGATCTCCTTCTGTACCGCCTGGATATGCAGATTCACCTCCTCAAGCTCCTCAGGCACGAGGAACAGCGAGGTGATGATCCGCCGTTGGCGGCCCTCCGCTCCATATACCGCCCACTCGGGCCGTGTGGTCCGCGGGGGGCGTGGCGGCGGCAAGATACAGGGCTCCATCATCTGGCCAATGAGGCCATCGCCCATCACGACAGCCACGTGACGATAGCGCTCGGCCAGGTCGAAAGCCAGGACGGTCAGGTCGGCTGCCTCCTGCACCGACGCCGGGGCCAGCACGATGGGGTGGTAGTCTCCGTGCCCACCGCCCTTCACCAACTGGAAATAGTCGCCCTGGGATGGCTGAATATTGCCGAGGCCAGGCCCCCCTCGCACCATGTCCACCACAACGGCCGGCACGCGGGAGCAGATGATGTACGAGATACCTTCCTGCATCAGGCTGATGCCTGGACTGGACGACGAGGTCATCACGCGCGCACCAGTGCAGGCCGCGCCGTAGACCATATTGATGGCGGCCAGCTCGCTCTCGGCCTGCAAGAATACCCGCCCCTCCTCGGGCATCCGTCGCGACATGTACTCCAGCAGCTCTGTCTGCGGCGTGATGGGATAGCCGAAATAGGCTTCCACGCCTGCTCGGATGGCCGCCTCGGCGATGGCTTCGTTGCCCTTCATCAAGACTCTGGCCATCTGCCCTCCCTCCAGAAGGCCACGGAGCCGGAAGCTCCGTGCTCAGAGAGCGGAGCCCCTCGGGGCTGCCGACTCGACCCGAGGGCTTTGCTCTTTCCCTGGCCCGTCGGCCAGCCTGCGCTGGCAGTCCAGGGGACGGGCAGCCCGACAGCTTCCCTGGCCTGTCGTCAGGACAGGCAGCTTCCGTGCTGCAGCCTGGTAGTTCATCGCCAGACTCCGCTACTGCTTCTTCGTCTCACTACGATAAACGGTGATGGCTGCTTCGGGGCAGATCAGGGCGCAGAGCATGCACCCTGTGCACTGGCCCTCGGGATCAACGAACTCGGATGGGTGATAGCCGAGGGCGTTGAAGTGCTTCGCCATGCCCACGAGCTTCTTGGGACAAACGGTGGTGCAAAGCTGGCAGCCCTTGCAGCGGGCTTCCAGCACAGAAATGCGTCCTGGCATAGTCTGTCTCCCCAGCACTGCGTCGTGTGTCAGTCTGAGCCAGCGACGACTCAGTAGATGAACTCGCGCATGTCGTAGACGGCGATCTTCGGCAGCCGTGCCCCATCGGCAAAGCGCAATCCTGATCGGATGGCAGTCATCTGCTCGTCCATCTCGGCAGCGCTCAGCGGCTGCACCCGCTGTTTCGCCGCCAGGCGGGCGTACTCCGAGCCCGTATCTGCCACCAGCGGCGAGAAGTAGATCATGTCCCTCTCGCCCAGGTGCATGGCGTTTAGCACGGCGATCGAGCAGCGCACATGGTCGGCGGCGAAACGCCGCCCACCGACGCCCAGCATCAGGATGACGCCGACATCCAATCCCCCGCCCTTGATCGCCTCGACGGCGGTCAGGATCGTGGCTGTAGTCGTCCCCTTGCGCAGGAAGGCCAGGAGAGCATCATCGCCGCTCTCGAGCCCGATGTACACGCGCCGCACGTTGCGCTCGGCCAGGGCACGGTAATCGGCAGCAGACTTCCTGTGTCCCGTGAAGGCGTCCACGAAAGAATAGATGCCGTGCAAGACATAGGGATGCCGTGCTTTCCAGTCTGCCAGGTTGCCTTCCGAGCGCGCGGGGATGATTGGGAGTTCGGCGTTGAGAAGGTCGAGGAGACTCAACAGCCGATTCTGGGGGACCACCAGGGCATTGGCATCGGCCAGAAAGACCGACCGCCGCAGCGATAGAGCCGGGCCGAAAAAGCTCATGACGGCGCGCACGTGGTCCCGTAACTCAGCATCACCCTTGATGCGAAAGCGCCGGTCTCTATAGAAGGTGCAGAAGGTGCATTTGTTGTAGGAACAGCCCTCCGTCGCCTGAATGACTACGGCCAGGTATTGGTCCGGCGGCAGGATGCTCACCGGCTTGTAGATGGCCCGGAACCGCTCAGCGTCTGCCTGCAACTCCCGATAGCCGTAGCTGCGGACGCTGGCCAGCGCGTCTGCTGCTAGTTGCAGGCCAGCGGATGGGATAACGCCAGTAGAGGCGTCCACGCGGCCCTCGCGGATTGCCACCTCCACGGAGGCTGCCAGCTCCTGCATGTCTGCGAAGAAGCTTTGCTTCTCTTCTTCGCTGAGATGCCGCCGGTGGCGACGGGCCAGTCCGTGACCGGCGCCCCACTTGACCAGCACCCGGTTGTCCAGGCCGCGCAGGTAGTTGCGTCCGCCCTTGTAGGCCCCGATGAGCCGACCAGCCCTGTCGAAGTTGTAGATCGTGGCTGTGTCCACCATCAGTGAGAACGAGCTCTCTCGTACGTTGACCAGGGCATTTTGCCCGGTCTGCCGGACAGTGAACTCCACGATCATGTGCCTGCCGTGCCTGCCTGCGAACTCTGGATTCCTGCCCTATTATAGCACATCCACGCTACGGATGCGAATATCTCCTGGCATCACAACACGGCGTGTGCAAAGTCGCGGGCGGCGGCCGCAAAAGCGCCCGCAGGTTGATTCCAGCCACACACCGCGACGGGAGTTCGCAACTCCGGGCGTGCAGGACTCAACCTGCGGCAGGTTGAGCTGACTTTGCTCAGACCCTGGCGTCACAACTCGGGCCAGCCCCTGTCTCTTCGCTCACGGCCGCGCTTTCTCTGCGCCTTTGTGCAGCCAGAGCCTGGACGTGAACGCCTGCAGTAGTTCCGGGCGTACCCGCTTGCCGATGCGCGCTCCCAGAATGTTGCCCGGATAGAAGGCGATGTTGGGCTCATCGGTGTGAAAGAGCTGAAACCCGAACGGCCCGAATAGCCTGTCCAGTATATTTAGGTAATCGTTGATCCCGAGGCCCATCCCCTCCGTGTCCCAGCACCAGCGGTAGGCCATGGCCATCACGATGCGGTCCTCCCACACGTCCGACGCGAACAGCGCTGCGACCATGCGCTGGGCGATGCCCCTCCCGCGCCAGGCCCGCGCCACCTCGATCCCCTCCAATTCCCACACGCCTTCCACGCCGCTCCACCGCGACATGTCCTCTGGCGGCAGAAGGGCAATGAAGCCAACGATTGTGCCGTGGCCGGTGTGGGCGACTGTTATGTGGCCGCCCGTGACGCTCGCAATCCGCACCAGGGACTCGTACTGCAAGTCTGTCCGGTAGTGCCAGAAGATGCCCATGCCGGCAGCCAGGTGCATCGTGCGCAGTTGCTCCGGCGTGCACCCATCCAGTATCTCTATCCGGTCTGTATCTGCTGGGGACAACAGGGTACCTCCACCTGCATTATACCCTACCCGTCAAGTACCCACCCCCGGACACAGGGCCGGCGCAAAGATAGCGCCAACCTCCCGCAGATTGAGCCAGCGATGCCTCGGAGTCGTTTGGAGCTGTCTGAGGGCCAGCCGGGAGCAACCTGCGCGAGGTTTCCTAGTCCCGCTCTGGCATTCTGCGCCAGCCCTGCCCCATCCAGTCTTCCGCGGCCGCGCAGGTTTCTATACCTACCGCTTGGCACATATGGGCATGCACAGCCGACCTACATGGCACTGTTGGCGTACCCTTGACACTCTGTTGCCGTCGGTGGTACTATGCGGGAGCCAGGAAACGGCACAAGAGGGACGGCGGCGTCCCCATGACATATGGCTCAAGGAGGAGCACATGGCAGACTCGTGTATTCTTGTTCTCGGCGGGGCGGGACTGGTCGGCGCACAGGTCGTCCGCCAGGTCGCGCGTGAGATCAGGCCCAACACCATCGTGGTTGCCTCCCTCTACGAAGGCGAGGTCAACGAACTGCTGGAGGAGGTACGGCGGGAGTTCCCGACCGTCGCCTTCGTCCCCGTCTGGGGCGACGTCTTTGTCCGCTCTGCCTTCAGCGAGGAGAGGCGTGGCCGTCTACTGGAGAGCCCTCGACGACGGCGAGACCTCTATGATGACCTCTTTGGTCCCCTGAGCCCGGCCTTCGACACCTCGCGTCTGGCCAGCGTGATCCTAGAG
>DAOUCN010000101.1:0-1972 GCA_034431995.1 Chloroflexota bacterium | reverse complement strand
GTCCGCCATGGGTACTGCGCAGCAGGCGTGCCGGTCTGCCGCTTACGGGCTGGGGAATACGGATGGCGGACTACGGTCACGAAGGAGCCAATCATGATTGTAGCCGAACAGAAACCATTGGAAGAGATCAAGGCGATGATCGCCCCCTACAAGCGCATCCTGGTGGTAGGGTGCGGCACGTGCGTCACTGTGTGTTTCGCCGGTGGGGAGAAAGAGGTGGGCATTCTCGCCTCATTGCTGCGCATGGCCAGCCGCATTGACGGCGATCCCAAGCAGATTGACCAGGCAGTGGTGCAGCGCCAATGCGAGTGGGAATACCTGGACGAGATCAAGGAGCAGGTGGGCCGCTACGAGGCCATCCTGGGGCTGGGCTGCGGCATTGGCACCCAGGCCATTGCCCAGCGTTACCCAGACGCCATCGTCTTGCCCGGCCTGAATACATCGTTCCTGGGGATGCCCATTGAGGCGGGCATCTGGGCCGAGCGCTGTGCTGCCTGCGGCAACTGCATTCTGGATAAGACGGCGGGTATCTGCCCCATCGCCCGCTGCTCCAAGAGCCTGCTCAATGGGCCGTGTGGCGGCTCGTCGGGCGGCAAGTGTGAGATCAATAAGGAAACCGACTGCGCCTGGGACATGATCGTCACGCGCATGAAGGAACGTGGGCAGCTTGAGAAGCTGTTGGAGATCACGCCACCGAAGGATTGGTCCACCGCCCGTGATGGCGGCCCTCGGCGCATCGCCCGTGAGGACCTGATGTTGGAGCACGCGTAGGTCGGCTTTCCATGGCCGACGTTTCTGGACAGTCTCCCCCGTGGGTGTTGTTCATTCACCGCCGGAGGGCCTGGGACTAAACCCCCAGGCTGAAAGGACGAAGGACGCTGAAAGCGCCCTGGAGATTGAGTATCCTTCCAGGATGCTTTGCCTCTTAGCCCGACGGCTTTGGCCTCGGGCTTCCCAGGCAAAGCAACAACGCCCAACGGGGAGACCACCCGTTTCTGGGATACTGTGGATCGGGCATTCTGCCCGACATCCGGGGGAGAGCAACAATGAGCGATGGGACAAACGGCTGGAAATCTGGAAGCAGACTGGAGCGTATGCTGAGGGCCGGCAATTTCGCCGTCACCGCCGAGCTGGGCCCGCCCAAGAACGCCGATGCCGAGGTGATCCGCAAGAAAGCCCGCATCCTGAAAGACTACGCAGAAGGGGCCAATATCACCGATAATCAGACGGCCATCGTGCGTATGTCGAGTATTGCCGCCGGTGTTATTGCCCTCAGCGAGGGGCTGGAGCCGATCATCCAGATGACCTGCCGCGATCGCAACCGCCTGGCCATGCAATCCGACCTGCTGGGAGCCTTCGCTCTGGGCATCAGGAACCTCCTGTGCCTGTCCGGAGATCACCAGAAGTTCGGCAACCACGCCACGGCGAAGAACGTATACGATCTCGACTCGCTGCAGCTGGTGCAGATGGTCAAAGACCTGCGCGACGCCCGGAAGTTCTGCTGTGGCGAGGAGATCAAGGGCGTCGAGCCGCGCTTCTTCATCGGCGCCGCCGAGAATCCCTTTGCCGATCCGTTTGAGTGGCGGCCATTGCGCCTGGCCAAGAAGGCACGCGCCGGTGCCGATTTCATCCAGACGCAGCTTGTCTACAACGTGGAGAAGTTCAAGAAGTTCATGGAGATGGTACGCGACCTGGGTGTGGACAAGCAGCTCTACATCTTGCCCGGCGTTGGGCCACTCAAGTCGCCCGGCATGACCCGCTACATGAAGAACGAGGTGCCCGGCTTGGACGTGCCCGACGAGGTGCTCAACCGCATGCAGGGCACGCCCAAGGAACGGTGGCGGGAAGAGGGCATCAAGATCTGCGTGGAGATCATCCAGCAGATGCGGGAGATAGCGGGCGTGGTGGGGGTGCACATCATGGCCATCGAGTGGGAAGAGGCCGTGCCTGAGATCGTCAAGCAGGCGGGGCT
>DAOUCN010000100.1:0-2800 GCA_034431995.1 Chloroflexota bacterium | reverse complement strand
GGGTGATGCTGATGGAGCGGTGGGTGTGGGCGATGGTGTTGCCGTTGGTGTTGCTGTTCTCGTGGGGGTCGGCGAGGCATAGGGTAACAGGACGTAGGTCACCGTCAGGCGCGGACGGAAGGTCCACGACGGGAAACGGGATGAGGCTAGCTCGAAGCGAACGGAAGGAGTGCTCGCTTGGCCTACGGGTTTCAGGACGAGGCCGACGTTGGAGACGGGATCGCGCACCCAGTCCTGGACGACAGAGCCAATCGCGTAGTCAATCCAGATACCAACTTGGCTCATGCTGACTGAGCCAAGGGCTACGCCTTCGCGATCGCTGCCAATGCCGTTGCAGCCACGGACGGTCCAGGCAGAGGATGCAGTGGCGAAGAACCAGTTCGCTTCGTTGGGCAGCCATGGACGAAGTACACGATAGGCCGCCAAGGTCATGGAATTGGCGTTGTTCCGCTTGGTGATGTAGAGACTCAGGGTCGCCGACTGGATGGTGGCTGTGCTCGGTATGGTCGTCAGGTCGAACAGAATGAGACCCGCCTCGGCATCTGCCACCTGAGACCGCTCCCAGCGCACGGCGAGAATCGGCTCGCTACCGTGAGGGGCGTAGAGATCGCCATAGGAACTGATGTACGTGTCCGCGGTGCCGGCGTAGCCAGCGATTCCTTGCTGGAAACTGACGGTGATGGGGGTGGGCGGGGCGTCCACTTTGATGACAACGGGCAAATAGACGCGGTACGGAAAATCGGATCCTGGGCTATCGTCGGCGCAGGCAATGGGCGCGCCCAAGAGGCAGAGAGCGACAGCAAGGGCGCACACCACACACGTTTTGGCTTTCATCTCAATTCCCTAACATGTCTCTCAGCGGGTTCGATACACCATTACCAACGGTATCCCTTGCACTCTGACGCTGAATGCCGGCTCGTGTCTGCTGACAAGCTCGGCGATAGCGGGAAAGTAGCGTGACTGCCGGGCCTGCACGATTGCCAGCGCACCGACTCCAGGATCGCGCGGGTCAGAGCCAGGGACGAAGATGTCCTTTCTCAGCCTGCCGAGGTCCTGGTAGGCCCAGAGAACCTGATAGGCGTCTGCCCATACGGTCGCTCCCGCTGAGGCCGAGGCGTTGATGTACTCCAGCGTACCTTGATAGCCATCCGCCCAGAAGGTGGTCTCAAATCCCAGGCGGGCTGCCCCTTGGATGCCCCCCACCAGTTCGCTGTAGTAGGCAAGCTCGTAGGGGTGCACGCGGGCTATGGACGTGGCAGGCGGAACGAAGACGCCTCCTGCCAAGGCCACCGTCAGCAGGCTGTGCAACACTGTGCTGTCGCGGCGGGCGGTGAGTCTGGGTCTCCAGCGCCACAGTAGACGCCACAGGCCGTCCCGCGTGCGCAGAAAGCCCCGTCCTGCCAGGACTGCCATGAAGGGGAACGAGGACAAGAACAACCGCTCGCCGTCATATGCGGCCACGAGGCCAAGCAAGAAGGGCAGCATGGGGCCCACGGTACTGAGTACCAAGAGCCATCCCGTGCTCGTGGCTTGCTCGTCCCTGACGACGCTGGCAATCCCCATCACGGCCATCACGAGGAGGCCAGCAGGCACGACGGCCCCCATCATGACGACAGGATAGTGCCAGGGCGGGGTCTCGTGGACCCGTCCCAGGTAATACGTGTGCTGTTGCAGCAGATCGGCGTGGCCGAGAAAGGCGAAGCGAAAGAACACGGCCAGCCTGTGCAGCGTATCGTGATAGAGCCAGGGCCAGAGCACGACGAAGAGCGCGGCGGCAATCGGGAGAGCGAGGCTCAGGCGCAGCATGAGCAGTCGCCTGCGATCGTGAAGAAGCGCCCAGATGATGATGCCGACGGGAAGCAGCCATCCTCCGTTCTTGGTAGCCATTGCCAGTCCCCAGACAGCGCCAAAGGGCACAGCCCAGATGAGGCCTGGTCGCGCCGCCGTCTTCCAGTAGATGTATGTGGCAAGCACCGAGAAGCTAGCCAGCGGCATGTCAAGTGCCAGCAGATTGGTCTGCAGAAAGAAGCGTGGCATGAGTGCCAGCGCCAGCACGGCGGCCACAGCTGCGAGCCGCCCATACACCTCATGTGTCCACGCAAAGAGGACAGCAAGGAGGAGCCCGAAAAGAACGCCGCTCACTAGGCGGAAAGCCAAGAGCTCACCGACGCTGCTGCCGAGCAACCTCCATGACAGGCCGCCTGCCAGCTTGATCAGGGGTGGATGGATGTCCTCGACCCCAGCTCTGTCGGACGGCGTGGCATCCATCTCCCGAATCGGTACACTCCAATACTCTTGAATCGCCTCCCCGCGTAGCGCTGCGCCGGCGTCGCCCCTGGTGAGGCTCTGGCGCAGGAGAGACAGCCACGCCACGTAGCGGCGGGCGGAACGCATGTAGATGGCCTCGTCCCAGGTGACGCCCACCGTCCCGGCGCAGGCCACAACGGCCAAGAAGCCGATCAAACCCGCCAGCGCGGCAGCCAGCAGTCTACGGGCCACGCTTCACTCTGCCTCCACGTCAGATCGCGTCATCGTCCCGCGGGTTGGCTGTCCGCCGCGCTTGCGTGTGACGCGCGCCGGTATGCCCACCGCTATGCTGTATGGCGGGATGCTCGTGGTAACGACCGCGCCTGCTCCGATCACCGAGCCTTTGCCGATGGTCACGCCGTCAAGCACCTTCACGCCCAGACCCAGCCACACGTCATCCTCTATGACAATGTCGCCCTTGCTTTCGATGCCCTGAGACAGGATCGGGCGTGTCACGTCCGCGATCGTGTGTTCATATGGACTGAGAGCGCAG
>DAOUCN010000099.1:0-3296 GCA_034431995.1 Chloroflexota bacterium | reverse complement strand
TTCGGTTCATGTCGAGTATATATAGTGTGGACAGAGCGAGAGCATCGCTCTGTGGCGATGGAGGACAGGATGAGAGGAAAAGGCATGACGTGCACCGCGGTGCGCGAGGCGATCCAGCGCATGCTCGACCGCGATCCAGAGGTGCTGACCCTTCCAACAGACGTGGCCGCCCATCTGGCCGCCTGCCCATCCTGCCGCGCCTTCCGGGCTGATGTGGAGCGCATCGCTCTGCTCATGCGCCGCCTGCCCCCCGCCACTGCACCGGTCGGCCTGATCACACGGGTCATGGAGGGTCTGCCGGACCGCCGTGCCGGCGGGCGGCTCGCCTGGTGGCGTCAGCACGCGGGGCAGGCCTGGGCCCCCATGGTCGGAGCGGTCGGCGCGCTTGTTCTGCTGCGCCAGCTCGCCGTGCAAAAAGGCGTTTCTCTGCTAACACTGCCTCGCGCGGTGGCTGAATGGGCAGGCCTCATTGACCTGGGCGATCCTGCCAGCTTGTTGGGCGCAACCTCTGCTTTCGGGCAGAGCGTGCAGAGTGAGTTCCTCATCGGTGTATCACTCGTGCTGGTGGCCGTCTCCGCCCTGCTTGTCCAGGTCCTGGCCAGGCCGCCGATCATCATTGTGGGTGGTAGCAACTCATGAGTAGACGAACTGTACTCTTCGTTGCAGGGCTGCTGGTCCTTAGCGCCATTGTCATTTACCTGGTGGCGTTTGTTCTGCCGCAACAACGGATTCACGGTCTGTGGCCTCTGCCGACGATGCGCGTCGACCCCCGGGCCGGTTTGCCGCCAGTGCTTGGGCGTGCTCTGGCCACGCCGCCGGAGACGCGCCTGCGTCCAAGCATCTTCTGGCTGCGGCCCTTTGGCCTCCATCGGGAGGGGATAGCAGGCGTCTGGTGGTATCTCGGCTCCTTTCTGGCCATGTTCATTCCGGCTGCGGTCGCCCTTCTCCTCCTACCGCGGCGGGTGCGCACCGTGGCCGACGTCCTATCCAACGGCTGGAGCCAGCGACTCCTCGCCTTCACCATCGGTCTCATGGGCTATCTGACCGCAGGTATCCTGGTCTTCTTGATCTTCATCAATGTGGTCGGCTGGCCATTGCTCCTCGTCATTGCGCTGACCGTGTACGCGGCAACGGCCATTGGTCTGGTAGCCATCGCCCTGGCACTGGGGGCGGGCGCGAGCGGCCTCGTTCGTCTGCATGGCCGCGGCCCCCTCTTCCACCTCTGGGTCGGTGCGGTGCTCCTCTTCCTGGCCAGCATTTTGCCCTACCTTGGCTGGATCGTCGCCGGGGTTGCTGCCGCCTTGGGCTTTGGCGCCGTCCTGTGGACGCGCGGCGGAGATGAGAAGGGATGGACGGCGGCGGTGCAGGAGGCGGGGTACAGGGAACGGGATATGTGATACCAGACGGAGGATACGGGATGCGTGGTGCGTGAAACGTGATACGGGATGCGGGATACGTGATACGGAATGCGTGATACGTGATACGGAATATGGGATGCGGGATACGCACTACGGATTACGGACTACGGATTACGGATTACGGACTACGGAGTATAATCAAGCAAGGAGGAACCCATCGTGCAGAGACTCGAAACCGCTGGCCATGTACTACGGGCCATTCTCGGAGTGCTGGGACGGCTTGTGCTGCTCGCTGCCATCTTCGTCGTGGCTGTTGGCGGCGGCTACCTGGGCTACAATAAGGTCGTCAACGGCAGGTCAGCCGCGGCTGCCGCGCCGACTGTGCGCCTGGTGAGCGCGCAGCGGGGCAATCTGGAGGCCACGGTGAACACCACGGGCGTGCTCGTCCCCATCAATCAGGCCAGGCTCTCCTTCAAGAGCGGCGGCAAGCTGAAAGAGCTAAACGTCAAGGTGGGCGATATGGTCAAGGCCGGCGCTGTGCTGGCCCGCCTCGATACCACCGACCTGGAGTACACGCTGGCCCAGAATCTGATCACCCTGGAGAACAACCGCCTCAAGCTGGAGCAAGCCAAGCAAGGCCCCAAGAAGGAAGACCTCACCATCGCCAAGGTCAACCTGGAGAAGGCGACCCTCAATCTGCAAAAGGCCCAGAGCGACTACGACAAGGTGGCCTGGCGCAACGACGTGGGCCTGACGCCTCAGGCCGCATCCCTCCAGCAGGCGACTCTGGATTATCAGTCGGCCCAGGCCAACTACGCCAAGGCTATCGCCGGCAGCACGGAAACCGACTTGCAGATCCTGGAGAACGCCGTGAAGTCGTCGCAGATCGCTGTGGAGCAAGCCCGATCCAATCTTGCCGGCGCGGTCATCGTGGCTCCCTTCGACGGGGTCGTGGCCAGCGTCAGCGCCAACGTGGGCGAACAGGTGGGCACCACTGCCCTGATTGTCCTGGTAGATCTCAATAACCTGCGCATCGAGGCCAACATTGACGAGACAGACATCGCCAGAGTCCAGGTCGGCCAGGACGTGAGTGTCACCCTGGACTCCCTGCCGGATCTGCGTCTGCGAGGCAAGGTGACGGCCATAGCCCCCAACGCCACCATGCAGTCCGGCGTGGTGACCTACCTCGTTCATGTGACCCTGAGCCAGACCAATCCGCGCCTGCGGGCGGGTATGACCGCTACCGCCAACATCGTGGTCGAGCAGCGGCAGAGCGCCCTCTACATTCCCAACCGAGCGGTCAAGACCAGCCGTGGCATCCGCACTGTTCAGGTAATACAAGGCGGGCAACTGGTGGAGAAGCAGGTGCGTACAGGTCTAGCCAATGATCAGTATACCGAGATCCTGGAGGGCCTGAGCGATGGCGAGGAAGTGGCCATCGTGACCACCCCGACCAGTACATCCCTGAGCCAGGGTGGTATGGGCCTCTTCAGCGGCATGGGTCAGCGGCAGACGACCGCTCCCACGATCATCCAGGCTCCGGCAGCGGGGGCACCAGCGCAGCAGCCAGCGGGAAGCGGGAGGTAAGAGATGGCTGAGAATAACAGCGTCAGCATCAAGATCAACGACCTGACCAAGGTCTATCACATGGGCGATGTGGAAGTGCATGCCCTGCGCGGGATAGACCTGGAAGTCAGGCGCGGCGAACTCGTCGCCATCATGGGGCCGTCGGGGTCTGGCAAGTCTACCATGATGAACATTATTGGCTGCCTGGATCAGGCCACCTTGGGCAAGTACTATCTAGACGGCATCGAGGTCAGCCGCCTCAACGACAACAAGCTGGCCGAGATTCGCAACCGCAAGATCGGCTTCGTCTTCCAGACCTTCAACCTCTTGCCCCGCATGTCGGCCCTGGATCAGGTGGAACTGCCCCTGATC
>DAOUCN010000098.1:0-11229 GCA_034431995.1 Chloroflexota bacterium | reverse complement strand
CGTCCCGCCCCGCCTCCTCGGGGGGGGACGTTGGTGTTCGTCGCCTCACGGTAGCCTTGTCCCAGCGGGGTGAGGAGACGCCTGCCACCCTAGCCCTCTCCCGGGGACGCGGAGTGGACATTGTCCCACCGACCATGCGGAATTTCGCCGCACGGCGCTCGAAGCACCCGTGCTACAGCTACGAAGCCCTGCCGGGCTGGCTCAGCCGGCGTTGGCCGGCTTTGTAGCTGTAGCCCGATGGCTTGAACATCGGCCACTCGGCGCTCCATCGTCAACGTGCACGACGCGCCCGGTGGAAGGGGGAGATGGACCTCTTCTCCCCGTGGGAGAGGGCCGGGGTGAGGGGGCTTCCCAGCGAAGTGCGTCCGTGCCCCCGTCTCGACCGAACCAGCTTTGGAGGCGTGCCCATGGCTCTTGCCCTCGAAATGAGAGGCGTCACCAAGCGATTCCCCGGCGTCGTAGCCAACGACCATATTGACTTTCGCCTTGAAAAAGGGGAGATTCATGCCCTCTTGGGCGAGAACGGCGCTGGCAAGACAACGCTCATGAACATCCTCTACGGCCTCTATCGTCCGGACGAGGGGCACATCCTGCTAGATGGCCGAGAAGTGCACATCCGCTCGCCCCACGACGCCATTGCCCAGGGCATTGGCATGGTGCACCAACACTTCATGCTCATCCCCGTCATGACGGTGGCCGAGAACGTCATCCTGGGCATGGAGGTCGTGCGCAACGGCATCGTCCTGGATCTGGCCAACGCCGGTAAGCGCATCCAAGAGTTCTCCCACCAGTTTGGTCTAGATGTTGATCCCCACGCCTATGTCAAAGATCTGCCGGTGGGTGTGCAGCAGCGGGTTGAGATCGTCAAGGCCCTCTATCGGGGTGCCGACATATTGATCCTGGACGAGCCCACTGCCGTCCTGACGCCCCAGGAAAGCGAAGACCTCTTCCGCATCATGCGCTCACTGGCCTCTCAGGGCAAGTCCATCATCTTCATCACCCACAAGCTCAAGGAAGTCTTCGCCGTTGCCGACCGCATCACCGTGCTGCGGGATGGGCGTGTCGTGGGCACCACACTGCCGAAGGATGCCACTGAGTCCACCCTCGCGGCCATGATGGTGGGCCGTGAGGTCATCCTCACCGTGGAGAAGAAACCGGCCACGGCCAAGGAGACTATCTTGCAGGTAGACGACCTGCGCGTCGAGGATGACCGCGGCTACACGGCGGTGGATGGCGTTTCCCTGGACGTGCATGCCGGTGAGATTCTGGGCCTGGCCGGGGTGCAGGGCAACGGGCAGACCGAGCTGGTGGAAGCCCTCACCGGTCTACGCCCCCCTGCCGCTGGCAGGATCATCATTCAGGGCCGCGAAGCCACCCGCGCCGACCCGCGGCCGATCATCGAAGCGGGTGTCGCCCATATCCCCGAGGACCGACACAAGCATGGCCTGGTGCTCAGTTTTCCCCTGGTGGACAACCTGGTTCTCTCCACCTATTATCGCCCACCCTTTGCCCGCGGCATTGTCATGGACCACAACGCCGTTGATGACAACGGGCGACGGGTGATTGCAGAATTCGATGTGCGCACACCCAGCGAGTATAACCTGGCAGGCAGCCTCTCCGGCGGCAACCAGCAGAAGCTGATCGTGGCGCGGGAGTTCTCGCGCCCGATCAGGTTGCTCATCGCCGCCCAGCCAACACGTGGTCTGGATGTTGGCTCTACCGAGTTCATCCACCAGAAGCTCATCGAGCGGCGCGACGCCGGTTGCGCAGTGCTCCTGGTGTCCGCCGAGTTGGACGAGATCCTTGCCCTCTCCGATCGCATTGCTGTGCTCTACCGGGGCAAGATCATCAAGACCCTGCCCGCAGCCGAGGCCACCCGCGAGGGCCTAGGCCTCTTGATGGCAGGGGTGTCCGCATAGGGTTGTCTCAGAACCGCAAAGACCGCCAGAAACGCAAGGGAAGCCTGATTCTACAACCCTAGTTCTGCAGAGCTACCTTTATCAAACCACAAAGGTCACAAAGAGAGGACAATGGGCCTTTGTGGCCGCCGACTACTCTCTGGACGAAGTACGGAAGTAGTGCTAACTGCCTTTGCGTGCTCTGCGCTCTCTGCGGTTGGTAAGAACGCGGGAGGATGCAGAATTGAGCGACGATACGACAGCCAAAGCCAAACCGCGACGGTCGTTCCTTGCCGGCTGGACACAGCGGATCACCGAATTGCTGGTGCCTGTTCTGGCCGTGTTCACTGCCCTGCTGGTGGGCGCTGTCGTCATTGGGGCCACCGGCGCCGATGTCTTGAAAGCTTACCGCGGGCTTCTCGAGGGCGCTCTGGGCAGCCCACGGGGCATAGCAGAAACATTGGTTATCACCACGCCCTATACCCTGGCTGGGCTGGCAGTGGCTCTAGGCTTCCGCTGCGGCCTATTCAACATCGGTGCCGAAGGGCAATTCTACGCTGGGGCGCTTCTGTCCGTGTGGGTTGGCTTCGGCCTCACGGGGCTGCCGGTCTACATTCATCTCCCGCTAGCCGTCCTGGCCGGCGCCTTTGGCGGAGCCCTCTGGGGGGCAATCCCCGGCTTCCTCAAGGCCCGCCTAGGCACCCACGAGGTGATCAACACAATCATGATGAACTATATCGCGGTGAGGACCGTGGACTGGCTGGTGAACAAAAAGGGGCCTTTGACGGACCCCAAGTCCACGGTACCGCGTTCTCCCTACATCTTACCCACCGCCGAGTTACCTCGGCTCCTGCCGGAATACCGGCTCCATGCGGGCATCATCATCGCCATCATCATGGTCTTCGTGGTCTATTGGCTGCTCTGGAAAACGACCTTGGGCTTCGAAATTCGGGCCGTGGGTGCTAACCCAACTGCTGCTAAGTACGCTGGCATGAGCGTGACCCGCAATTTCGTGCTGGCCATGACCTTTTCCGGCACCCTGGCGGGCCTGGCGGGCACCGGCGAGGTGCTGGGGCTGAACCACTACCTGCCGGCGGCCTTTGTCTCCGGCTATGGCTTCGACTCCATTGCGATCGCCCTCCTGGCCAAGAGCAACCCCCTGTATGTGCCTTTTGCCGCTTTCTTGTGGGCCTCCTTGCGCAACGGCGCCGGCCTGATGCAGGTGCGAGCCGGTATCTCAGTAGACCTGATCAACATTGTCCAGGGTCTGGTGATTGCCTTTGTCGCCGCCGATGAGATCATCCGCTGGCTCTATCGCATCCGGGCGCGCGAGGAGATCAAGGAAGTGGTCTTCACCCGCGGTTGGGGGAGGTGACAGGATGAGACAGATTCAGATCACACGGCCGCGGGCGCTGGGGGCTCTTTTCATCATCCTTGGCCTCTTCATCACCTACGTCGGGGCGACGGGGATTGCAGTCAGCCAAAAGACCACCTTGGGTGTTGGCAGCCTGGGTACGGTAGATGTGAGCACTCGGTTCAGTCTGATTCTCATCGGTCTCTTGACCATCCTGGCGGGCCTTCTGGCCCTACCGAGTCGTTTCCAACGCGTAGGGATGGGATTTCTGCTCGTCGCGGCCTTCCTGGATTTGCTGGTACTCATGATCTGGGCCGCCCGGGGGAGCAGTGTGGACCTGGTTGGCATGCTGGCCGCCAGCCTGCGCATGAGCACGCCGATTGCTCTGGGGGCCCTCTGTGGCATCCTCTGTGAGCGCTCGGGCGTGATCAACATTGGCATCGAGGGCATGATGCTGGCCACGGCTGCCTTTGGCTTCGCGGTCAACCTGTACATGAGCAAGTTCCTGGGCCCCAGTGCCATCTGGCTAGGCGTCTTGACCGCCGTAATGGTAGGTGCGCTCATGGCCGCTTTCCACGCCCTCCTTTGTATCCGCTTCAAGACCGACCAGATTATCAGCGGCACGGCTATCAACATTCTGGCTGTGGGGGCATCGGGCTTCCTGCGCCGGGCATACTTGGTCAAGGCTTATTTCGTGGGCGAAATCCTGCCCATTGTGAAGATTCCCGTGCTGGTAGACGTCCCCATTATCGGCGCTATCGTCTTCGAGAACCGCCCGATCGTCTACGTTATGCTTCTACTGGTGCCCTTGGTTCACTTCGTGCTGTTCCACACGCCGTGGGGCCTGCGCACGCGGGCGGTGGGCGAGCATCCCCGCGCCGCTGATACAGTGGGCATTGATGTATTCAAGATCCGCTACGTCAATGTCATCCTCGGTGGGATGATTGCTGGCCTGGCCGGGGCCTGGTTTTCCCTGGAGACGGTGGGCAGTTTCGAGGACGTGATGACCGGTGGCAAGGGATTCATTGCCCTGGCGGCCATGATCTTCGGCAACTGGTCACCCTTTGGCGCCTTTGCCGGTGCCTTGCTCTTCGGCTTCGCTGAGGCTCTGGAGATCAAGCTGCAGATCCTGGACGCGCCGATTCCCCACCAGTTTCTGAACATGGTCCCCTACTTTGCCACCATGATCGTGCTGGCCGGGCTGATTGGGCGCACGGTGCCGCCAGCGGCGGACGGGCAGGTGTACGAGAAGCAGTAGTCCGTAGCCAGTAGTCGGTACGTCAGTAGTCAGTAGCCAGAGGTCAGCAGACGGAGGGTTGCAGCTTCAGGGATGACAAGGAAACAGCCAGGTCACGAGCAGCAGGCAGAAGACCTGGCGGCGAGCTTTCGCCGTCGCCTGGGCACGTTGGACCCGCGGCAGGTGGCCATCTGGCGCGAGATGACGCCGGCCAGGAAGCTGGAGTTGCTGTTCCAGATGTGGCATCTCGCCCGCACAATCGCCTGGACGACGGAGCGTCAGTGGCATCCCGACCTGTCCGACGACGAGATCGCCCGACGCGTGTGGAAACGTATGCACGGAACGGACATGCCCGATGATGCGGCAACTAGACTCTCGTGAACTGCAAGACTTCTTCGCTCACGTTGTCTCCGTTCTTGAACGGTTGCGCATGCCCTACATGGTTGTTGGAGGATTCGCGGCCATCACATACGGAGAGCTACGATTCACGGCGGATGTTGGCATTGTTGTGGACATGAGCCTCAACCACGTGGATGCATTCGTGGCAGCCTTTCCCACACCTGACTATTACGTAAGCCGCGAGGCGATCCTAGACTCCCTCCAGCGCCGATCCCCCTTCAACGTCATCCAGCCGTCCACTGGGGCCAAGGCCGACCTCGTTCCTCTCCCAGCAGACCTGCGCACGCGCGCGGCCTTCACTCGCCGCCAGAGTATTGTCTACGACGCAGCCGCCAATCGTGCTGCCGACTTCGCCACGCCACAGGACACGCTCATCGCCAAGCTGTGCGCCTATCAGGAAACAGGGTCGGAGAGGCACCTGCGCGATGCGCGCGGCATCCTGGTGACCCAGGGCGATCGGCTGGACCTGCATGGCGTCCACCGCCTTGCCCGTGTGGCGGGCGTGGAGACGATCTGGCAGGCGTTGCTGGACTCCGTGCAGCGTCAGGACGCGCAGGACATCGGAGCAGCATAGCTCTTGCCAATGCGTCGAGTAGGGGGAAGGTCCAGGGCCCCGATTCTCCTGGTGGTCGTTTTTCTTTCCCTTGCTGCTTGCGAGTCGCAGGGAATATCTGTGTCCACCCTGGCCGGAACCTGCGGCACGCAATGCTACGCCGATGGCCCCGCCCCTAAAGCCTGTTTCTCCTACCCTAGCGACGTTGTCCCGGACGAGGCGCGCCGCATCCTGTACGTGCAGACAGCAACCGCCACCGCATACGAGAGATCACGCTGCTGCGGTAGCAGCACCCTCCCCAGGTTGCGTACCTCCACGCCCGGATTTGCGACCTCTCGTCTTGGTCTGCGTTGGGATTCAAACTGCGGAGGTTTTCCCGTCAGGCCGTGTCCCCTGTTCGCCAGCCCTTGACATCGTAACGCATTGTGTTACAATACCCCTGCCACGATACGGGTTCGCCGCCTCGTCTGGGACAACTGAAACGTCAACCACATTGCCCGCCACCAGGTCACGCCGGAGGAGGTGGAACAGGTGTGTCATGGTGAACCCATAACCAGTGGCACATACAAACGACGCATACGAGTCATCGGTCCCACAAGAGTTGGCCGAATCTTGACTGTCATCCTCGCGCCGCAGGACGAGGAAGGGACACACTATCCTGTCACCGCTCGCCCCGCTGACCACAAGGAGCGCAGAACCTACCAGGAACAGAAACGAGGAAAACTGATATGACCGCGCCAGAAAGAACCAGGAAAAGCCGCATTCCGGACTTCAAGAGTATCGAGGAAGAAGCAGCGTTCTGGGATACCCATAGTACCGCCGATGATGAGGATGAGTTCAGGCCTGTCGAAGTCCGCTTTGCCCGCAACCTCTCCGGCGGCATGACCATCCGCCTGGACCCTGCGACCCAGGCCAGACTGCGCGCCATCGCCCATGAGAAGGGCATCGGGCCAACCACACTGGTGCGCATGTGGATTCTGGAACGCCTGAAGGCCATGGAGACCGAGCCGAAAGGCGTGTAGGATGAGAATCGGCATTGACGCCCGCCTGGTGCACTATCAGCGGGCAGGGATTGGACAGTATACTCTGCGCCTGGCCCAGGCCCTGGCCGCTGTAGACAACGAGAACAGCTACGTCATCCTCCAGAGCCGCAAGGACCGCAAGCCATTGGTGGAGCAGGCCAACGCCCGCCGCCACGGACTGTGGACGCCGCCCCACCATCGCTTCGAGCAGTGGACGCTGCCCGCCGAGCTCTTGCCTCTGCGTCTGGACGTGCTCCACTGTCCCGACTTCATCCCACCCTTCCGCCGCACCTGCCGGGCCGTGATCACCGTCCACGACGTGGCCTTCCTGCGCTTTCCCGGCCTGCTCACCGACGAGAGCGCACGCTACTACGGGCAGATCGGCCGCGCCGTGCAGAGCGCAGACCATATCATCGCCGTCTCCGAGAGTACGAAGCATGATCTCGTGACCCTGCTCGGCGCGCCGGAGGGCAAGATCACCGTCGTCTACGAGGCGGCGGGGCCGTTCTTCCGCCCGGTGACGGATGAACAGACTCTGCTGGCCGTGCGCGCTCGCTATGGCATCCAGGGTAACTACATTCTGTTCGTGAGCACCATCGAGCCACGCAAGAACATCCCTGTCCTGCTCCATGCCTACGCCCGCCTACGCGACGGCTGGCAGGGGCCGGGCGACCTCCCGCGCCTGGTGCTGGCCGGCAAGAAGGGCTGGCTGTACCAGAACGTCTTCGCGGTGACAGAGGACCTCGGGCTGGCGTCTTCCGTCATCTTCACAGGTGCAGTGCCTGTGGAAGACCTGCCGGCCCTGTACAGCGGTGCGCTTCTGTTCGTCCTGCCTTCGCTGTACGAGGGCTTCGGCCTTTCGGTACTCGAGGCCATGAGCTGCGGCGCACCGGTGATCACCAGCAACACATCGTCGCTGCCAGAGGTGGCGGGCGATGCCGCCATTCTGGTCAACCCGCAGGACATGGTGGGCCTGACCGTCGCCATGCAGCGCCTTCTCACGGACGAGAGCCTACCTCGCGAGCTGAGCGCCCGTGGTCTCGCTCAAGCGGCGCGCTTCTCCTGGGAGCGGGCGGCGCGCGAGACCCTCGAAGTGTATCGAGCCGTTGCACAACAGGCGGTCTTTGCTGTATAATCGCGGCATCCTACGACATAGGGAGGAAGGGGATGAAGGACGCAGAAATCATCCCCGTCTTGCCCACCCTTCACGTCCCACTTTCTTCATGCTTGACTGGGACTACGTCAGACCAAGCGTGTGTCATGTGCGCCACTGGAAGAAGAACTGTCGTATGAGTGCGGTTCTAGAGATCGAACAGGCGGTTTCGCGGTTGCGGCCGGAGGAACTTGCCCGCTTCCGAGAGTGGTTCGAGGACTTCGACGCCAAGCTATGGGACGGGCCGTTTGAGGACGATGCCAGGTCTGGGAAGCTCGACAAGCTTGCCAACCAAGCCATTGCAGATCTGCATGCAGGCAAGTGTAAAGAACTATGAGACATTCCGCCGGTCCCTCATTCTGGGCATACTACTGCCGGGTTCGGCGAGCAGCCGTGGAGTCAGGGAATGAAGATTCTCTTCGTCACACCCCAACTGCCCTATCCACCGGACAAGGGCACGACAATACGCAACTATGCCCTGCTCAAGGGCATGGCCCAGCGCGGCCACGATGTCCATCTCCTCTCATTCATCCGCTCCGAGGAGGACCTGGCCTGGGCGCGCAATCTCCAGCCCTGCTGCCACAAGATCACCACTGTCATCGCCCCCCAGCGCTCGACCGTGACCCGTCTGCGCACGTTCATCCTGTCGTCCCTCCCCGACATGGCCTGGCGTCTCCCCTCGCCGGAGTTCCAGGAGAAGCTGAGTGACCTGTTGGAGCGCGAGTTCTTCGACATCGTCCAGGTGGAGGGCATTGAGGTCGCCCAGTACGCCCTGGGGGTGCTGCAGGAGAAGGCCAGACGCCCCGACCAGCCGGGGCCGGTTGTCATCTTCGACGACCACAATGCCGAGTATGTCCTCCAGAAGCGGGCCTGGGAGATTGACCGCCGCTATGTTCTCAGATGGCCGAAGGCGTTCTACTCGTGGGTGCAGTGGCGTCGCCTGCGGCGCTACGAGGCCCACGTCTGCCGTGGCGTGGACAAGGTGCTGGCCGTCTCCGATGCCGACGCCGAGGCCATTGCTGCCCTGGGCGATGGCCTGCAGGCCACAGTCATTCCCAACGGGGTTGACTGCGCCTTCTTCTCCCAAAACCTGCCGCCGCCGGATCACCCTGTCCCGTCGCCCATCAGGCATATCGCTTCCCTGGTCTTCACCGGCACAATGGACTTCCGCCCCAACATTGACGCTGCCCTCTGGTTCTGCCAGGAAATCCTGCCTCGTATCAAGAAAGACGTCTTCCATGTTCACTTCTACATCGTCGGCAAGAGTCCAGTCAAGGAGGTACGCATGCTGGCTGGCCCGGCCGTCACCGTGACAGGATACGTCAGCGACATCCGTCCCTACATTGCCCACAGCAGCGTCTACGTGGTCCCCATTCGCATGGGCAGCGGCACCAAGCTCAAGGTGCTCCAGGCCATGGCCATGAACATCCCCGTGGTCTCCACCACGACGGGGGCTGAAGGCATTGATGCTGTCCCGGACCGGGATATTCTCATTGCGGACGCACCCGACGAGTTCGCCCGTCGCGTGGTTACGCTCCTGGACAACGCCGAGCAGCGCCGCCAACTGGCCGCCAATGCCCGTAAGCTGGTCGAGGAGAAGTACGACTGGTCAACGATCCTGCCAGCTCTGGAAGACGTGTACACCCAGAGCCTGGCCGACCGGCGATGAGAGCGCTTGTAGCCGCCGCCCTGGCGCTGCTCTGTGCCCTGGGGCTAGCACTGGGCGCCCTCGTCTTGTCTCAGGCCCAGCGCCTCGGCCTCGCCTGGGACCCCGCCACCCTCCGCCAGCCCGGCGAGCTCAAGCACCGGCTACGGGCTATCCAGTCAGGCATCACGGCCCGCCCCATGGTCACCGACGCTCTCGCACCCATCGCCCACACCGACTTGCCTCCCCTGGGCGTCAATACGTTCCTGGAGCTGGAAGTCGAAGAGGCCAAGATACGCCGCAGCCTGCAGATGATCCGGGCGGCAGGCTTCTGCTGGATTCGCCAGCAGTTCGCCTGGTACGAGATCGAGATCCCGGTCAAAGGCCAATATGTGGACAGCGCCACCGGCCGCTCCAGTTGGGAGAAATACGACCGCATCGTGGATCTGGCAGCCGAGTATGGCTTGCACATCCTGGCCCGCATTGACACCGTGCCCGCCTGGGCGCGGCCGCCCGGCACCACCTTCACCTATCCACCCACCAACCACCAGGACTATGCCGACTTCGTGGGGACAGTGGTTACTCGCTATCGGGGCAAGATCCGCTACTACCAGTTGTGGAACGAGCCGAACCTGGCCTTCGAGTGGGGGGATCGCGATGTCAGTGCATCCGAGTTCGTGCCCCTGCTCAAGGCCGGTTATGCGGCGGCAAAGGCTAGCGATCCCCACTCTGTCGTCGTCGCCCCTGCCCTGGCCCCGACGATTGACCGCGGACCCCACAACCGCAACGATACGCTGTACCTCCAGGAGATGTACCAGGCCGGCGCCAAAGACTCCTTCGACGTTGTGTCCACCATGGCCTACGGCCTTCTCTCTGGCCCCGATGACCGGCGGGTAGATGCTTTCTGGCAGGTCAACTTCTCTCGTCCCCTGCTCCTGCGCCAAATCATGGTCGAGAACGGGGACAGCCACAAGCCCATCTGGTTCTCGGAGCTGGCCTGGAATGCCTTGCCCTCTTCTTTCACCAACCAGCCCCTCTATGGCCGGGTGACCGAGGATCAGCAGGCTCGCTACACCGTGCGCGGGCTGAACCGCATTCAAGAGGAGTGGCCCTGGGCGGGGGTGTCTTTCCTTTGGTTCTTCAGGCGGCCCACGGACTCGGAGAAGGACCAGCAATTCTACTACTTTCGCCTGGTTGAGCCAGATTTCACGCCCCTACCGGTGTATCAGGCCATTGCCCGTGCCGCACCGTCGTTCCGGGTGGTGCGCCCAGGCTACCACGGTCCCCGGCATTGGGCTATTACCACCGGTGGTGATTGGCAAGCAACACCCGCCCCTGCTGCTCCTGAAGGCGAGGGTTTGACTGCATCCACGCCGGGCTCGACCTTGAGCTTTACCTTCGAGGGGACAAGCCTGGCCGTCCTCGCGCGGGGATGGGGCCGCCTCTACGTGGACGTTGCTGGTACGCGGCTGCCCCAGGACCGGGAAGGGCGGGCGTTTGTGGAGCTTCCCGCCGAGATGACCCGTATCGAGCTTGTGGGGGGGCTGTCCACTGGGCGCCACCAGGCCAGCCTGACCCTGGGCGAGGGGCAGGTAACCGTGGAGGGCATCATCATTGAGCGGCAGGCCAGTTTCCCCACCGCCTTCATCTGGGCATTCGCTGTCTATGCGGTTACGTGGGCCATCGCCTGGCGGGTGAGGCGATGAAACGGATCGCTGGTGTTGTCATCTTGCTGCTTGCCCTGGCCCTACGCCTGTTCCGCCTCGACGGGCAGAGCCTGTGGTATGATGAGGGTACCAGCGCGGCCCTCGCCCTGCGCGACCTGCCCACCATCATCCGGAGCGCGGCAGCAGACATTCACCCTCCCCTCTACTACATCGTTCTTCACGCCTGGGTGCGCCTGTTTGGCAGCAGCGAGATGGCCCTGCGCCTGCCCTCGGTGCTGGCAGGCGTGACACTGGTCTACGT
>DAOUCN010000097.1:0-16323 GCA_034431995.1 Chloroflexota bacterium | reverse complement strand
CCCTTGGGACGATCACCGCCGCGCAAGGTGCGCACCAGACGAACGATCTCCCCGCGCTTCTCCAGTCCGGCGTCAGTGAGAGCAGCGAAGACAATATGAGACCACAGTGGTGTTGTGGCGATGAACACGTGTCCGCCAGGGACCAGGACACGCAAGATCAGCTTCCCCCAATCGCGAAAGAAGATGGACATCGTATGCACGTCTTTGCCATTCAGGACTGTAAAGCGGGGAAGGGGAGCGCGTTTGCTGCCACCAATTGCTGGTGGAATACGCCACACTCCGCCGCAACCGTTCTTCATCTTCTCGAGTTCGACTCGCGTGTATTCCTTCATACCGAACGGGGGATCCGTGATCACGGCGTGGAAGGACTCTCCTGGGCATCTCTGAAGCCACTCGAAGCAATCTCCCACAATAAGCTCATACGCCATCGTACTCATCTCCCTTCGCTGGCATCTGTGGAGACCGCCTCTCCCAGGTTGTACTCGGCCCGGCTCTCCCGCAGCACCCGCAGGCAATGTTGATCGTCCAGGCTGCTACCAAGAAGCTGCTCAAAGTCATCTACAGAGATGATCACTGCCCGAGGAGCACCAAACCGCTTTATCACGTAACGTGTGCCGTTCGTCGCCACATCGTCAAGTAGGCGGCCAAAGTTGTTCTGCGCCTCGGTCGAGAGAATGAACTTATTGGCTGGCTTGGTTTGCATGCCGTCCCTCATCATCGCTATGTTAGCTAACATGGATATGTTACCACATCATCCGCCGTTTGTCAATAGACTCTCCGAGATGAACAGCGAGATCATCGCCTGCCGGCGCTGCCCACGGCTGGTGGCGTGGCGCGAGCAGGTGGCCCGCGAGAAGAAGCGGGCCTACCGCGACGAAGAGTATTGGGGCCGCCCCCTCCCTGGCTTTGGCGATCCCCAGGGCCGCGTACTCATCATCGGCCTGGCCCCCGCCGCCCACGGCGGCAACCGCACCGGCCGCATGTTCACCGGCGACCGCTCCGCCGACGTGCTCTTCATCGCCCTGCACCGAGCAGGCTTCGCCAACCAACCCACGTCGCGCCACCGCGACGATGGCCTGGCCCTGCGCGGCGCCTACATCACCGCGGCCGTGCGCTGCGCCCCGCCCGCCAACCGCCCCGCGCCCGACGAGCGGGCCGCGTGCCAGCCGTTCCTGGAGCGTGAGATCGCCCTCTTACCCAATATCAGCGTGGTCGTCACCTTGGGCCAGATCGCCTTCGACGCCTATCTGCGGGTGGCGACCAATAGAGGGACGCCCCTGCCCCGCCCGCGCCCCGCCTTCGGCCACGGCGCCGAACACCGCCTGAGCGAAGAGGGACCTGTGCTTCTGGCCTCCTACCACCCCAGCCGCCAGAACACCCAGACCGGCCGCCTGACCCAGGACATGCTCGACGCCATCTTCCTGCACGCGAGAGACCTGGCCTTTTCAACCGCGAAGAACGCAAAGCACGCAAAGATTAGAGGTTTAGGGCCAGGCGCTTGATACCGTCGCACAACCTGTAACATCGTTAGCGTTCTTGGCGGCGAGAGACCCTCCCGCAGGTTCGGAACCTGCGGGAGGGTTGTATTTGCGGGCTTTGCGGTTGAAAGAGCTCAGGCCAGGGCGCGCTCGGCGGGGGCGGGACGCTGGTCGGCGGCGGGGAGGACACTCATGGCCGCGGCGATGAAGTCGCGGAACAGGGGGTGGGGACGGTTGGGCCGCGAGCGCAGCTCGGGATGGAACTGGCAGCCCAGCATCCAGGGGTGATCCCGTAGCTCGGCGACCTCCACCAGTCGCCCGTCGGGCGACAGGCCACTGAAGACCATGCCGGCGTCGGAGAGGAGCTTGCGGTACTCGTTGTTCAGCTCGTAGCGATGGCGGTGGCGGTCGTAGATGAGGGGTTGGCCATAGGCGGCGGCAGCCTTCGTCCCAGGAACCAGGAAACACGGATAGAGGCCCAGGCGCATCGTGCCGCCTTTGTCCTCCTTCTCCCGCTGCTCGGGGAGAAGGTCAATCACAGGGTACGGCGTCTCCGGGTCGAACTCGGTAGAATTAGGTTCATCAGACTTCAGGGCATGGCGGGCGAGCTCGATCACCATCACCTGCATGCCCAGGCACAGGCCCAGGTAGGGGATGCCATGCTCGCGGGCAAAGCGACAGGCCGCGATCTTGCCGGCGATGCCCCGGGAGCCAAAGCCACCGGGCACCACGATGCCCGCTGCCCCCTGCAAACGCGCGTCCACGTCCCCTTTTTCCAGATCCTCAGCATTGATCCAATCAATATCAATGGTGCGACTATGATAGACGCCGGCGTGGCTCAGGGCTTCGCGCACCGATAGATAGGCATCCAGTAGGGCCACGTACTTACCGACCACCGCGATCTTGATGTGAGGCTTGGGCGCCTTGATACGCTCCACCATCTCCCGCCACTCCCGCAGATCGGGAGAGGAGGCGGGCAGGGACAGACGATCAACGATGAAGTCGCCCAGGCCCTCTTCTTCCAGAATGAGGGGCACTTCATAGATGGTGGGCACAGTGACCAGGGGAATCACCGCCCGCTCCTCCACGTCGCAGAAGAGGGCGATCTTCGCCTTAATGTCCTTGCTGATAGGGTGATCGGCGCGGCAGACGATGACATCGGGCTGGATGCCGATGCGTCGCAGCTCGTTGACGCTGTGCTGGGTGGGCTTGGTCTTGAGCTCACCAGTGGCGGCGATGTAGGGGAGCAGGGTGGTATGCACGTAGAGGATGCTCTCCGGCCCCACATCCCGCCGCATCTGGCGGATGGCCTCTAGGAAAGGCAACCCCTCAATGTCGCCCACCGTCCCGCCCACCTCCACGATGACGACCTGCGCCCCCGACTGCTTGGCCACGCGGGCGATGCGCTCCTTGATGGTATTGGTCACGTGGGGGATGGTCTGGATGGTGCCGCCCAGGAAGTCGCCATGGCGCTCGCGGGCAATGACGGCTTGGTAGACCTGGCCGGCGGTGACGTTGTTGCCCCGGGCCAGACTCTCGTCAATGAAGCGTTCATAGTGGCCCAGGTCCAGATCGGTTTCGGCGCCGTCATCGGTGACGTAACACTCGCCGTGTTGCAGGGGGGACATGGTGCCGGGGTCAACGTTCAGGTAGGGGTCAAGCTTCTGGATGGTGACGGGGATGCCCCGGCTCTTCAGGAGCCGTCCGATGGAGGCGGTGGCGATGCCCTTGCCTACCGAGCTGACGACGCCGCCCGTCACGAAGATGTATTTCGTTGGCATGTCGTCCTCCCCGCTTCCTGCCTGGGCACAGTGTACCATATCTGGCTTGCCGATGCAAGGATACCAATCCGCGCTGCCTGAGGCTGGGACTGACTTTGCGCAACCATGTGAACACAAAGTTGGGTCTTGCAATAATGTTGCAGGATGATGTATAATAGGCACATGGCGAGTGGCAGGCCGCCAGTATGGGGCACTGGCGACTCTGTGGCCCAGGTTGGGCGCGTTTTGCGGCCATCTCGAGGCTCATTGCGCCAGCTCACGCAGGACACGAAAGGCGTGGAGATGCCCCATGTGTGGAGCCGATCGAACGCCACGGTCACGTGGACACGGAAGCCTGGTAGGGAAACCCTCGCGCCTCCGGCAGGCGTTTCCATGCCATCCCTCCCAGACCCCACATCGTCGCTCTAAAACGGAGCTCCCCTTCTCCCGTTCTCTGCCCGCCTCACCTCTTCTTGAGGCAGCCAGCGCAAGGGCCTATCCCCTCGACAGCGGTCTGGTCGAGGGAGCGCGGTCACGCACGGATAACCTCTGCCGCAGATGAGAACTAGATTGCTCCCCTGGCGCGACTGGAGGCTGCGCAGCAAGCTGACCCTGGCCCTGCTGCTGCTGGCACTCACGCCTCTCACGACCGCCACCGTGTACAACAGCGCTGCCGAACAGGCGGAGCTCATCCAGGCCGCCAACGCCCACAACCGCTACCACGCCCGCGGCACGGCTCAGGCCCTAGATAGCTACCTGGCAGAGCGATTGTCTGATCTGCGTGTCTTGGGCATGTCACCTCTGGCGGTCGGGCTGCTTCAGCGTCCCCAGGACGCCGCAGCCCGCCTCAATGCCAATCTGGTCTTGGTCCAGATCCACCGTACCTATGGCTATGATGCCCTTTTCTTGGTCAACCAACTGGGACAGGTGCTTGCGGCCAACGATGACCGCTGGATTGGCTGCGACTATTTCCTGGCCCCCTTCTTCCATAGCGCCGTCGCCGGCCAGGTGAGCCTCGACGGCCCTCGCTATGACCCCCACGATGGCCAGGTTTTCCTCTACATCTCCGCCCCCGTGCAAGCGGCGGAGGGGAGCATCGTGGGGGCAGCCATCGCCCGCATCACCATGGACCCCCTGGACCAGATCATCGCCAGGGACACCAATGCTACCGCCCCTGGCGCCTTTGGCGTCCTCTGGGACGAGCAGGGCATCTGCCTCAGCCATGCCCGCCTGCCCGAGTTGCGCTTCACGCCCCTGGCTCCCCTACCAGCCGACGCCATGGTGGCCATGACCGACCAGGAGCGCTTCGGCCCAGAGACCGCCAGCCTCCTCAGCAATGCCGGACCCTGGCAGGATGTGATAGCGCGTTCCCGCCTGCTGTTGTACGATGCCGGCGCGGATCCGCACCTGCGCATCGCCGCCGGCAGCCTCGGCCGTCTCCGTGGCGCCCTGGCGCCCCTCAACAACGCGCGCTGGACCTATGGCGTCTTCACGCCCGAGGCCTCCGTCCTCGCGCCGGTGCAGGCCGCAACCAAACGCTCTGTGCTGACCGCTATCTACGCCGGCGTGTCGGCGCTGGTTGTTGCCCTGGCCATGGCTCGCTGGCTGGCCCGCCCTCTCAGCACCATGACCGTGACGGCGCGCGCCATCGCCGATGGAGACCTGGATCAGCGCGTCGGGCTGAGACAAAACGACGAACTGGGGCAATTGGCCGCCGCCTTCGACGCCATGGTGGATGCCGTTGGCCAAAGGGACGCCGAGCTGCAGGCCCAGGCCCAACACCTGGAGACGGCCGTAAGAGAGCTCCACGACGAAATCGCCCGGCGCGAGCGAGCAGAGGAGGAGCTGCGCCAGCACGCTCTGCACGTCGAGGCGATGGCCCGGCTCCTGGAAGCCCTTGCTGCCGCCGGCCTCGACTACCAGGCCGTCTTGGACGCCGTCGCCCGCCACGTCAGTGCTGCCATGGATGGCATCTGCGTCGTAGCCATGCTGTCCGATGACCGGCAGTGGCTGCACCCGGTGGCTTTCTATCATCCAGATCCGGAGGCGCTGGCCTTTGCCCGCGCCGTGCTGGCCGATGGCTCTCTGCGTCCAGGCCAGGGGCCGGCTGGCCGCGTTGTGCAGAGCGGCCAACCGCTGCTTGTGCCGGTGCTCGACCAAGAGCAGATGCAGCAGATGCGGGCAGGTACGAAGCCGGAGTTCTGGCCGTGGTATGACCGCTACGGCATGCACAGCCTGCTCATCGTGCCCATGCAGGCTGAGGGACAGGTGATCGGCACGCTGGGCGTATCCCGCATAGCCCCAGGCAAGCCCTACACCCTGGCTGACCAGCACTGGCTGCAGGACATCGCCGACCGGGCGGCGCTGACCATCAGGGCGGCTCGCCTGCACGCCGACGCGCTGAAGTATGCCGCCGACCTGGAGGCGGCCAACAAAGAACTCGAGGCGTTCTCCTACTCCGTGTCCCACGACCTGCGGGCGCCGCTGCGGGCGATAGACGGCTTCTCGCGCATCCTGCTCCAGGAGCATGCCCCCAGCCTCCCGCCTGATGTGCAGCGCTATCTGGGTATCGTGAGCCGCAACGCCCAACACATGGACCAGTTGATCACCGACCTCCTCGCCTTCTCCCGCCTCGCTCGCCAGCCGCTGAACAAGGAGACCGTGGACCCGCCCAGTCTAGTGCGCGCTGCCCTGGAAGACTTGCGAGCCGAGCAGGAAGGACGGCGGGTGGAGATCCTCATCGGCGACCTGCCACCATGCCAGGCCGACCCCACGCTGTTGCGCCAGGTCTTCGCCAACCTCCTCTCCAACGCCCTCAAGTTCACCCGCAAACGCGACGTGGCCAGAATCGAGATCGGTTGCCAACGGATAGCGGGCGAGAACGTCTATTATGTGAGGGACAACGGTGTCGGCTTCGACATGCGGTATGCCGACAAGCTGTTCGGCGTCTTCCAGCGGCTGCACCTGGCGGAGGAGTACGAGGGGACAGGCGTGGGGCTGGCCATCGTGCAGCGCATCATCCAGCGCCACGGCGGGCGGGTGTGGGCGCAGGCCGAGGTGGACAAGGGCGCGACGTTCTACTTTGTGCTCGCAGGCTAGATCTCAAATCTCAAATCTGCAATCTGCAATCCGCAATCTAAGATCTGAGATTGCAGATTTGAGATTGCAGATTGAAGTGAGACGGAGGACGGGGTGAACCAGGAGGATATGAAGCGGCGGACGAAGGAGTTTGCCAAGGACGTGATCGCCCTCTGCCGCCAGCTTCCGGCCACCCGCGAGGGGAGGCTGATTGGCGGGCAGCTCTTCCGCTCGGGCACGTCGGTGGGAGCGAACTACCGTGCCGCGTGTCGCGGGCGCTCGCGGGCCGACTTCGTCGCCAAGCTGGGCGTCGTCTTGGAGGAAGCCGACGAATCGCTCTACTGGCTGGAGATCCTGCAAGAGACCAAGATCGTGGGTGCCGCCGTGCTCGCTCCCCTGCTGGCCGAGGCCAACGAGATCGTTTCCATTCTCGTCTCCAGCCTGAACACAGCACGGAGATCGCAGATTTGAGATTGCAGATTTGAGATTGCAGATTTCAGATTGAAGTTCAATCTGCAATCTGCAATCTGCAATCGCAAGGAGAAGGTGATGGACGAACCGGTAGAGATCCTGTTGGTGGAAGACAACCCGGATGATGTGGAACTGACGCTACACGCCCTGCGGAAGTACAACCTGGCGAACGCCATCGCCGTGGTGCGCGATGGGGCCGAGGCGCTGGACTTCCTCTTTCGCACGGGCGCCTACGCGGGGCGCACTGTCAACAATATTCCCCGCGTCGTTCTCCTCGACCTGAAGCTGCCCAAGGTGGATGGGATCGAGGTGCTGCGGCGCATCAAGGGCGACCCGCGCACGCGCCTGATCCCCGTGGTGGTGCTCACGTCATCACAAGAGGAGAGCGACCTGGTGGAGAGCTACCGCCTGGGCGCTAATAGCTACATCGTCAAGCCGGTGGACTTTGAGCAGTTCACGGAAGCCGTGCGCCAGCTCGGCCTCTACTGGCTTCTGCTCAACCAACCACCGGTGATTTGAGATTGCGGATTTCAGATTTCAGATTGAAGATTTCAGATTGCACATTGAAGCTTCAATCTCAAATCTGCAATCTGCAATCTGCAATCTGAAATCTCTGGAGGGAACATGACAGCGTTGCATGTTCTGATCCTGGAAGATCGGCCGGATGACGCCGAGCTGATGCTGCACGAGCTGCGCCAAAGCGGCTTCGACCCCGTCTGGCTACGAGTGGACACGGAACAGGACTACCTGGCCCACCTAAGCCCGGACTGGGACATCATCCTGGCCGACTACACCCTGCCCCAGTTCAGCGCCCTGCGCGCCCTGCGCCTGCTGCAAGAACGCAACCTCGATATCCCCTTTATTGTCATCACCGGTAGCATTAGCGAAGAGGCGGCGGTTGAGTGCATGCGCGAGGGGGCGACAGACTACCTGCTCAAGGACCGCCTCAGCCGCCTGGGCCCGGCCGTGGCGCGCGCCCTGGCAGAGAAACGCCTGCGCGACGAGAAACGGCGGGCCGAGGCTGCTCTCAGGGAGAGCGAGGAGCGCTTCCGCCGCCTGGCTGAGAACGCGCAAGACCTTATCTATCGCTATCGCCTGCTGCCGACCCGCGGCTTCGAGTACGTCAGCCCCTCGGCCACACCCATCACCGGCTACACGCCGGAAGACCACTATGCCGACCCCGACCTGGGTTTCAAGCTCGTCCACCCCGACGACCGTCCCCTCCTGCAATCCATTGCCCAGGGGGATTTCGCCCGCAGTCAGGCCATCACCCTGCGCTGGGTGCGCAAGGACGGCACGGTGATCTGGACAGAGCAACGCAACGTCCCCATCTACGACGAGGCGGGCAATCTCGTCGCCATCGAGGGCATCGCCCGCGATGTCACCGAACGCAAGCGCATGGAACAGGCCCTTCTTGAGTCCGAGCGCCGCTTTCGCGAGATGCTGGAGACCGTTGAGTTGGTGGCCCTGCTGCTGGATACGCGGGGCAACATCACGTTCTGCAATGACTACTTGTCCAGGCTGCTGGGCTATCAACGGGAGGAACTGATTGGGCAGAACTGGTTTGACGTCTGTCTGCCGCCAGGGGTGCGTGAGACAGTCAGGTCGGCGGTGTTCGGCAGCATCGCGGCGGGGTCCATCGCGCCTCATTACGAGAATCCCGTCCTAACCCGCCAGGGCGAGCAGCGGCTCATTCTATGGAACAACACGCTGCTCCGGGATACTGAGGGCAAGGTCATCGGCAGCGCTAGCATTGGCGAAGACATCACCGAGCGCAAGCGGACGGAGGAGCAGGTGCAGGCCCATCAGCGCTTCCTGACCCTGCTCAATGACATTGCGACCGCTGCCCTCACTGCGCCCGACGTTCACACCATGGCCCAGGCTATGGCTGACCGGCTGGGCGACCTCGTTCAGGCCGATGCCTGCTACATCTCCCTGTGGGACGGGGCCCAGCAGATGCCGCTCCCCGTTGCCGCCTCTGGCCCGTTGCGTGACGTCTACCCCAGCATGGCTGCCCCGCCTGATCAGATAACGCTGACTCGCTCTGTCTTGCGCGCCGGGCACACCCTCGTCGTCGAAGACGTCTTCAACAGCCCCTATATAACCCCAGACCGTGCTGCTCTCTTCCCCACCCGCTCCGCCCTCGGCCTGCCCCTCATCGCCGGCGACCAGAAGCTGGGCGCGGTGATCATCGCCTTCCATCAGCCGCACCTCTTTACTCCAGATGAGATTGCCCGCTGTGAACATGTCACGGGCCACATCGCCCTGGGCATGGCCAAGATGCAGGCGCTGGAGAGGGAAAGCCAGCAGCGTGTCCTGGCAGAGAGCCTGCGCCAGGTAGCCGTTGACCTGGCGAGCAGACTGGATCTCGATCAGGTGACGGATCGTATCCTGACCCACCTGCAGCAGGTGCTGCCCTATGACAGCGCCTCTCTGTTCTTGCTCGAGGACGACCACCTGCGGGCGGTGGCAGGGCGCGGACTCCCGGCCCCGGAGACCGTGATCGGCCACGAGTTCCCAGCCGCGGATTCCCTGTTCCAAGAGATTGCCCGCCTGGCCCAGCCCATCATCCTGGCGGATGCCCAGGAAGACCCTCGTTTCCTGCGCTGGGGAGGCACGGACTATATCCGTGGCTGGATGGGGGTGCCGCTCATCGTGCGTGACCAGGTCATCGGCTACATGACCCTCGACAGTAGGACACCCGGTGCCTACAGCCAAGCCGATGGCGAGCTGGCTCTGGCCTTCGCCCATGAGGCCGCCATCGCCGTAGAAAATGCCCGCCTCTACCGCGAAGCGGTGCGGGCCGCCGAGGGGCGCGCCATCCTCCACCGCGCCAGTCAGGAGATCGTCCAGGCCTGTCTCGACCTCGAAGCTGTCTACGCCGCCATTCACCGGGCGACGGCCGAACTCATGCCGTGCGAAGCCTTCGTGATTGTTCTCCACGACGAGGAGCGCCAGGAGAATGAAGCCGTCTACCTGATAGACAAGGGCGGGCGGTGGCCAGGCCAGCGCTTTCCTGCCGACCAGGGGCTGTCGGGCGCGGTGATTGCCCGTGGCGAGACGCTGCTGATAGACGACTTCACCCCCGATGCAGGCATCCCGGCTCTGCACTTCGGCCAAGCAGAGCCGGTACGCTCCATCCTGGCGGTGCCTCTGCGCCTGGGCGACAGGGTGATCGGCATGCTCTCTGCCCAGAGCTACCAGCCTCACGCCTACACCAGCGAGGATCAGGAGTTGCTGGAGATGCTGGCCGCCCATGCCGCCGCGGCGCTGGACAACGCCCGCCTCTTTCAGGAGATGCAGCGACGCCTGAATCAACTCTCGGCCCTCTATACGGCCAGCCTCGCCTTTGGCCAACTCCACACACCGGAAGCCATTGGTCAGAGGGTGGTCCAGGCAACGGAAGAGGCGCTGGGCTGGCAGCGCAGCTCCATCTGGTTGGTGAGCGAATCGGGCCAGGATCTGCACCTGCTTGCCCACAGCGACATGGGCCTGTCCCCGGAGGCCCTACAGGCCGAACTGGCGCGCGTGCGCTCACAGGTGACACGGGTGGGTCAGGGCATATGTGGTTGGGTGGCGGAACACGGTCAGGCCGTCCGTACTGGGAACGCGAAGAGCGATCCCCGATACATTGAGGGCAGCCCGGCGACGCAATCCGAGCTGTGCGTCCCTCTCCAGGTGGGCGGGCGCACCATCGGGTCATTGAACCTGGAAAGTCCTCAGCCGAATGCCTTCAGCGAAATTGACGAGCGCATCTTGACGACCCTGGCCAGCCAGGCCGCCATCGCCATAGATAACGCCCGCCTGCTCCAGGACACCAGGCGTCATGTAGAACGTCTATCGGCCTTGCGCACCATTGACCTGGCGCTCACCGGCAGCATGGACCTGCGCCTGACCCTGAACATCCTGCTCGATCAGGTGACGTCGCAGTTGAACGTGGATGCCGCCGACGTCCTGCTGCTCCAGCCCCACATCCAGACGCTGGAGTACGCGGCGGGACGCGGCTTCCGCACCCCGGCCCTGCAGCACACCCGGCTGCGGGTGGGCAACGGCTATGCCGGCCAGGCCGCCCTGGAACGACGCATTATCGGCGTGGCCGATCTGCACGAGTATCCGAATGGCCTGACTCGCTCGCCCCTGCTGGCGAGCGAAGGATTCGTCGCCTACTACGCAGCGCCCCTGTTGGCCAAAGGCGAGGTCAAGGGCGTCCTTGAGATCTTCCATCGCGCTCCCCTGGCGCCCGATGCCGAGTGGTTCGAGTTTCTGGACATGCTGACCCGCCAGGCAGCCATTGCCATAGACAATGCCTCCCTCTTCGCCAATCTCCAACGTTCAAACGTCGAGCTGACCCTGGCCTACGACAGCACGTTGGAGGGATGGGCCAGAGCCGTTGACTTGCGCGATCGGGAAACCGAGGACCACAGCCTGCGTGTGGCCGAGATGACCGTCCGCCTGTCCCGTGCCCTCGGCGTGACCAACGGGGAGGTGGTGCATGTGCGTCGAGGCGCTCTGCTCCATGACATCGGCAAGATCGGCGTTCCGGACGCCATCCTGTTCAAACCCGGCCCCCTGACGCCGGAAGAGTGGGAGATTATGCGCCAGCACCCACAGTGGGCCTATGAGATGCTATCGCCCATTACCTTCCTACGCCCAGCCCTGGACATTCCCTACTGTCACCACGAGAAGTGGGATGGAACCGGCTACCCGCGAGGGCTCAAAGGCGAGGCCATCCCCCTGGCAGCCCGCATCTTCGCCCTGGTGGACGTGTGGGACGCCGTGCGCTCGCCTCGCCCCTACCGCCCTGCCTGGCCCGACGACAAGGCCCTGGACTACATTCGCGAGCAGTCTGGTCAGCACTTCGACCCCCAGGTCGTGGAGGCCTTCTTGCGCCTGGAGGTGTGAGGTGAAGCCCGTGCCCCCGCCAGCGGGAGATGTGCCCTGCCCTACCACTGTAATGTGCACCACCGGCGCTCAAGCCGCCTGAGATAGTACGACTACGCCCGGCCAGGCGCCTGCCTCGTATACCATCTACATACAGAGTCACCCATGCCTGTTCGGTGACGTTGCGGACGGTACGATGCGTCCGAACGATGCTGGGCCAATGGTGCAGGCGGTGTGTGCGCTTCCCCTTGGCTGCTGTAGACGGATTCGTGGTCACGTCCAACCGTTTTCATGGCATGATCGCTCTCGCGGCGGGCGATGGTGGGGGCGAACCTAGTGTTCGCCCCATGCGTATCAGGCTAAGCCGACAGTCCCTTCTCCCTATGGGAGAAGGATAGGATGAGGGTGGAAACGTGACAAACCGCCTCTCACCCTGCCCTCTCCCCGATGGGGCGAGGGTTCACGCACCCCAACGAGCGCCAAGTGGTCGTGCAATCAAGCAAGATTCTGGTGTGCAACACGTTGTCTAGCCCCTTGTCTGGGTTCACGACGGGCACAAGATCCCTATGCTGCACGCTTTCGCAGCGAAACCTGGGCTAGGCGACCCGTACAGCACGGCCTCTCGTGCCTGCAATCCTTAGCTTGATACGTAGGGGCGAGCCTGGTGTTCGCCCCTACACGCCGCGCCGCAGTATCTCCCCCGCCCGCCGTACCTCGCGCACCCCCAGCGCCCATAGCCCCGCCAGGTAGAGCAGAACCGCCGCCCCTCCCGTCAGCGCGGTGGCGGCCAGCACCTGCACAAAGCCCCCTCGCCACATGCCGTCGCCCAATCCCCACCGCAGAGCGGCGATCCCCAAACTCATCACCAGCGCTGCCAACAGCACACGACCAGCAAACCCTAGCACGTCCCGCTCCACATGCCAGCCCAGCCGCCGGCCCAGGCGGGCCAGCAGGAACAGGCAGGGCGTCGTGTGCGCCAGGGCGAACGACAGGGCGACGCCATTGGCGCCCATCACGCCGATCAAGAGCAGATTGCCCGTAATGTACGTGCCGACGACGATCAGCCCGGCCTGAATGCGGATGGTCGTGTTCTGTAGGGCATAGAACGTATTGATCAGCAGGTGGTAGAGGCCATAGCTGACCAGGCCCAGGGAATACCAGGCCAAAGCGGCAGCGGTCATCGCTGTGGAGCGAGGATCAAAGACCCCGCGCTGGAAAAGGATGCGAATAATCGGCTCGCTGAGGAAGATGAAAGCGGCCGTGGCGGGGATGGTGACCAGCAGGTGGATCCTGACGCCCAGGGAGAGACGGGCGTGAAAGTCCGCCCATTGCCCCAGGCTGGCCTGGCGCGAGAGGGTAGGGAGGAGGGTGGTCGCCAGGGCCGGGGCGATCACGTAGGCCGGGCCGGTGGTGCGCAGGGCGAAGTCCAGGGCGGCTAGGCTGCCTTCGGGCAAGAGGCTGCCGAAGATGCGATTGAGCACATTGATGGAGCTCAATATCAGCGTGCCCACGATGAGAGGCCCCGCCAGGCGGGCGAAGCGCCGCGTCCCCTCGTCACGCGTGGCAATGCCCAAATAACAGCGCACCTGGCCCCAAGGCAGGCGGGGCAGTTGGACCAGCACCATGCACATCGTTCCCACCACCGTGGCGATGGCCAGGCTCTCGATACCCAGGCGAGGTGCCGTTGCCAGCACCACCGCGATCACAGCCACATTGAAGGCCACCGGCACCAGAGCAGGGGCCACGAAGCGCTGATGGGCATTGAGGACACCGGTAACGAGTCCCTGCACCCCCATGAAGACCATCGCCACGGCCATGATGCGGGTCAGGCGGACGGCCAGGGCATGGGTGGCGGGCGGGAAGCCGGGGGCCAGCAGGGATACCAGAAGCGGCGCGGCGATGATCACCAGGGCAGCCGCTGCCGACAGAATGAGCACGATGGCATTGGCGATGCTAGACGCCACACGCCAGGCCTGCCTCTCGTCACCGCGCCCGGAGTATTCGGTGAAGATGGGCACCAGAACGCCGCTCAGTCCCTCGGTCACCAGGCCGCTGATGACATCGGGCAAGGCCCAGGCCACCAAATAGGCGTCCTTGGCCGCCGTCGTGCCAAAGACGGCAGCCACCACCACATCCTTCAGGAAATTGAGGGGCTTGCTGGCCAAGGCGAGCACCGTCAGCAGACTGGCCGTCTGTGCCACCTGCCGCCCACTTGCTGCCTGGCTCACCACCGCCTCCCCGTAGCGTCCTGACAAGGGGCGCCCATCTGCTCCACCCTACCCTCCAAACTCCAGGCGCGCCAGAAGAAGGTCATCCTACCACTCCAGCACGGCCTTGACGACATCGCCGCTGCGACTACGCACCAGCGCAATGGCCTCAGCATACTGCGCCACCGGAAAGCGATGACTGATGAGGCGCTCCAGGGGCAGCTTCTCCTCCACTGCCAGGTGCATGGCCAGCGGCCAGGCGCCGGCGCTGGCATTGGAGCCAATCACCTCGATCTCCCGCTGGCGGATGTGGTCCCACGGGAAGTCGGCACGCCCCTCTTTCTGATCGCCCAGCATCAACACGCGGCCGCAGGCGGCGGCCAGCTCCAGGGCCATGTGCATGGCCGCCAGCGAGCCGCTGGCCTCGATCACGTTCGGGAACAGGCCGCCATGAGCCCTGAGGATGGCCGGGGCCGGGTCTGGGCCTAGCTCGCGGTAGTTCAGCACGTCTGCGCCGCCCAGTTCTCTGGCTAGACTCAGCCGCGACTGGCGGCCGCCCACGGTGACAATATGCTTCACGCCCGCGCGCCGCAGGAGCAATACCATGAGCAGGCCGATGGCGCCGTCGCCAAACACGAGCGCGCCCGATGTGTCTACCAGGCGCAGGCGATGTATCCCCCGCACCACCACCGCCAGCGGTTCGATCAGGGCAGCCGTCACCAGGGGAAAGTTGGCGGGCAGGAGATGGAGCTTGTCGGCTTCGGTCAGGAAGTACTCGGCGTAGCCGCCCGGGTGCTCGAAGCCCACTTCGCCGCCATCGGCCAGCACGTTCTCTGCCACACAGGGGCAGCCCACAAGATCCCGGGTGACGTCCGGGCCCACGGCATCAACGATGCCTGACCACTCGTGGCCGGGGATTGCGGGGAAGCCGGTGCGTTTCCAGCCCGCGATCATAGTGATGTCGGTGCCGCAGATGGCGCAGGCAGCCGTGCGAATGCGAACCTGTCGCGGCCCGGGCTCAGGCAGGGGCCAATCCTGCATGACGAGTTGTCCAGGAGCGGTGTTGACCAATGCTTTCATTGTCCACCCTATCTGTCCGATTTTGTGATCATGCCCAGCGCCACGCACGCAGCCAGACCATCTCGCCCGTCGCTGGCCGCAGGCCGCCCGCTGCCGTGGCGTCACGACTTGACACGCAGGAAGCGCCAGCCTGTCTCAGCAAACTCGCACAGGTTCAGGCGCACCGGGTGTACCCTGGTCTTCAAAGCCCAGCCCTTCCATGCCTTGTGCACGAGCCAGAAGAGAGGATTGTTTGGCAGCGTCACGAGCCGCTCGATCAAGGGCACCAAGCGCGGCCATTCCACGCCCAGGGCAAACAGGCGTTGCAGGACTTCCAGCTCGCGCTTGTGCTGTGCGTCGAAGGCCAGCACAGAGTGATCCCAGGCCACGCCGCCGATGTCATCCAGCGTGCCAGCAACCAAGCCGCGCTCCCGCGCAAACTCGCCCAACTCCGTGCCTGGATAGGGCTGGAACATAAACACATGGGCATAGGCGGGCCTCAGCCGGATGTTGAAGGACAGCGTCTGCAGGTCATCCTCCAGGCTGCCGGCGGGGAGGCCGATCATGTTTGTCGTTGTGAGGCGCAGTCCTGCCTCGCGGATGAGCTGGGCTGCGTGCACCATCTGCTCATCGCTAATGTCCCGCTTGAGCAAGGTCTTGCGCAGGTGATAGTTGCCGCTTTCCACCCCCATGCTGACGGAGTGGCAGCCGGCCTGTTTCAAGAGATACACGTGCTCCCTCGTCACCAGATTGGCCCGCACGTTGCAGAAGAAGGGAAGGCCAATCCGACGAGGATAGGTGTCGGCGAACTCGGCTAGCCATTCCTTGGACAGGGCGAAGATGTCATCCACAAAGGCGACGAACTCCAGTGGGTACTGATCCCGTACCCACGCCACTTCCTCAACAAGGTGGCCCACGCTCCGTTGGCGCAACCGTTTCCCTTTGCCACGATACAGCTCTGCCTCGGCATGGTTGAAGCAATAGGCGCACCGGTACGGGCAACCGCGGCCACTGATGAAATACTTGATCTTACTGTGAGCTGTGGCCGGGTCTCGCCTATACACCAGCACCCGGTCGGCCATGGGCAGGCTGTCCAGGTCGGCTAGGTAGGGCCGGACAGGATTCACAATCATGTGGCCGTCCCGCCAGAAGCACCAGTTGGCCAGGCCCAGCAGCGCCCGCCGGTCCCCGCCAGCCAGTACACCGACCAGCTCGACCAGAGCCTCCTCCCCCTCGCCCCGACAGACGGCATCCACGCCTGCCTCCCGCACCATCTCCGGAAAGAAGGTGGCGTGCGGGCCGCCGAACACGCTGAACACGTCAGGCATCTCGGCCTTCAGTCGGCGGTTCACGGTCAGATAGTACCGCTGCGAACCCGTGATGACCGAG
>DAOUCN010000096.1:0-6866 GCA_034431995.1 Chloroflexota bacterium | reverse complement strand
GGTTGAAGGCGTCGAGTGTGCAATAGAAGCAGTCCTCTACGCTGAGGGGAGCGAGGACGATGCGCGGGAAGTCGTCGTGGCCGCCGTGGACAGCCATGAATAGGTCTGCTTGGGCTGTCTTGGTGGGCATGCCAGTGGAGGGCCCTGCGCGCTGGACGTCCACGATGACGACCGGTGTCTCGGTCATGCTGGCGTGCCCCATCAGTTCCGTCATCAGGTCAAGGCCCGGGCCGGATGTGGCAGTCATTGCCCGCGCGCCCGCAAAGGATGCGCCCATGGCCATGGCCAGGGCCGCCATTTCGTCCTCCGCCTGAATCAACGTCCCCCCAGCCTTTGGCAGTTCTGCAGCCAGGAACTCCATGATGTCGGAGGCAGGGGTAATGGGATAGCCGGCGAAGAAGGTACAGCCGGCGGCGAGAGCGCCGATGGCCAGGGCCTGGTTGCCGCTCATGACCAGGCGGTGGTCCGCAGGCCGTTCCCCCTCGGATACACCGAGATTGTAGGGCGACCTGCGGGCGATATTCTCCTCCACGTACTTGTAGCCGACATCAAGAGCCTGCAAGTTCTTGACCAGCAGGTCGCCGCCGCGTCTACCCAACTGGCGCTCCACGACAAAGCGAGCCCTATCGTAGGGCAGGCCAAAGATCTTGACCAGGGCGCCAATCGCCACGATGTTCTTGCCACGCATGAAGTCCATGCTGCGAGCCAGTTGCGTCAGAGGCAGTGCATACTGACTCTCGCCGGGCACAGCGGCCGGGGTCAGCTCGTTGTTGTCATAGATGAGAATGCCGCCCTCACGTAGCTCCTGGTGATGCTTGTCGTAGGCTTCCTGGTTAAAAGCGAGCAGGATGTCCAGCGCGTCGCCCTGGGAGTACACCGGCTCGCGCCCCGCCCGCATTTGGAACATAACGTGGCCGCCCTTGATCTCGGCGGGAATGGTGCGCAGGGTGTAGACCTCGAGGCCGGCATAGGCTGCAATGCGGGCGAGAACCTCGCCGGTGGTCACGATGCCCTCGCCAGACTCCCCGCCGATACGCACCGTTACGTCTCGCGTAATGGTTGACTTGGAGCTTGCCGATTGGGTCATGCTATGCTCCTGCACCACGTTGTGTCCTGCTATTCATGTTACACGAACTCCCGCTTGGTCTTCTCGAAATCCTCGGCAAAGGTTGGCCCCCGCAAGGGCTGCCTGAACAGGGGACCAGCCCTGAGAACGCTCACCTGATCTTCGTAGGTGGGCAGGCTGACTTCGTAGAAGACTCCGCTGGGGATGCGCTCGCCCCACTCCTGCGCCTTCCTGAAGGCCCAGGCTTTGTCCGAGGGGTTGTAGTCAGGGTCGTCCTCTATCCGATAGAGACGCAGCCTGTACCAGTCTTTTGTGTTCACCTTGTTGTAGGTGACGCAGGGCTGAAGAACATCTATCAGGGCGAATCCCTTGTGCATGATGCCCCGTGCAATCAGGTTGGCCAGGTTCTTCACATCGTTGGAGAAGCCGCGGGCAACGAAGGTAGCGCCGGCAGCAATCGCCATTGCCACGGGATTAAAGGCCACCTCGATAGCCCCTTCGGGCGTCGTCGTAGTGACGAAACCCTTGTCGCTGGTGGGCGAGTATTGCCCTTTGGTCAGGGCGTAGATTTGGTTGTCCTCAACGATGTGCAACATATCCACGTTGCGGCGAGCCGTATTGATGAAGTGGTTGCCGCCGATACCGTAGCCATCGCCGTCGCCCGTGACGGCGATAGCCTTGAGCTCTGGGTTCACCAGATGGAAGCCGGTAGCCACGGGCAGCGCCCGGCCATGGACGGAATCGAAGCCGTTGCATCTCAGGTAGTGGGGTAGCTTGGAACCACAGCCGATGCCGGAGAAGAACATCACATCGTGCGGCGCCAGCTCAAGCTGGGCCAGGGCCTGCTTAATGGCAGCCAGGATGCCGAAATCGCCGCAGCCTGGGCACCAGGTTATTTCATCTATGCTCTGGTATATCTTGACGTCATACATGTGCCATCACCTCGTTCTTGACCCGCTCCACGATGTCCTCGGGCGCCAGGGGCCGGCCATCGTAACGCAGGATCTTGTGGTCCACCTTGCGCCCTGTCTGCGAGCGCAGAATGCTGGCGAACTGGCCGCTGTAGTTGCCCTCCACGTCCACCAGGTAACGACAGTCCTCCAGGATAGCACTGACGCGGTCGGCGGGGAAGGGCCAGATGTCCGAGAAGTGCAGGGAATTGGCGCTTACCCCGTCTGCGTTGAGCATGTCGGTGGCCTCGCGGATCGCTCCATAGGTGGAGCCCCAGCCGACGAGGGTGAGGCTCGCGTGCTTGGGGCCGTGGAGGAGAGGATCACGCATCTCCTGCACAACCAGGCCCAGCTTGCGCATGCGCTTCTCCATCATCTTGATGCGTGGCTCGGCATCCTCGATGATGTAGCCATGCTCGCTGTGCTCGTCGCTGGTAGTGAAGACGGTGGCTTTGGCCATGCCTGGAATCAGCCGCGGCGAGATGCCGGATTCCGTGATCTCGTGGCGTCTATAGTCCGTGACTGTGGCCGCTTCCTCCGCGCCAATCAGTGCGCCGCGTTCAATCGGAATCTGCGCCAGGTCGAACGCCTCGACGTCCGTGGTACGCTGGGCGAATGCCTGCATGAGATCAGTCATGATGATGACTGGCAACTGGTACTGCTCGGCCAGGTTGAACGCCCGCCAGCCTGCCTCGAAGCACTGCTCGATGCTCCCTGGAGCCAGCACTACGCGCGGGAACTCGCCCTGGGAGGCGTGGATAGCGAACTCCAGGTCAGCCTGCTCGGTGCGGGTGGGCATGCCGGTGGATGGGCCTGTGCGCTGCGCCAGGACGACGACCAGGGGCGTCTCAGTGATGCCAGCCAACCCCAGGGCCTCGACCATGAGGGAGAAGCCGCCCCCTGACGTGGCGGTCATGGCCCGGACACCGCCGTTGGCAGCCCCGATGGCCATCAGGATAGCCGCCAGCTCGTCTTCCGTCTGCTTGGTGACGATGCCGAAGCGGTTAGCTTTGGCGGTCAGGTATTCGATGATGGTCGTGGCCGGGGTCATAGGGTAGGCGGACATGAACTTGACACCGCCGGCGATAGCGCCCAGGGCGATGGCCTGGTTGCCGTTGAGCAACATGCGCGGGCTGCCAGACAGCGGTATGATCTTCCAGTCGAAGGCGGAGGCGAATTTCTCCTGTGCGTAATCGAAAGCGGCCTGGGCCACCTTCAGGTTGCTGTTGACCACCTGCTCGCCCTTGCGGCGGAAGTTCTGAGCGATGACTTCGGCGATGCGGTCGAAGGGATAGCCAGTGATGCCCGCGGTCGCGCCAACAGCGGCTGTGTTCTGCATCACCTCGTCGCCGCCGATCTCCTTCGCCATCTTGATCAGGGGCATGGGCATGGGGCGCATGCCCGCCGCGGCAAGCTCACCGGCGTTGACAGTGAGGGCGGCATCGTAGATGATGCCGCCGCCAGGCACGACGGCGCTCTTGTTGAGGCTGATGGCCTCTTCATTGAACGCAAGGAGAAGCTGAACATCGCGGGAGTGGCTGAAGATAGCATGGTTGGCCACCCGGATCTGCGAGAAGTTGTGGCCGCCCCGGATGCGGGACATGAAATCTTGCAGCACGTGGATATGCAACCCGCCGCGCACAAGGGCCTTGGCAAAGCCTGCGCCGGTAGATTCCATGCCTTGCCCGGCCGCGCCAGCGATGCGGATGGTCATGTTGTTCTCTGTCATAGAGATCCTCCGGGACACGTCGCCTGTCAGGGGATTATATCACACAGGAGAAGGCGCTGTCAATGCCTTCTGATGATTTGTATAATGTAAATCATACAAAGTCCCCCCACTGGCTCACAGCCTGTGGATGCGCCTGACGTGGCTGACGACGGCGGCAACATCGGGGACTGGGGCGCGATTGGGGCCGAGCGGGTCTACGATGTCTGTCTCACCCAGTAGTACCCGTAACGTGGCGGCAACACCTGCGCCCAGCACTGGCAGATGGTAGCCGCCCTCAAGGGTGAAGGCCAGGCGACCGGGGCAGAGGTCAGTTGCGATGGCCTTGAGAGCGCCGACGATGGCAGCAAACCCAGCTATGCTCAGGCCGAGGTTGGTCAGGGGATCTGCCCAATGGGCATCATACCCAGCGGAGACAAGGACAAGCTGGGGCTGATAGCGTTGTGCCAGCGGAACCAGAACTTCCTGGCAGACCGTTGCATAGGCGAGATCGCCGGCACCGGCGGGCAGGGGTACGTTGACAGTGTAGCCGGCACCTGGCCCTGCTCCGGTTTCGTTGAGGCTGCCGGTCCCTGGGTAGAAAGGGTAGAGGTGCACAGAGAAATAGAGGACCTCGGGCGAATCGTAGAACGCTTCCTGCGTGCCGTTGCCATGATGAGCGTCGAAATCAACAATGAGGATGCGCTCCAGGCCGTGCGTGTCGAGGGCATGGCGCGCCGCGACAGCGATGTTGTTGAAGAGGCAGAAGCCCATGCCCCGCTGTGGGCGAGCGTGGTGGCCGGGCGGACGCACCAGGGCGAAGGCTGCCTGTGCACCGCCCGACAGGACGGCATCTACCGCACTGATTGTGCAGCCAGCGGCCGCCAGGGCGGCGCGGTATGAGCCCGGGGAGATGACGGTGTCCCAGTCGAGCCAGCCGCCTCCGTCCCTTGCTGCCCGTTCCACTGTTCGAACGTAGTTTGGCTCGTGGATGGCGGCTATCTGCTCGGTGGTAGCGAGTTGAGCGGCGGGCCGATCAAGGCGCGATAGGAGACTGGCCTCTTCCAGCGCCCCGAGAATGGCATCAATGCGCTCACCGTTCTCCGGGTGAGACCCCGTGTCGTGCTCCTGGCAGGCAGGGTGGTAGAGGAGAGCAGCGGTCACTCTGTTTTCCCGACGTCTATCCGCTGCAAGCGCGGATTGGATGTGATCCCCGGGATGCGCCCACGTTTGGCGATGGGTTTCCCTTCGATCTCCTTCAGGTCACCCGTGAAGTCTATGGGCGAGGCGCCGGAGATGTAGCTACCGACGCCGAACACGTCCACTGGCGCGCCGGAGTCCAGGACGAAGCGGATGCGCTCTGGCGTCAGGCCGCCGCTGATAACGATCTTGACGTGGCCATAGCCTTCCATGTCGAGGCGGGCGCGTACCTCCTTGACCAGGTCAGGCGTGACGCGCCCGCGTTCGGCGGGTGTGTCGAGGCGGACACCGTAGAGTCGCGGCCCCAAGGCGCGAGCCACGCGCAGGCTCTCTTCCACCTCATCCTTGAACGTGTCCACCAGCACGATGCGGGGAACGTCGGGCGGCATGTGGCGATCGAAGGCCAGGGCTGCTTCCACCGTGTCGCCCATGATCAGGATGAGGGCATGCGGCATTGTGCCCGAGGGGCTGAGCCCGTGCAGGCGAGCGCCAGCCGTGGTGGACGCGGTTGTGCAACCGCCGATGATGGCTGCATAATCCATGATGTCAGCCACCTTGGGGTGGATGTGTCGTGCGCCGAAGCTGATGACAGGGCGACCTCTGGCTGCTTCGACGCACTCCCTGGCCGCGGTTGCCCAGCCGCTACAGTGGGCAAGCGTGCCTAGTATGGCCGTCTCGTACAGGCCATACGACTGATAGGGCGCTCTGATGCGCAGCACGACCTCTTTGCCGGACATGGGCAGGCCCTCGTCCAGTGCCCACACGTCCGATTGCGCAGGCAGCGCAGCCTTCAACAGCGCCTGTACCTCCTTCATGCCGCATAGGATGCCCTCTCGTGCCGGGAAGACCTCCATGGTCGCCAGGGGATTCTTCCGTTCCCGCTCCAGGATCGTCTGCGTGCGCAGGAAGTAGACATCGGCTGTGTCGCCAGACAGGATGGCAGGCAAAATAGCGGCTGCGTGCTTCATGTTATCTCACTGTTGAGACGATCTCGATCCCATTGAGGGCCATATGATACAGGAACATCAGGTGCAGCAGATCGGCGTCGTGGGGCAGAATACCCAGTTGGCGGGCCTTGTCCACGGGCATGTCGTAGGTCTCGACGCAATCGGCTGGCACGATGACACGACGGGGCAGATCGGCAGCATTGGCCGAGAGTTTCAGGTGCATGGCCAGTTGATAGGTGCACAAGTCAGTGCAGTCGCCGACCACGATGCAGGTGCTGATCTGGGGATGAGCAGCGACCCAGGCATCGAACGTGGTGCCCAGGGCGGGGTGAATCGAGTTCTTGAGAATGATGGTAAAGGCATCGGCAAAGGGAAGCTCTGCCAGCTCCTTGACGGTTTGCGCCTGGCTGCTTCCCTTGGTGCAGTGGGGCCCATACTCGTGGAACTCCTTGGCGCCTTCGCTGTGCCCTTCCTGCACAAGGACAAAGCTGCGCACGCCCAGCTGGTAGGCTCGCCGGAACAACCGCACGATAGGTGGCACAATAGCGGCCACTCGCTGGCTCGCCAGCGGACCCTCGTAGCAGAAGCCGCTGATGACATCCACTGAAAACACCCCCACCGTGGCCGGGTCGTTCATCTCTGCGGCCAGGTTCAGGGGTTTCCACCGAGCTTGCCATTCCTCGAGGAAGGCTAAGAAGGAAGCGCTCCGCTCCAACATCGTGTTCACAGCTATCACCCCCTAACAACCCGTGCATTAGGTCATAGACGGCTGTGTGGCAAGGCTAGCCCGAAGGTGCTCGACTGTGTGCGCCCTGGGCTGCCAGGGCAGGCATTCCCGCGCTCTGCCACCATCCGCGACGGAGAGTTCGCAGACCAATTTGGCGATCAACAATCCAGAACTGACCACCGTAATGATAGCATGTGGCATTGCGTTGTCAAGACGAGACCTGTTTGCTTGCGATGCCCAGTGCGGCGTACAACCCGGCATAGTCGAAGTG
>DAOUCN010000095.1:0-7564 GCA_034431995.1 Chloroflexota bacterium | reverse complement strand
CTCTATGGCTTCGTGGCCAGCCCCGTCGAAGTCGGCCCCGACCGCACTGTAGACAACAATGCCGGCTCGAATCATCAGGCCCGCGCCATTCTGAGCCTTGTCACTCCCCACGACCGCACCATAGATTTCGGGCTATACGTCTCCATACCCACACCCACACCCACCGTCGTGCCCGGCAGCATAGGCGACTTCGTCTGGCATGACCTCAATGCCAACGGCATCCAGGACAATGGAGAGCCGGGCATCCCCGACGTCGTGGTCGAGCTCTGGTACGACTACAACTGCAATGGCATTGTGGACGGCGTAGACGACTTCTTCGTGGGCACCTCCACCGACGCCTTTGGCAACTTCCTCTTCATCGGCCCGCCGGTGGGCTACTGCTACCTGGTCATCGTTGATGAAGACAACTTCACACCTGGCGATCCACTGTACGGCTTCCTGGCCAGCCCCGTCGAGATCGGTCCCGATCGTTCGCTGGACAACAACGCCGGACCGAGCCACGTGGCTACCGTTTTCCTGACTATGGTCAATCGCCATGACCTGACGATAGACTTCGGCTTCTACAAACCGGCTACGCCCACTGCAACGCCAACGGTCACAGCAACGGCCACCGATACGCCCACTGCCACAGCAACGACCACTGACACGCCCACGGCCACAGAGACGGCCACCGATACCCCCACCGCCACAGCAACCGCCACCGATACGGCAACGGCGACGCCAACCATCACCCACACGCCCGTCGGTACCCTCACCTGGACGCCGACGCCCTCTGCCACTGCCACGGGCACCGCGACGCCCACCGCCACCATGACACCGACGGGCACTGCCACAGACACCCCCACAGCGACACCATCGCCATCGCCGACAATTACAGCTACCTTCACGCCTCTGCCGCCGCCGCCCACTCTCCCCCTGCCCTCGGCCACTCCGACTGCCACGCCGACCAGTACCCCTGTCTGCATCGTGGGTGGTCGCATGGCCGAATACCCCCAGGTTGGCCAGGGATTGACCATCCAGCCTTGGGAGCAGCACGACGTTGGCGACTACCACCTCTGGGCGGTCACCTGGCGGGTCTGGGGTGAACCGGGACGTTATGTCCAGTTCGGCATGACCGTCTACCGCTGCGAGGGCATGCAGCGGGATCCCGTCAGCGGCTTCGACATCTGTCCCCCCGATCGAGCGACCATCTCGACGGACTACACCCTGAACTTCACCATACCCGTTTCCGGCGTGATAGACGTCACACTGGTTGCCCCAGTGGACTGCTGCGAGATTGACCAGGCCCATCTGTTCTTCGTCAACGGCCAGCCCTGGGGGATGAGCTTCTTCGACCGCTGGGCCGAGTCGCCCCAGTGCCCCTTCCCGCCCACACCTACGCCCACCATGACGCCGGAGAGCACCCTGACACCGACTATCACACCGACCTCTACGGCGACCTCGGTCCCATCGGCGACTGCGACGCCAACAGCAACCATTCCGCCCACCAAGACCACGGTCCCGTCGGTGACGCCCACGGCGACCTCGTCGCCCACGCCCACCGTGATACCTACCATCCCTGTGGCCACCGCCACGGCCACGGAGACCGCAACCCCGACGGAACAGCCCATCGTCACACCAACGGAGACGCCAACAGAAACGCCGACGGCTACCGAGACGCCGACCGAGACGCCCACCGCCACGGCGACGCCCACCGACACGCCAGAAGCAACGCCGACTGAAACGGCAACGCCAGTGGAGGTGCCTCCGGCCCCCACCAGCACAGCTACAGCCACGGACACGTCCACGCCAACCAGGACACGCACGCCCACGCGCACGCGCACAAGCACGCGCACGCCGTCACCGACGCCCTATCACATCTACTTGCCGCTCATCGTGGTCATTCCTCCCCCGCCGCCCACGGCAACGCCAACGATGTCCCCCACGCCCACCGCGACCAACACGCCAACCGGGCCAGGCATCTTGCACACCCTTGGTGGGCTACAGCACCCGAAGGCCCTTGTTCTGGACCGCGCCCATGACCTGCTCTACGCAGTTGCACGGGACACCAACGACGTGCACGCCATTTCCCTGAGTAGCTTGTCCACCATCGCCCGCATCCCTGTTGGACTCTCCCCCTTTGGCGCTGACCTGGTGAACGGTGTGCTCTACGTGGCGAACTACGGAGCCGGAACGGTGGCGCGCATAGACACGGCGACTGGAACCCATCTCGAACCGGATATCTACATTGGCAGGCAGCCAAGCTGGGTTGCCGCCGATCCGGTGACGGGCAAGGTCTATGTGGTCATGCATGGCGAAGGCGGCGTATCCGTCCTCCTGGGCGACGCCACTACGCGCGTGATCGGTACGGGACGGGGTGCCTTCAGCGTGGCTGTCGATTCCGTGGGGCGCAGGGTCTACGTTGGCAACCGGGATGACCAGACAATCGCGGTGATTGATGCAGACGGGGGTAGTGTAGTACGGACGCTACGCCCGGGTGGCTCGCCCTTTGGCATGGCGTTCAATGAGGTCAGCGGCAAGCTCTATGTGCTCCACGGTGGTTCGCGCGGTGGCTGCCCGGCCTCGCGCCTGGCCGTGTACGATCGCGCCGGTACACGCCTGAAGGACATCGCCGTAGGGGACTCGTGCGACGGCGGGTGGGTTTCCGTGAATCCTATGAACGGCCGCGTCTACATTGCGGCCACGGCGGCCAATGAGGTCTGGATCCTCGACTCCGACGAGTCGATGCGCGCTGTGCTCTCCTCCGCCGACGGCGTCGGTGCCGCGCCATTCGGCCTGGCTGTCGAGCCTGCCACGTCAACGGCATACGTCGGCAACAAGGAGGATGGCACCATCACTGTCATCGCAGACCCGTGACGAGCGGAGCCGAGCTTAGCGGCAGGAGCGGACCGGGGCGGAGCCTCTGGCGGCATCACGTGCACTTTGACAGCGATAGTGCAGTGTCCCGTGACTCTCTCCTGGCCGCCGGAGCTCCGCCCCTGCCTTTCAGATACGGAGAGTGACGCTGTCCGGTGGCTATCCACGCGGGTCACCGGCATCTATGACCGACGCCCCCGCGCTCATCCGGCGTGCTCCAAGGTCCAGCACGCCTTCTGCGTGATGCAGAGCACAGTCTCTGCATACAAGGCCCTCCATGCCCTTGCCGGCACAGGCGGGCACCAAAACGCAGCCTTACTGCTGAGCCCGACCACGCTGCCGCCTGTCCCAGCTCCCCATAGGCTCGGAACCTTACGATGACGGAGTCATTGCGCTCCACATGGGCGCTTTGGACCTGGCTCGGCGTAACGTCACGGGCACAACCGGTCATAGAGACGCAGCGAGACAACCGTCGCGCTCTTCGCCGCTCGCTGTCAACGTGTAGGATGCAGGCAGCCTGCCTCACATGCCGGAAGACGCGGCCAGGGGTGTGGCAAGCCGATACCCTGGCTCACCACACCCCTTGAAAGGCGATCCAACCTGATCGGCAACTCCTAGGTCTGTCCCCACCCGCCCTGACGCGCCGCCAGGTCCATGGCGATCGTCACGATCCTCTCCACCGGCATCAGGCGCTCGTCTGCCACAGCGCGCAAGTCGAGCGTCTTCAGATAGCCTTTGCACGCCTCACAGACGTAGAGCCGATAGCCGTTGCCGGTGTCATAGTAGGATACATGGTTCTCATCGCCGCAGAAGGGGCATAGGATACGATGGCAATGCCATTCCATGTCGCAGCGGGAGCAGAGGACCCGCCGCGCACCGGTCTCCTTCTCAAGGACGGCGAAATCCGGCTCCCCCCCGCAGATCGGGCAGTACCCCCGATACCAGATAGCCTCGTCAACGAGAGGGGCGAGGGCTTCCGCCGCTGCCCGCAGGAAGGGATGGAGGGCGTGATTGAGCACAAACTCCAGCAGAGCAGCGTCCAACCCGGCGTCCACGGCCTCCTCTGGGCAGCCTTCCCGCAGGTATGCGCGTCCAACAGCCTCCACCGCCTCACGCTTCCCCTGCAACCAGACGCGAATGGAGTCCAGCGCCTCAGCCAGGTCTGGGCGATGCCCTGCCGTGATCGTGCAGACTTCGTCGCAGAGATGCACGAACGCTGCACCATGCACCTGGAGCGCCTCCGGCGATAGGATAGGCAGTCCGCCTTGAATACGGGAAGCGGCCTCCCGGGCAAGCGCCGCATATTCACAAGAGGCAACATCCGCGTGAGCCTGAGCCGAGAGCAAGTCAACGTAGAGTGCTACCGTCTCCGCCAACTCAGGCTTGCCTGCTACCCCGCGCTTTAGTTCCTCCAAGATTCTGTCGTAGCCAACCATCATAATCAGCGGCCCACAGCGCCATAGGGCTTTTCAGCTCTCACTTGGCTTGGGAGTTGCCAGAGGAAGCCAGAAGGTGAACCGACTGCCTTTCCCCAAGGCCGACCTCACCTCGATGGTTCCTCCGTGCCTTTCCACAATCCGCTTGACCAGGGGCAGACCCAGCCCTGTGCCCCGGGGTTCCATCGCTTTAGCCTGCGGCGTGCGGTAGAACTCCTCGAAGATGCGGGGCTGGTCCTCGGGGGCAATGCCGATCCCGCTATCCTCGACCGTGCCGACCCCCCACCCATCCTTCTCTTCCAGGACGATCTGCACCTGTCCCCTAGTGGGAGTGTACTTAATGGCATTGGAGATCAGGTTGGACCACAATTGCCCCATCTGATCAGGGTCGGCCTCCACCAGCGGACGCTGGCGCACCTCCACTGTGAAGGTCATTCCTTTCGCCTCGGCCTGGGCGCGCAGCAAGGGAACCACTTTCTCCAGCGCATCGGCTAGCGAAAGGACCTTCCGCTTCGACGGTGCCACCTCCTGCCTGGCGGCGGCGAGATTCAGCAGATCATCAACCAGGTCTAGCAGTTCCTGAGTCCGCTCGATGGCTTTCTGCAGCATGGTCTGCTGGTGCTCAGGAGGGATATAGCCCTTGACCAGCGAAAGCAGAAAACTCTGAATAGCCGTCACAGGGCTTCGCAACTCGTGAGTCACCATCAACGTGAACTCCGTTTTGAAGCGGTCCAGCCGCTCCAGCTCTTCCTTTGCGCGGGTCAGTTCGGCTGTCTCCCGCTCCAGTTCCTGAAGGCGCTTGGCTTCCAGCGAGAGCCGCCGCCTTTCCAGCCCCTGATGGACGGCCATCAGCAACACGTCGCTGGTGAAAGGCTTGGACAGAAAGTCGTAAGCTCCAGCCTTGATCGCCTGGACTGCCAGTTCCACCGTCGCGTAGCCGGTGATGATGATGCATACGATATCCGGGTCTTTCTCACGGATGGAAGGCAAAAGGTCAATGCCCCGCACATCCGGCATCACTACATCCAGCATGACCAGGTCAAACTGCCCTTCGTGAACCTTGCGCAATCCCTGCTGGCTTGTAGCTGCCGTCTCGACGGTATGGCCCTCTCGCTCAAGGGCCCGGCGGCAGGCCTCACGGATGCCGGATTCATCATCAATGACCAGGATACGTCCGTGGGTGCCCATCATCAACCGATAACCTCAGCCAGGCTGGCTCTGGGTCCTACCTCTTCTCTGACGAACTGCAGCGGCAGGGTGACAGTGAACGTGGTCCCTTTCCCCACCTGGCTCTGGACAGTGATCTGACCGCGATGCATTTTGACGATCCCGTAGACGATGGACAGCCCAAGCCCTGTCCCCTTGCCCGGGGGCTTGGTGGTGAAGAAGGGGGTGAACAGTCTCCCCAGGTTCTCCTCCGAGATGCCGCAGCCGGTGTCGGAAACTTTGATCTCCATCCCCTGGTTGTTCACCGGTCGGGTAGTGAGGGTGATGGTACCCCCCTCAGGCATCGCTTCGGCAGCATTGTTTAGCAGGTTGACGAATACCTGCCGCAACTGGCTCGGGTCAGCTTGGATGATGGGCAGATCGGGGCTGAACTGGCGCACGATCTCCACCCTTTCGAAACTCGGCTGGAGGACAACATCCTTAAGCACCTGTTCCAGCAAGGTGTGGATGTCCGTCTCTTGAGCCAGCACCTCCTGCTGCCGGGCAAAGTTCAAGAGGCTGGCGACAATCGTTTTGCAGCGGGTGGTCTCGTTGATGATCATTCGCAGGTCATTGCGCCGGGGGTCATCGGCGCGAGTCTCATTATGCATCACGTCGGCGAAAAGGAGGATGGTGCCCAGGGGGTTGTTGATCTCATGGGCGACACCAGCGGCCAGTTGCCCCATCGAGGCCAGTTTCTCCTTATGCAGCAACTCCTTCTGGGTCTGGTGCAGGGTTTCGACCATGCTGTTGAAGGAACGCCCCAGGATTGCCAGTTCGCCATTGCCGCCATAGGCTTGCACGCGCACCGTCATATCGCCCTCTGCCAGCCGACGATTAGCTGTCACCAGTTCGGTGATGGGGCGGGTGATGAAGTGGGCGACGGGCACCGCGACGATCCCAGCCAGCACGATGCAGACCAGGGCGATGAGAGCCACCTGGTTGTTGAAGGTGTGGACCAGCCTTAAGAAAGTTGATTCAAGGGCACCGACGTAGAGGATGCCCACCACATTTTGCTGGTGATCGCGCAATGGCTTGTAATGGGTGATGAACCAGTCGGTGACCACGTAGGCGCGCCCCACGAACTCGCGCTCTTGCTCCAGCACCGTCTTATACACGTCCTCAGCTATCCGGGTGCCCACCGCTCGTTTACCGTCTCTCAACCGCACGTTGGTGGCAACCCGCAGATCGCCGAGAAAGATGGTCACCGTGTCAACGCCAGCCACTTCCTTGATGTCGTCCACCAAATTGAAGTCGTTGTTAAATAGATACACAACCAATACCGCGCCGTTCACCTGACCGTCCTCACCGCGCACCGGGTAGACGCCAGTCAGGGTCAAGCCAGCGGTGCCTTCGCGGGGGTCGAAGGGCTTGGGAGCAGCCCTGGGGATATCTATCAACTCGTTGTAGGCTTGTTTATCTAGCCCTACCTGGGCGAGAAATTCGACTGGGATGATCTCGGTGGCTGTTTGCTCCTCACCGGACGACAATGCATCTTTGACGATCGGCAATTCTCCCCAGTTGACGTGGGAAACAGTTGGCGATGGTTTGCCTTCCGATAACGACAAAACCCGGCCCGCCAGAATGTTGCCCTGCGTATCGAGCACGGCAACCAGGTGTGTGCCCCCTACGGGAGGTATAGTGAGTTTGTAAACAACCTGTTGGTCAATGGTCTCAATCGCCGCCGCCTCGCCCTGAGAGGCAGCCGGTAGGCTCTGGATTACGCGGGCATCTCCAGCCATCCGATGGCCGAGGGATACAACTTCGTCACGCTGGAATCGGTAAAAGGCCTCCGCTAGTTTCATGTCGCGCGAAACCCGCTCAGACTCAGCAGTGGTGAGATAGTCGTCAATCACCCGCGAGATCACCAGAGCGCTCAACCCCACCGTCAGCGCGGCAATCAGTGAAAAGGAGGCGATCAGCACGATCCGCAGCCGCCCCCCCAGCAAGGAGGAAATGAAATGTCTCATGTCAGGGCTCTCCGTGGTTGGCCAGGGGCAGAGTGAAATCAAAAGTGCTGCCCCGACCCACCGCCGATTACACCGTGATGGTACCGCCGTACATCC
>DAOUCN010000094.1:0-7932 GCA_034431995.1 Chloroflexota bacterium | reverse complement strand
CCTGGAAAATGGTCGTGAATGTAGCGCCCATCAATGCCGATGCGCATACGAGACGCTCCCTGGTCAATGAATTGCGGACGTGTGCCCTGGCCTGCCAGCCGTCCGCAGGCCGCCGTACCTTCATGCTACTACCGTACTTCTCATGAACCATTGGGTTTCTCACCGCAAAGACCGCAAAGACCACAGAGAAAGAGCTTCTTCTTTGCGTTCTTTGCGAGCTTTGCGGTTGATCAGCAGTCCGTCACCGCCAGGTACGGTAGTAGTATTCATGGCCGTACAAAGAGCTGAACCAGCGCCTTGTACTCGTAGTCCGGCCGCTTAAGAAGCCATTCCTTGACCCGCTGGTAGATGGGGTCTTCCGGGCCCGACCCCCATCGCTGGCGCTCCTGGTAGCCATTCCGCGCCAGCCAGTCGAGAATGCCCCCCGCAGCCGCACCCACCCGTGTGCGGTCGCGCCCCAGGCTAATGAGCCAGACGCGGCGCTTGCCCTTCAGGTGGTCGTAGACGTTGTTTGCATCCGTAAAGACGTTGGCCTGGCGGGATGCGTGGGGGTAGTAGTAGAAGAACAGGCTGTCCTGATCGCTCACCACGGCATCGTCTGGCTCGGCGTTGCTGGCCACCATGTCGGCCAGCGCGCGCATACGTACCGCGTAGATGGGATTGTGGTAGTGCGTGCCGGCCAGCAGATTGGCGAAGGCCGCGGCCCAGGCGATGGCAACGAGCAGGCCCAGCAGCGCGCCCCAGCGCCTCGGCAAAGATGCAAGCGCCACCGCTGCCAGCATCACATATACGGGATAGACGGCCATGGCCCGGCTGGGAATGAGGACGAACGTTCCCTGGGGGATGAAGAACGTGAACAGGACCACGACAAAGAGGAACGGCACCAGCGCATAGAGCAGGCACAGGGCGAGAGCCGACGTTCGCCGCAACCTCCACAGCCCATAGAGAGCCAGGAGATTCACCAGCAGCAGGCTGAGCGCGCCCCGCGCGTCCCAGGGGAAGATGGTCTCGCCGCTGCTGAAGGACAGGAAGGGATAGGCGAGCTTCATGGCCAGTCCCAGGGGGCCTCCAGCTAGGTCGGCTTCGATCTGGTTGCCGGCGGTAGCATGCCCAGCGGCCACGCCAAGCCAGGGCATGAACAGGAGCACCACGACTGCCTGGGCCGCCAGCCACTGCCGCCAGCGTGACCGTGGAACCATTGCCAGGACGATCAGCATGTGGGCGAGGAGAATGCCCCACGCACTGTAATCTGTCCAGACCAGCAAGCTGGCCAGGACGATGTAGGCCAGAGCAGCCCTCATCCTAGCCCTCACCCACAGCGACAGCAGACCGGCGCTCCCTCTCCCCTCGGCAGAGGGCTGGGGTGAGGGGGAAGCTGCGCTGCACCAGGACAGCAGAGCCACGGTCGAAGCCACAGCCAGCGCCGCGGTCATGGCGTAGGGCCGCACCATGGGGGCGAAGAGCAGGAAGAAGGGGCTGGCAGTCAGGAGCAGGGCGCTCAGCCGCACGGGCAGACGTAGGGCGTGCGCCAGGCGAGCCGTCAGGGCCACAAGCAGGACTGCCCACAGGATGGAGGGGAGGCGCCAGGCCATGTCTGTGCTCCCAGCCAGGCGCGTCCAGGCAAAGAGCGTGAGATAATACAGGGGCGGTCGCCGCTCGGTCTCGACGACATGGCTCAGGGCGGCGCCGACGGTTTTCTCGCCGGCGATGGACACGCTGAAGTGCTCGTCAATCCACAGGCTGCGCCCACTGGCGCTGAGCAGAAGCAAGCCCCAGGCGAAGAGAAGGATGGCCACGAGATGCCAGCGCCTCTGCTTCGTCATGCGTACCCTCGTACACCCGTCAGCCATATATAGGGACGAAGGAGAATCGCCAGTAGCGCCCAGGCCAGGACGCCCTCGTGCTTGCGGTAGTAGCGCAGCATACTGCGATAGTACAGCCGCCGTCGGGGAAGATCCCCGTAGTCGGCCTGCCCGCCCAGATGTGTGACCTGAACAGCAGGATTATACCACACTTGCCAGCCCGCTGCTCGCAGACGGCGGCACAGGTCATTGTCCTCGAAGTACATGAAGAGGGATTCATCCCAACCGCCGATGGCGCGCACGGCGTCGCTGCGAGCAAGGAGACATGTGCCTGCGACCCAACTAACCCGTTGAGGCACGGTGGTGCTCCAGTCGTGCATCGGCTTTCCCCACACGATGCGATGCAGGGCACGTCTGACGATGTAAGCCAGGCCGGGATCGTCGCCGAAGGCATAGGGCTGCGGGCTACCGTCGGGCCAGACCAGGCGCGGCCCGCCGGCGGCTGCGCGAGCCTGGCCATGCAGGAACGCCGTCAGCCTCTCCAGAGCGGTGGCATCCTGTACAACGGTATCAGGATTCAGAAAGAGCACGAAGGGCGTTGTCACCAGGGCCAGCCCGCGATTGTTAGCCGCGGCAAAGCCAGGATTAGCGCCCAATGGCACAAAGATCACCGCCGGTCGCCGCCGGACCTCGTCGGCTGTGCCATCATCGGAGGCATTGTCCACCACGATGGCGGGGCAGGGCATCGTCTGCGCCGCCACGCTGTCCAGGCAGGCGGGCAAGAACGCGGCGCTGTTGTGGGTTACGATGACGGCCGTGACTGAATGCTCAGTTCCCACAGCTTGGCTCGCTTCAGGAACGTATAGTGGGCCATCAGGGCGGCGTGGATGAGGCCGCGCCGCCCGTCCAGCGCACCCCTCCGCCAGACATAGGCGTAGAGAAAAAGGCCAGGCGGGTAGACGATCATCTTCCACAGGCTGGGGCGGATGCCCGCCGCCTGCCACTCGTCGGCCTCGATGGTCGTACAACGGTCTATGTCGCGCGCGATGCTGCCCAGGTCTTCCCGGCAGTAGTGGAGGATGGCCAGCTGGGGCCGGGCAGGCAGGCTGGCAATGCTGCCCCGAATGACCGGTTGCTGGTGTACCCGGCCGTCCCAGGAAGCGGCCCCCCGCTTGAAGAAGCGCACCTGGTAGTCTGGCCAGAGGAGGCCGTGGTTGAGCCACGCCCCCAGCAGGCGGTTGCGGCGCGGCAGGCGCAGGGCAGCGTTGTCGCCAGGATTGGCCGCGAAGTCGCGCAGCGCCTGGGCCAGGGCAGGAGACACGTGCTCGTCGGGGTCGAGGACGAGAATCCAGTCGCCGCTGGCCAGGCCGATGGCGTCGTTGCGCACGGGCTCCACGTACTTCGACCAGGCGTGGCTGTGGACGGCGGGTGTGAACTCGCGGGCGATGGCCATGGTGGCGTCGCTGCTGCCCAGGTCCATGACCACGACCTCGTCTGCCCAGCGCAAGGTCTCCAGGCAGGGGCGGATCTTTTTTTCCTCATTATAGGTGACGATGACCGCCGAGATACGGTTCATGACACTCCTCATGCAGAGTCCGGCGACTCAGTCGTCGGAACGCGGCCTGATCGCATAGCGGGCCTTGCGATGACGGAGCCCTCCCACTCCACACACTATGTAACCGAATTGTATACAGCCGCGAAGCGCTCGACCATGCGCTCGATGCTGAATTCGCGACGGCAGCGCTCGCGGCCCCGCTCGCCCATTGCGCGCGCCAGGGCTGGCCGCTCCAGGAGATGCACGATGGCCCCAGCCAAAGCCTGGGCGTCAGCCGGCGGCACCAGAAGACCCGTCTCGTTGTCAATGACCACGTCTGGTATACCATCCACTGTGGTGGCGATGATAGGCAAGCCGTTGGCCATCGCCTCCAGGAGGACGATGCCAAAAGGCTCCCACAGCGAGGGCAGGACGAAGATGTCGAACTCCGGCATGATCTCGGTGGCGTTGGGGTGTTCTCCGGCAAGCTCGACGGTACCCTCCAGGCCCAGGGACGCGACCTGCTGGGCGAGCTGATCGCGCAGGTGTCCGTCGCCGATGATGCGAAAGCGAACGTCGGGATGCGTTTGCTGTACAATGGCGGCGGCTTCGATGAAATACGGCAGCCCCTTCTGCTCCACCAGGCGGGCGACGGTGCCGATCACGGGGGGTCTGCCAGCGTCCCTCTGCCTTGCACGCTGCGGCAGAACCGGGTGGGCATAGGGGATGACGGTCACTTTGCGTGGACTCACGCGCAGCACCTGGGTGTAGAAGCGCGCCACTCCGGACGAGATGGCGATGATGCGCTGGGCGACGAAACGGGCAAAGAGATAGCGCAGGGCGTTGCTCCCCCACCGCACCTTAAGGGACATGGGCGCTCGCCGGTGCCAGTCCAGGGAAATGTTGTGCTCTGTCTGAATGACCGCCGTGGCCCCGGACAGTTTGGCGGCCAGGCCGCCGAAGTACAGCCCCCTGGACTGCTGGGGGTGGACGATGTCAACGCCCTCAGCCCGTATGATCTGGGTCAGGCGGCGGATGCTCTCGCCGTCCAGACTGGGGCGCATGGGAACGTCGTGCCATGGGTAGCCCTCTTCACGCAGCATGGCGGGGAACGGCCCGTCTGGGCAGGCGAAGATGAGGCGGTAACGCTGGTGGTCGAGGCCATCCGCCAGCATGAGCAGGTGCTTCTCCGCGCCGCCATAGCCGCCAGACCAGTTGATGACCAGGACGTTCATGGTGGCCGTATTATACCACAAACTGCGCTGGAGGGGATTCCCAAACCTCCCGCAGGTTTCAGAACCTGCGGGAGGTTTTCCCTGGGAGGTTTCCCCTGTGGCGCAAAGGGCGGGGATGCTGTATACAAACTGCGCTGCAGGGGATTCCCAAACCTCCCGCAGGTTTCAGAACCTGCGGGAGGTTTTCCCCGGGAGGTTTCCCCTGTGGCGCAAAGGGCGCGGATGCTGTATACTTGGCGGTGGTGCACACAGATCGGTAGCCCAACGTCCATGTGGAGGAATCATGCGAGCCGTTGCCTTTGCTGGTTTGGCGGTGGTCATGCTGGCGGTGTGTCAGGTGGCGCTGGCCCAGGGGGAATGGCACAGGTACATGGGCAATCCCGTGCTGGGGCCGAGCGCCGACGGCTGGGACAGCCGTTTCGTTCTCGATCCCGCCGTCATCAAGGACGGGAACGAGTACAAGATGTACTACTGCGCCTATGGCGTGTACCCCATCGCCATTGGCCTGGCCACCAGCCCCGATGGCATCACCTGGACGAGGCGGAACGATGTCAATCCGGTGCTGAGAGGGACGCCGGATGGCTGGGACGGGATCAGCGTTGATGCGCCGTCGGTCATCAAGGATGGCGCCGAATACAAAATGTGGTACAGCGCCGGTGCGCCGCTGCAGTCCATTGGCTACGCCACCTCTACCAACGGCATCACCTGGACCAAGCACATCAGCCCGGTGCTGACGCCGTCGCCAGGGACATGGGACGAGAGCCTGGTGCGCTACGCCTGGGTCATCAGCGACACCAGCCACTACAAGATGTACTACACGGGGGCTGGCGCACAGGGCTGGAAGGTCGGCCTGGCTATCAGTCTCAACGGCATTGCCTGGTCGAAGTACGTCAACCCCGTGCTCTCCCTGCCGGGGGACGGCTGGCAAGGCGGGGGTGTGAGTGTCCTGGTCAAAGACAACGTGTACTACATGTGGTATTCCGATGGCGTACATGTCTACTACGCCACGTCGCCCAATGGCGTGGCCTGGACGCAACAGGGGAGCGGACCTGTCTTGTCGCCTGGGTCTGGCAATGACACATGTCGCGTGACCAGCCCCTCGGTTCTGTACGACGATGCGGCATTCCACATGTGGTACACCACGGGCTGCTATGGCGAGACCATTGGCTATGCCACCACGGGCACGCCGCCCCTACCGACCCTGACGGCGACGCCTACCCAGACCCGCACGCCGACCCGCACCCCAACGATGACGCCGATCCCTATGCGCGACAAGATTGCGCGCCTGCCGATCATACTGAGGAACGTTCCTTCGCCCACGCCGACGGCGACAGCTTCACCGACGCCCGCTGCCCGCTGGGTGACGATCGTGAGCGAGGACTTCGAGGGGCCGTTCCCGGGTCCGTGGCTGGTGGATGATGGCAACGACGCTCTATACGGGGAGTTCTATTGGGGCAAGCGCGATTGCCGGGCCTTCGCGGGCAGGTACAGCGGCTGGGCCACGGGGGCAGGCACGACAGGCTCCGGCTTAGCTTGTGGCGCGAACTACCCCAACCGTGCCAGCTCATGGATGGTCTACGGGCCTTTCAGCCTGGTCTATGCCACGGATGCCGAGCTGCGTTTCAAGCTCTGGCAGAGGGTTGAAGCGGGCTACGATGGAGTGTGTGCGCTGGCATCGGTTGATGGGCGGTCTTTCTCGGGTAACTGCTACGTAGAGAACACCCAGGGCTGTGTCGAGCGGCGCTTCGATCTGACCGACGTGTACAAGTACGGCAACCTGGTTGGCCAGCCGCAGGTGTGGGTAGCCCTGGTCTTCACGAGCGACGGTGCGGTTGTGTATCCCGAGGGGGCGTATGTGGATGATGTCGTCTTGCGCGCCTGCATGTGGGGGACGTGTCACTAGAAAGAACCTCCCGCGGGAGGCTTGTACCTCATACCACTACCGTACTTCTCATGCGCCATTGGGTTTCTCACCGCAAAGACCGCGCAGAAAGAGCTTCTTCTTTGCGAGCTTTGCGGTTGATCAGCAGTCCGTCACCGCCAGGTACGGTAGTAGTACGCAATGACTGCCGCGGCATGCTTCGCCGCTACGTGTGCGAGGTCGGCAGGCTGTCGTCTACGCCCACCCAGAAGTAGTTGGGCTGGATGGTGCGGGCGGTGATGACCCGCAGGCCATGCTGCTGCCCAGGTGGAGCACCGGCGGCGGGGTGTACGTAGCAGGCGTTGGGGGCGCGGCCATACTTCTCGCGGTAGCGGGCCACGGCCTGCTCGATCTTCTTCTCTACTGTCTTCTTGGGATCATCGTCATACCACATCAGGCCGATCTTCATGGTCTCCCTCCTCCATAGACGAAAGGCTGGGACTGCCGTTATCCTGCGCCTCGCGGCGCGCTATGCGACAATAGAACATATGTTCTATTCGCATTATACTACGGCTTTGGCCATTTGTCAAGAGGTTTGGGGCGTTCAGAAACTTGACGTTGAGGCCAGATTGTGGTATGATATTTGCAGATCAGATAGTCGTCGTTTCCCCCGCCGCTCCTGTCCCTGTGGTCTTCGCCGTTCGCTGAGCCCTTCCGAACCGTGGTGGCTGAGCTTCCTCATGTGGCCTGGCGGCAACCTGGACGTGTTTCCTGGCGCTCCTGTGGTGGTCAAAACCTAAGGAGGTGTCTCATGGATAGCCGGCAGCGGCATTTTCCCCTCGGTAGTCTCGTGGTGCTCGTGGTGACCCTGCTTCTCCTCGCCCTGTTAGCCGTGCCTGCACCGGCAGCCAATCTGCCGACCGCCACCGCCGATCAAGCCCTCGCCGCGCCCCCGGCGGGGGAGGAGGCGGACGACGGCAAAGGCGAGGACCCCCTGGACGTGGGGCCCCTCAGCCCGGACACCTGTTACGGCAGCAATTACACCGACGTCTACATGACCTACAACACCGAGGTGAAGTCCAGCATCACGACCAACTGCCCGGCTGCTGCTGGCGCCGTGGTCAACCACATCGTCGTGCACTACAATGTGGACTACATCTGGGCCGACGATGTCGTGGACCTGTGGCTGAACAGCACCAACCCGTCCAACTCGCGTGTTCAGTTCGAGACCTGGATAGGTGAATGCCTCTACATGCCCCCTGCCGGCGACGCAGGGTCGGCGCTAGAGGGTGGCGGCCGACTCGCGGACGAAGAGGGATCGGGCCTGGACGACGATGAGTGGAACAAGTACAAGTCCACCGTCACCTTCAATGGGCGGCCAGTCAACCAGACCTGGGAGCTCATCCTCAGGAACCACTGCGAGGCCGCTGGCAAGCTTGACTACTGGACGATCACCATCACGTAGATCAAGCCCACGCCCACGCGCACGGCTACCCGGAC
>DAOUCN010000093.1:0-3626 GCA_034431995.1 Chloroflexota bacterium | reverse complement strand
CGATCAATGAGCTCGGCTATGAGGTTCGCACGGAGACGGTGACGATCCCTGTGGGCGGCATGACCTGCGCCAGTTGCGTGGCCCACATCGAAGAGGCTCTGCATGGCGTTGACGGCGTGGTCTCCGCCAACGTCAATCTGGCCACCGAGCGGGCCACGGTGACTTATCTCCCCACCCAGGCAACCGTAGCCGACCTCAAGCAAGCGATCATTGACGCCGGCTACGAGGTGCGCGAGATGGCTGCCGAACAGAAGGAGCTGCGCGACATCGAGCGCGAGGCCCGCCAGCGGGAGATCGCCACCCTCACCCGCAAGGTCATCGTGGCGAGCAGCCTCAGCGCCATCGTCGTCATCGGCTCCTTGCGCGAGTTCCTGTCCTTTGTCCCTGCCATCCTGGCCAACAACCTGCTGCTCCTTGTCCTCACCACACCTGTTCAGGTCTGGGCCGGCTGGCAGTTCTACAAGGGAGCCTGGGGCGCCCTCAAGCATCGCACCAGTGACATGAATACCCTGGTGGCTGTGGGCACCACTGCCGCCTACCTGTACAGCGCGGCCGTGACCTTCGTCCCCGAGTTCTTCATGGAGCGCGGACTCATGGCCGCTCCCTACTTCGACACGGCAGCGGTGATCATCACACTGATCCTGCTGGGTCGGCTCTTGGAAGCCAGGGCCAAGGGCGAGACCAGCGAGGCCATTAAGCGCCTCATGGGCCTGCGGGCCAAGACGGCGCGCGTCGTGCGTGACGGCAACGAATTGGACATTCCGGTTGACGAGGTCGTCGCAGGCGACACGGTCATCGTGCGCCCGGGCGAGAAGATCCCCGTTGACGGGACTGTGACCGAGGGCTACTCGAGCGTGGACGAGTCCATGATCACGGGCGAGTCTATGCCGGTGGAGAAACGGCCAGGCGATCAGGTCATCGGGGCGACCCTGAACGAGACGGGCAGTTTCCGTTTTATCGCCACCAAGGTGGGCAGGGAAACGGCCCTGGCGCAGATCATCCGTCTGGTCGAGGAAGCGCAAGGATCCAAGGCTCCCATCCAGCGCCTGGCCGACAGGCTCGCCAGCGTCTTCGTTCCTGCCGTCATCGCCATCGCGGTGCTCACATTCGTCGTCTGGTTCATGTTCGGCCCGCAGCCAAGCTTCACCAGAGCACTGCTCAGCTTCATTGCCGTTCTCATCATCGCCTGCCCCTGCGCCCTGGGCCTGGCAACTCCCACGGCGATCATGGTCGGCACAGGCAAGGGCGCTGAGAACGGCATCCTGATTCGCAGCGGCGAAGCCCTGGAGACGGCGCACAAGATCACCACCGTTGTGTTCGACAAGACCGGCACCCTCACCCAGGGTAAGCCCCAGGTCACCGATGTGGTAGTGAGCAAGGACTTCACCCTTTCTGCGCCCCAGTTTCAGATTCTGTGCGCCAACTTCACAGAGAACCCGGCCAACACCATTGACGGGAAGCTGTCCGAAGAGCGCTACCTGGCGTTCATGGCGGCCAGTGCGGAGCAGGGCTCGGAGCATCCCCTCGGCGAGGCGATCGTCGAGCATGCTCGCGCTCAAGGACTCAACCTCAGCCAGGCCAGTGAGTTCGAGGCGGTTCCTGGTCACGGCATCGTCGCCATGGTAGATGGCCACCGCGTTCTCCTGGGCAACGCTCGCCTCATGGAGCTGCACGAGATCGCTACCGGCGATCTCCCCGATGCCCGCAGGTTGGAAAATGAAGGCAAGACAGTGATGCTGGTAGCCGTAGATGGTACGTTGGCTGGCATGATAGCCGTCGCCGACACGCCAAAGGCCGACTCCGGTGCCGCCGTGGCCGCCCTGCACAAGCTTGGCATCGAGGTGGTCATGATCACGGGTGATAACCGGCGCACGGCCGAGGCCATCGCCCGCCAGGTAGGCATTGACCATGCCCTGGCCGAAGTCCTACCAGGCGACAAGGCGGCGGAGGTGAAGAAGCTGCAAGACGAGGGCAAGATCGTGGCTATGGTTGGTGACGGCATCAACGATGCGCCCGCCCTGGCCCAGGCCGACGTGGGCATCGCCATCGGGACGGGCACCGATGTGGCCATGGAGGCCGCTGACATCACCCTGATGCGCGGCGATCTCATGGGCGTGGCCACGGCCATCGCCCTCTCCAAGCGCACCATGACCACCATGCGCCAGAATCTGTTCTGGGCCTTCTTCTACAACGTCATCCTGATTCCGGTGGCTGCCGGCGTGCTCTATCCGTTCTTTGGCCTGCTGCTCAATCCCATGCTGGCGTCGGCCGCCATGGCGACGAGCTCGGTATCGGTCGTGTCCAACAGCTTGCGCCTGCGCGGCTTCAGACCGCCAACGTAGCGCGCCAGATTGATGCCTGAATCTAGTGCAAAATCGCGCGCTTTGTGGTATAATAGGCGCGGGGTCGTTCTTCTGGGATCAGGCAGCTCGGCGGGCCGTTGATGGGACCCGGTGAAGGAGGTGAGGCGACGGCTAGACGTTGAACATCGCACGTGCAGCATGGGTACGATTGCCCACGGGCAAGAAGCGGTTTTGGCGGTAACGCCCCCCCGACATGTCGGGGGACCGAACAGTTCTGTTCTCGCCTTGTGGATACGGCGCACGCCTCAACCTTAGGTGGGCGAGGTGTGCTCCATACCACCTGGCAACCATATCACACAAGGAGGACACAGGTGGCTAAGGTTGTTTACGATCACGTCACCAAGCGCTTTGGTGAGGTGGTCGCCGTGAATGACCTCAACATCGAGGTCAAGGACAAGGAGTTCCTGGTACTGGTCGGCCCCTCGGGCTGCGGCAAGACGACCGCCCTCCGTCTGGTAGCTGGCCTCGAGGAACTCACTGCAGGCAACATCTACATCGGCGATCGCCTGGTCAATGATGTCGCCCCCAAGGACCGGGACATCGCCATGGTCTTCCAGAGCTACGCCCTCTACCCGCACATGAGCGTGTACGACAACCTGGCCTTCGGCCTCAAGCTGCGCAAGACCCCCAAGGCCGAGATTGACCGGCGAGTCAAAGAGGGCGCCAGAATCCTGGGTATCGAGAACCTCCTCGATCGCAAGCCCAAGCAACTCTCCGGTGGTCAGCGCCAGCGTGTCGCCCTGGGCCGGGCCATCGTGCGCGAGCCCAAGGTCTTCCTCATGGACGAGCCTCTCTCTAACCTGGACGCCAAGCTGCGCGTGGCCACCCGCGCCGAGATCTCCAAGCTGCATCAGCGGCTGGAGACTACTATCATCTACGTTACCCACGACCAGGTCGAGGCCATGACCATGGGCAACCGCATCGCGGTCATGAAGGATGGACTCCTTCAGCAGCTCGACACGCCCCAGGTCCTGTACGACAAGCCCACCAACATGTTCGTCGCTGGCTTCATCGGCAGCCCAGCCATGAACTTCTTCGACGTGCGCCTGACAAGCGCCGAGGGCGCCCTCTGGGTAGACGGCGGCTCCTTCAAGCTCAGAGTACCGGAGAAGATCAACGGCAAACTCGCTTCGTACACCAACAAGGAAGTGATCTTTGGTCTTCGGCCCGAGGATATCTTCGACAAGCGCTTCTACCCTGGCGCGGTGCCAGAAGACACTATGACCACAACCGTTGACGTCGTCGAGCCGATGGGTTCCGAAG
>DAOUCN010000092.1:0-7957 GCA_034431995.1 Chloroflexota bacterium | reverse complement strand
ATCCTGAGGAGGGCCCTTCAGCGACGAAGGATCTCGCTCGGCACGACTGAGATTCTTCGCTCGTTGGGGAGCACTCGCTCAGAATGACAACACAATGAAAAGGCCCTGCGCCCGATGATAGGGCACGTCCCGGCCCAAGTGGGCCTGGAAAGCCTCCGCCCAGGACTGTACGAAGTCACACCATCAACCTCCCGCAGGTTCAGCAGGCCGTGGAGTAGGGTCGTTCGCGACCCCCCAGGAGGCAGCAGGGGCTAACCTGCGGGAGGTTTGTTGGTGGCTCCGCGACCTTGCACACGCCCTGAGCGCTTTGCAGAACCCTTGCCAAGAGCAGGCAAAGGGTGTATACTGGCAGGCGCGGGGAGGGCAGGAGGCATCCCCTATATCTTCCAGGAGGAGAAGCATGATCCAGGGCGTGCGGGTCGTTCCCCTCGAACCCCACGTGGACGACCGCGGCTACCTCATCGAGATCCTGCGCTCCACGGATGACCACTTCACCCAGTTCGGCCAGGTCTATCTGGTCGGTGACGTGACCAGGGGAACCATCCGGGCCTTCCACAAGCATCACGTACTCTGGGACTTCTTCTTCATCAGCCACGGCTCGGCCAAGTTTGCCCTGCGCGACGACCGCGCCGACAGCCCCACCTATGGCGCCATGATGACCGTTGTCATTGGCGAGCGCAATCCCTCCCTGATCGTCGTGCCTTCCGGCGTCTACCACGGCTGGATGGCCCTCGAAGACGACACGCAGATGATCAGCATCGCCAGCGAGGTGTACAACCGCCAGCAGCCGGACGAAGTACGCGTCCCGCCCGATTCCTTCGGCTACGTCTGGGAGGTCAAGGGGCGATGATCCTGGTCACGGGGGGCGCGGGCTATATTGGTGTGGTGCTGGTGGAAAGCCTGCTCAAGCGCGGGCTTGCTGTGCGGGTCTTTGACAAGCTCTACTTCGGCGCCGGGCCGCTGGCCAAGGTGCGCGACAAGATTGAACTCGTCCAGGGCGACATTCGGGACTTCGATCCGGCCATCCTCGACGGCATAGACGCCGTCGTCCACCTGGCCGGTCTGTCCAATGACCCCACGGCCGAGTTCAACCCGGCAGCCAACATGGACATCAACTGTCGGGGGACGGCGAACCTGGCCCGGGCCTGCAAAGAGCGGGGCATCCGTCGCTTCACCTATTCGTCTACCTGCTCGATCTACGATCGCGGCCTGGCGGCTGAGGATGTCGTGCAAGACGAGACCGCCGAGGTGCGTCCGCGGGCGGCCTACGCGGTATCGAAGTACCGGGCCGAGCAGGCCCTCTTGGAGTTGGCCGACGAGGCCTTCTGCCCTGTCATCCTGCGCCAGGGCACCGTCTACGGCTATAGTCCGCGCATGCGCTATGACCTGGTGGTCAATACCTTTGTGCGCGATGCCCTGACCAAGGGCGTGCTCACCGTGTACTGCGGCGGCGAGATGTGGCGTCCCCTGGTGGACGTCGTGGATGTGGCCCGGGTGCACATCGTCTGCCTGGAAGCCCCCGAAGAGAAGATACGGGGACAGATCTTCAACGTCTCCTACCGCAACTACCGCATCCTTGAGCTCGCCCACTGGGTCAAGAGTGCCCTGCGGGGCATCAAGGACGTAGACATAGAAGTGGACTACACCGACCGCCAGGCGCGCAGCTACCGCGTGTCTACGGCCAAGATCGAGTCCGTCCTGGGCTTCCGCCCAGTCGTCTCCGTCAACGAATCTGTCCTCGACATGGTGCAGAAGATCGGCGGCCACGGCAGCAACGACTTCTACCATCCCCGCTACTACAACATCGCCTGGATGAGCTTATTGGCGGAAATGGAAGAGACGCTGAAGCGAATCGGCAAGGTGTTTTGAGGACTGAGGGACGAGGACTGAGGCACGAGGACTGAGGCACGAGGACTGAGGCGCGAGGATTGAGGGGTGCGCATACTTCTCATCGGTGCAAACGGACAATTGGGCAGCGACCTCGTCAAGGCACTGAGAGACGACGACCTGCTGCCTCTGACACATGCCGACATAGAGATCACCAACGCCGAGAGCGTAACGTGGACCATCGGCCAGCACGGACCAGACGTGGTGATCAGCACGGCGGCCTTCCACAAAGTGGACGAGTGCGAAAGGGATGCTGCCCGCGCCTTTGCCGTCAACGCCGTTGGGGCGCGCTATCTGGCCGCGGCCTGCCGCGATGCCGGCGCCGCCCTGGTCTATCTCAGCACCGACTACGTCTTCGATGGCAGCAAGGGCCAGCCCTATAGTGAGACTGACCCACCTGCCCCCATCAACGTGTACGGGGCGTCGAAGGTGGCGGGTGAGCATATGATTCGGGCCACCCTGGAGCGTCACCTCATCGTGCGCACGTCGGGTCTGTATGGCATAGCGGGCAGCAGCGGCAAGGGCGGCAATTTCGTGGAACTGATGCTGCGCCTGGCCCGCGACGCAAAGCCGATCCGGGTGGTGACCGATCAGGTCCTCACGCCGACGTATACGGTAGACCTGGCCCAGGCTATCGCCAGCCTTGTGCACGGCGGGCACTACGGTCTCTTTCATATTACCAATAGCGGCTCGTGCTCGTGGTTCGAGTTCGCACAGGAGATCTTCCGTCAAATGGGCCTGACGCCCGGCCTGCAAGCCACGACCACCGCGGCCTTTGGTGCACCCGCTCGCCGTCCGGCCTATTCAGTGCTTGCCCACGATGCATGGCGGCGGGCTGGCTTCGCAGAATTGCGCCCGTGGCAGGAGGCTCTGGGCGCCTATCTGGTGGAGAAGGGCCATCTGGCAGGCCGGGGCTAGGGGATGGGCGTTGTTTCGTCTGTGCTGTCCGGCGTGTCGCGGGGCTGTGGAGGGCGACGATAACGGGTATCACTGCCGCGCCTGTGGCCGCTCGTTTCCGCTGACCGACGGCCTGCCCGACTTCATCGTGGGTGAGCTGAGCCCAGCGCTGGAAGAGGAGCGCCGTTGGTATGGCGGAGACGCCCAGGAGCGAGCGCGGCCAGAGCGTCACCGCTTCGCCCATCGCCAGGCGCGTTCCCGCCTGAGCGCGGTTCTGGCCGGCTTGGGATGCACACGGCAGTCGCTGGTGCTCGACGTGGCGGTGGGTACCGGCCTGGATGTCGAGTTCATCGTGTCGCTGACGCCCCATGTGGTGGGCGTGGACATCACGCCGTGGGCATTGCGCCGCTTCCGCCAGCGATTCGCCTGCCCGGCCTACCTGGCCGACGCGAGGGCGATGCCCTTTGCCGCCGATTCCTTCGACGTGGTGGTGACGGTGGGCCTGCTGCACCACCTAGCCGGGCACAGTTCGTTGCAGCCCTATCTGGCCGAGTTCCTGCGCGTGGCCCGCAGCGGTGGCGCGCTGGTGGCTATGGAGCCGAACATCCTGTTCCCGCTGTGCGCCCTGGCTGCGCCTGTCAATGCCGTGGCCCAATGGGTACGTCCTGGGGCGCGGGGCAGAGTGCCCCACGAGCGCCCCCTGTCGCCCTCATTCCTAACGGCACAGGTCAGGCAGGCGGGGTGGGTAGAGGTCCGCCACGAGGCGGCGACGTTTGCCCATACGCATGTGCCGCTGGCGGTGTCTCGCTTCATCGCCGAGCACGAGGACAGGCTGCGGCGCGGTCCCCTGCGTAGCTTCGGCTGGTGGACGATCGTGACGGGCCGGAAGTGGTAGTCTCAACGACAAGGCACGCAAGGAGCATACGTGGCCCTTGCCGTTGGCGAGCGCCGAGGAGGTGTAGCCGAGAGCTAGATGCGCATCGCCATTATGGGCATCCGGGGGTTGCCCTCAACATATAGCGGCTACGAGACCTTTGCCGATGAGGTGGGGTCACGCCTGGTCCAACGCGGCCATGAGGTTCTCGTCTATTGCCGAGCAGCGCTCTTCAAGGACAGGCCTCCGACCTACCATGGTATGCGCCTCGTCTATCTGCCGTCGTGGGAGACGAAGGAGTTCAGTACTCTCTCCCACACTTGGCTCTGCATGGCCGACGTCGTGCGCCGCCAGACCGACGCTATCCTGGTCTGCAACGTGGCCAATGGCCTGCACCTGATCGTGCCGCGCATCTTTGGCAAGAAGACAGCCATCAACGTGGACGGCCTGGAATGGCAGCGGCCCAAGTGGAATCGCTGGGGCAGGGCCTATTTCCGCTTCGCCGCCCGCATGGCCTGCCTGCTGGCCGACGTGATTGTCTGCGACGCTCAGGCCATGACCGACGTCTATCGCCGGGAGTTCGGCGTTGAGGCGACGACGATCGCCTATGGCGCCAACATCGAGACCTCGACCCGGCCGGAAGTACTGGGGCGGTACGGCCTGCACCCGCGGCGCTACTGGCTGATCGCCAGCCGCCTGGTGCCCGACAACAACGCCGACCTTATCGTGCGGGCCTTCGCGGGCGTGCGTGCAGACATGCTGCTGGCCATAGCGGGCGGTGCGAACTACAAGAGCGCGTTCATCGCTGAGTTGCAGCAGATAGCCGATAGCCGGGTGCGCTTCCTCGGCCACATTGATGATCCTGAGCACATTAAGGAACTGCACTGCAACGCTTATGCCTACGTCCATGGCCATGAGTTTGGCGGCACCAACCCGGCCCTGCTCAAGGCGCTGGGCTTCGGCAACTGCATCCTTGCCCTGGATACCCCGTTCAACCGCGAGGTACTGGGGGATGACTACGGCATCCTCTATCGCAAGGACATGGAGGACTTGCGCCAGAAGATGCAGCAGGTGGTGGATCACCCCGACCTGCGGGATCGCTACGCCGCCCGCGCCCCAGCCAGGATCGCCGAGGCGTACACCTGGGAGCGCATCACCGACCAGTACGAGGCCCTGTTCCGGCGTCTGGCGGAATGACCCTCACCCCAGCCCTCTCCCAGGGAGAGAGGGGTAGGGTGAGGGCAGCGGGCGCGACGTTGCATATTCTGGCGACGTTATGGTAGTATATAGGCACTTACTCAGGGGGTATGGCCTGTGACCAACCAACCGAAGGGTCTGGTAGGGCCCGCGCTGGCGATGGCCGTCATGCTTGTCGCGGCTGTCATCTCCACAGCAGGTCAGGGGGTGAGCTGGGCTGCACCGGCACCGACCGCTGGCGTCACGCGCCACTATGGCTTCACGGTCAACCGCAATGCCTTGCCGTGGTGGGTCACCTACCGTGAGCTGACCTTTCGCGTCAACGTGGGCGACGTCAGTTCCGTCGCCGTATCGGGCGATGGGCATCGGGTGGCCTCCAGCTACAACCCCGGCACCAACAAGGTGATGTTCACTACCGATGCCGCCAGAATCGCGCTCGTCCTCTACGACTCCACTAGTGATCCCAGTGCCATTGGCGCGCTGGAGATACCCATCCTGCGCGAGGACAAGCGCTGGGCACTGAGCATGACCTTCGATGATGGCTATCTCTCCATCTACGAGCACGGCCGCCGCTACATGGAGAAGTACGGTTGGAAGGGCGGCATAGCCATGATCGGCAAGTACCTGGACAATCCCAACTATGGCGGCAAGGACTACATGAACGATGCCCAGACCAAGGAGATGTATGAGGCCGGGTGGGGGATTTTCAGCCATAGCTATAGCCACTATTGTCTCACACCGGGTCTATGCAACCAGGTGTTCCCCAATAGCACCGCCGCCATCAATGACATCAAGCTGGCACGCAGCCGTATCGCCGCTGCTGCCGGCTTCACCCCGACCGTCTTCGTCGCACCCTACGTGGACGACGCCTTCTGGACACTGATCAGAGACAATGGCAACGAAACGATGAGTGTCTACGCCTACCAGGGCAACGTCTCGCCCAAGATCAAGGCGATGGAAGAGCTATTCACAGTGCCCACCAACCTGGCGGGCGTGGGCCGCGACAACACCGAGCACCTGGATTCGAGCGTGAACGAGGCCCACAACTACGCCGTCAACAACCCCAACAAGCACTTCTGGCTATTCCTGAACACCCATGAAGTGGACCCGGGCTGTGATCCAGTCGAGAGCACCATTGACTACGTATACGATACCTATGGCCCTGGCGGCAACGATGAGGTCTGGGTCGCCCCCACCGACGATGTGTACCAGTATTGGACGAGCCGCCGTCTCATTCCCACCCCCGTGGTCACGGTGAACAACGACAAGCCGGTCATCCTGGACAGCAGCGCCTATCCATCGGCGGCTCAGCCCGATGGCGCCATGCCTGTGACCATCAATGTCCAGGTGGATGATCCCCAGGGTCTCCTCGACATCGCCAGCGTGCAGGCTGACCTGAGCGCGGTGGGCGGAGGAACGGGGACGCCGCTCCATGACGACGGGGCCCATGGCGATGGCGCCAGCGGCGACGGCACCTATGGCGTGGTCTTCACCGTAGACCCTGCTACAAGCGTGGGAGCGAAGTCGCTGGGCATCGCTGTGCTCGATATGGACAGCCACGCCGCGACCGCCACGGTTGCGCTGCTGGTCACCACAACCCTGCCCTCTCCGCCGACACCGACGCCGACTCCAACGCCGCCCCTGGGCGCGCCTACCACCACCACCCTGCGCCAGGGCCTCAACGGCTACAACGGTAGCACGGACGCGACCATCAGCAGCTACAACCCGACGACGAACTACGGCGCGAACGGCGGCCTCGACGTTTCGAGCCGTGGCTATGACCTGCGCCGTAGCGTGCTGCGCTTTGACCTGGCTGATACCGGCATTCCCGCCAATGCCATCATCACCAAGGCGACGCTGAACGTCTATGTCATCCAGCGCAGCAACAACGATCTGGTCACCTGCATGAACGTCTTTGCTCTGAAGCGCCCGTGGTCCGAAGGTCAGGTCACCTGGAATCAAGCCACGAACGGCGATACCTGGCAGGCATCGGGGGCCAACGGCGTCAACGACCGCGAGAAGACCATCACCGGCAACCGGCAGGTTCTCAACGCCCTCAATGTCTGGCGCAGGGTGGACATCACCCCCCTCGTCCAGCGCTGGCTCGAGGATCCCGCCAGCAACTATGGCATGATCCTGATCCCCACGGGCAGCCAGGGCGTGCAGTATACGTTCCTGAGCTCAGAGCACAGCACACAGAACCTGCGGCCCTACCTGACCATCAAGTGGGCCGTGCCCCTTGTGACGCCTACGCCGACTGGCACGCCAACGCCAGCCGGCACGCCCACCATCACCCAGACGCCGACCATCAGCTCGACGCCCACCGTCTCGGGCACGCCCACGAATACAGGCACCCCCACCAACACGGGGACAATAACCTCTACGCCGACGCAGACAAACACACCCACCAACACGCCAGAGGTGCCGCCCTACGCGCAGCGGGTCAACAGCGGTGGGCCGCAATACATCGGCTCTGAGGTCTGGGCAGCCGACAAGAGCTACAGCCACGGCTCCTGGGGCTACGTCGGCGGCTATACCTATAGCACGGGTGCCAGCATCGCCAACACCACCGACGACAAGCTGTACCAGAGCGAGCGCTGGTGGTCTGGTAACGGCACCTACAAGTTCGATGTCCCCAACGGCGAGTACGTCGTGACTCTGAAATTCGCCGAGATCTACTACTCCAGTGCCGCCTCGCGCAAGTTCGATGTCGTCATTGAGGGCACGACGGTGCTCGCCAACTTCGACATCTTCCAGCAGGCAGGCGGCAAGAACCGGGCACTAGACCGCACGTTCCCAGTGACCGTCAGCGACGGCCAGCTCACTATCGGATTCGTGCCCAGGGTCGGCGCCCCAAAGGTCAACGCCATCGCCGTCGAGCTGGTGCCAGCGCCCACACCGACGATCACCCAGACGCCCACCATCACGCCCACCCCCACCAACAGCGGCACTCCTACCAGCACGTCCACGGTGACCGAAACGCCGACCATCACGAGCACCCCGACTGAGACGAGCACGCCCACCATCACGGCTACGCCAACGGACACCGGCACGCCTACCAACACACCGACCGTGACCGAGACGCCGACGGTCACGGCCACG
>DAOUCN010000091.1:0-5208 GCA_034431995.1 Chloroflexota bacterium | reverse complement strand
CGTCAACAGCGATGCCCTGACCGCCTTCCTGGCCGTCCTCCGCGCCCAGGGGAATCGTTGCCATGTGCTCGCCTGTCTGACCATGAAGGACAACCACCGATAGGCCGCCCCTGGTCAGAAGGGTGACGAAGACGTGCTCAGTGGTAGGGTTGACGGCCACGGCAATCGGTGGGCCAGCGAGGGTCACTGTGAGAACAGGGGCGGCGTTCTCCAGGACGAAGAGCTTCTGCTCAAGGCGGTTGACAACGTACACGCGCCCGTTGGCGGTATTGACGGCGACGCCAAAGGAGCCAAGCTTGGTGTCGGCAAAACCGAGCTTCGTGCCGCTGCCATCGAGGACATGAGTGCCCTGGGCAAAGCTCGTGACGTAGACGCGATCCCTGGCGGGATCAACGGCGACGAAGGCAGGCTGTGAGATGCCACTGACTGACTGCACACTGAAGTTCACGCTATCTACCAGCGACAGGGAGCCGCTGCCGAAGTTGGCTATGTAGACCCGGTTGAGCGCGTCGTGCACAGCCAGACCAAACGGCTGCATGCCGACGTTCACGCGCACGCGCTGCCCCGTGGTAGGCTTGATGATGGACAGGTCGTTCGTGTTTCGGTTGGCAACGAATACCCGATGGTCCAAGCTGCTAGCGGCGACTCCATTGGGGTTCATGCCCAACGTCCCGGTCACCGACAGGCGCACGCCCTGGACCCCATCCACGATGGCCAGGTTGTCGTTTGCGCCGCCCCCGAACAGGCCAACGTAGACCTGGTGAGCGCTCGTGTCTATGCCAACCCCCTTGGGCTGGGGGCCGACGGCGACAGCGCCGATCACGCCCAAGGTGGGCACAGGTGACGCGGTAGGCGTGGCAGTGACTGTCGGGGTCGCCGAGGGGGGAGAAGGGAGCGTGCTGGTGGGCGTCGGACTGGACGGCGCGGTCGCGGGCATGGCGTACACGGCGAAGATGACAGGCACGTGGAGGCGAAGAGGCAGACGGACTGGGTTTGCTGCGGCGGCAGGGTATGGGTGCGCCACCGGGCCAGCCGCCAGCCCCCTCGCGGGCGGATGCCCACCCACAGCCGCTACCATGATCAGGGTCGCTGCCACAGCGAAGAGCGCCAGGCTCGACCTGTTGGCTGCCGCCCGTCGCTCCCACGACACTGCACGTCGCGCCCTTGCAGGCGCAGTTTCCCACTGCCGGCGGGCAGGGTGACACTGGCGCTGCGGTGTGCGCCGCCAAAGGATGTGTGAAATCACAGCGACTCTCTTGACAAGACGCGGGCGACCCCGTATAATGTGAATGCAGTGCGGAAGTGGCGGAATTGGTATACGCGCATGCTTGAGGGGCATGTCCGCAAGGGTGGGGGTTCGAGTCCCCCCTTCCGCACCAATAAACGCAAAGCGGAGGCGATTGGGTGCGTGCCAGAGAATCCCCAATCGCCTTTCTCGTCGCAGGACGCGTCGCCCTAGCTCAATCGGCAGAGCAGTTGGCTTACATCCAACAGGCTAGAGGTTCGAGTCCTCTGGGCGACACCACAGGCCCCACCTCCTGGCACTCCGTCAAACGTCGTTCCCCAGCATTAGCCCTCGGATGATCCCGTAGCCACCCTCACCCCTACCCTCTCCCTGGCCGGGAGTGGGGGGCCGCGCAATGGGTAAGCCAACGTCCCCGGTTAGCCGGTCTGCTGCAGAAGCGACCGCGAGCTGCGCTCTCTTGGGCCAGGGTGTGCGCTTGAGCCTTCCCATGATCGTGTACCACCCCCACCGTTACCCTATCCCTGCCGGGGAGAGGGGGTCCGCCCAATGGGTAGGAAGGGGTGTATCGCACCACGGTGCGGGGCTGTGTGATCTACGCTGAGGGCGGGCCCGCTTCGCCGAACTTTGGCTGGGAGTCTACCTCGCTAACGCCGATCTCAGGAACGCTTCCAGCGGCGACAGGCTCGGGCGGTTCGGCCTCCACCGGCTCTGGCGTCTGCGCTGGCTGCGGCGCGAGTATGTTCACCTCAGGGGACCGCACCGGCGTCTCGCAGTAGGGACACACACTCCAGTTGAGGGCCAGCAGGCGACGGCAGGAAAGACACGGCTGCTTCAGCCGTTCGCCGCAGAAGGGGCACACTGCGAAGTCTGGCTGGACGCGCTTGTGGCAATGGGGACAGGCCAGCTCGTGCTCCATATCCTGCAACAAGGCTTCTTCCGCCAGGAGGTGCTCAGTCGCCTCAGCCAGAGTGGTGGCAGGACGCATCATCGTATAAACAAGAAGACCAGGAAAATGGAAGACAAGGACGAGGAGCGTGAAGAGAATCTGGGCCAGAACGTCGTGGGTGCGGCGGCGGATGTCGCGGAATGTCCACACGACCAGACCCAGCCAGAAGAGGACGAAGTAGGCGCCGAGGATGGCAACCATAGTCTCCAGGATGGCGATCACGATGGGCGGAATGGTGGGCAAAGACAGCATGAGCGGTGTCGTCTCCTTCAGGTCAGCAGCATGACACAGGCATTATATCACGCCGCAGTGCCCTTTGTCTATCCGGCCTGCACTGGCCCGGGCGCTGTCCCCGTCAGGGCCTCATAGTCGCCGGGCGTATCCACGTCGAGGAGAATGCCCGCGTCGGAGACCTCAACCGCCTCTACGTCGGCCTGATGCGTGGCCAAGAGGGCACGTCCGCCCTGATCCCCCCTAAGCGCGCCCAGCTCGGCGAACAGGCAGCGGGCGAATAGCACCGGGTTACCGCGGCGGCCAGCATAGACCGGGACGACGATAGGCCGTCGCGTCGCTGCATACCGCTGCACGACGGCACGCACTGCCGCTGCCGTCAGGCGCGGCAGATCGGCAGGTGCAAAGACAACGGCTTCGGCCTGAGGAGTCACGGCCGCCAGGCCAGTACGCACGGAAGAGGCCAGGCCCTCTGGCCAAGCCTCGTTGACGACGATGCTGACGGTGAGACCCGCCAGAACGGGAGCGATTCTCTCCGCAGCACAGCCCAGAACGACAACGACCTCGTCAATGCCGGCCCCCAGGATGGCGTCTATGACATGCACCAGCATAGGCGTGCCATTCACGGGAAGGAGCTGCTTGGGCCAGCCCATCCGCTCTGAGCAACCGGCAGCCAGCACCACCGCACTGACCTTCGGTTTGGTTACCATGTTTCCAGCACCGGCTGCGCAGCGAGCGCAGCCCCAATCACGACGGCATCCACTCCCTGTGTGGCGGCAAGGCGCGAGGCGATGGCCCGCGCTCCACGGAGGGTCGCCTCATTGTGCACCTTGTTCAGGAAGACCACGAAGCGTGCCGCTGGGGGAACACCCTTGCGCCCGCCCTGGGGGTGGGCAAGCAAGCCAGCGACGTGGTCGGCGCTGAGGGGGCTGCCAAGAGGAGCATTGAGTATCTCGGCAACACGGTCGGCACGATGAACTGTCCTCTCGCTGAGTGGCTGGCCCAGGGCATCCATGGCCGCTACAGCCACGACTACGGTCGCCGAGGGCGGAATGACGGGCTCGTGCTCGGCGGGAGCCTTCAGCGATCGCCCTCTGGCTCCGTCAGCTTCCACGAGAACATGGCTCACACCGCCCAGGTCGAGCATCATCTGTGGGACATGGGGGAGAACGCCAGTAAGCTTGGCACGGAGGCGTCCATCGCCGCTATCCTGGGCGAATCCCCGTCCAGCAGCCACGGTGACGACCCTGCCGGCCGCGACGAGGCCTGCCAGGGCAGAGGCCAGTTGCCGGTCATCCGTCACGACAACGAGACCGGCTGGCTCCCAGACCTTGGTGGTAGTGGTACAAATGACTGAGCGGCCCTGCGCGGTGAGGTCGGCGGCCAAGCGCTCCATCAGGGTCGTCTTCCCCCCTGCGCCGACCACGGCCACTAGCTGCTTGTCATCAAGGCGCAAGGCCTCATGCAGTCGTATCATCAGCGAAATGGGCATCACCTGTCGGGCGATGCCCACCTGGTATTGAGAAGGCATATGTGGAGTGCGACGACTCTGTCAGCGCAGGATTCCGACCCCATGCAGAGCCACGGCAGCAGACCGAGTGGTCGGATGGCACATGGCCGTCGCTTTTCATCCGTGGGTGTGGGCCACGGCGCACGCTGCTGTGAGGGGCGGGAGCATCGGTTTTGCGCATGCGCACGAGATGCCGCGAAGGGAGGACTCGCTCAAGGGGAGTAGCCCTCAACCGGCATGTCCATGCGTGTTTGACGGAGCGCTAGCGGGGTCGCACCACGCAGCTACACGACGGGTCGCCCTTGACCGAGTGCGCCTCGCGGACGACTTCTGCGTTGAGGAGCCGGCTGACCAGGCTCAAGTGATGCTCACAAGCCTCGGGGCAGTGCTGGGCGATCTTGTAGATGGCGCAGTTGTGCCACGTGAGACGAAAGCTCCCGTCGAGGCGGGTGTAGTCACTGAGATAGCCATTCTCATCCATGATGCGTGTCAACTCGATCACCCGCCCCTCCAGGTCTTTGCCCTCCATGTCGGGGCTGTAGGCGGCAAACAGGCGGTCCTCACGGCGCTTGAAGAGCAGGTCTATCTTTGCGTCTCCATCCAGGGCGCGGATGTCATCCAGGACGCTGATGGCCAGTTGGGGGTAGTTCTTCGGGAAGAGGTCGTCGGCGAGGGCGGTCAGTGAATAGACAAAGCTCGGACGCCCCATGGGGCGACGGACGGTAGCGGCAGCGATGAGATCGTCCCGCTCCAGGGCGGCCAGGTGTCGCCGCACGGCCATGGAGGTGATGCCTAAGGCATCGCCCAGTTCCTTTGCTGTCATGCCCCCTCGTTTCTTGAGGAGGTCCAAGATCTGGCGGCGCGTTGAAGGGGCCTGCATGTCCACGATTCTGCTCCTTGATCGTGATGTGTCCTCGCCCGTTGACTGCTTCCCTCCTCCCACCGATAGACATTATACCACCTTTTTCCCCCTTTGTAAATGATGGAGATAGAAAGTATAGAAAGCGTCCCCTTGCGGGACCTCCCGCCGGTTCATTCCAACCGCAGACCACGACGGGAGTTCGCAACTCCGGGTGTGCTGGGGCTCAACCTGCGGGAGGTGAGCTGACTTTGCACAGGCCCTCCATAGACGCGCTTGGCTATTGACCTGCTGTAGGTTTCGTTGTATAATAGGCGCGGTCAAGGGGCGTAGTGGTCCCTGGCAGGCATTGCTTCAGCCGACGTAGCTCAATTGGCAGAGCAGCGGTTTTGTAAACCGCCGGTTAGGGGTTCGAG
>DAOUCN010000090.1:0-5751 GCA_034431995.1 Chloroflexota bacterium | reverse complement strand
GGCCCATGATGTCCAGCACCTTGCGGTGAGACATCCAGGGGAGGGTGATAATCACTTGGTCAATGTGCTGCTCCTCCACCACCCGGACGATGTCTGAGGTAGGCCCCAGGGCTTTGGCACGGCCGATGTCGCTTTGCTTGGCCGGGTCGTCATCTACGAAGCCCACCAACTGATACCCGAAGTCGGGTCGGGCGAGAATGCTCTGCATGACGGCTCGTCCGACCTGTCCTGCCCCCACGACGAGCACACGCTCGACACCGATGCCCCGCCGCAGCCGGCGTACCTGCGCCAGCCGGCTCAGCCACCGTGACGCGGCTAGGAGCACGATAGTCAGCACCAAATCGTAGGCAAAGAGTAGCCGCGAGGGCAGAACGGGCCGAAAGACCAGATATGCGAACAGGACAAACGTAATGCCCACCAGGGAGCTCCGGCAAATGGTGAGCAAGTCGTCCAGCCACGGACTGCCCTGGCGATGACGATAGAACCCCTCAACCAGCAGCGACAAGAGAACAGCTGCCGTGATAGCCGCCTGCATGGGCCAGAAGCTAGGCAGGGGTAGATAATCTATCGCCTCGACCGTGCCGCCGATCTCGAGTTCGTAGCGGATGGCATGGGCCAGCACAAAGGCCGCGTTGATCAGGATAGCATCCATGACCATCAACAGGAAGGGCATGTGCCAGCTTGCGCGATTCTTGTTCATGTCGGGTCCTGATGCACAGCTAGCATACCGCCTTTCGGTACACATCCATGGTCTGGCGCGCCGCACGCTCCCAGGTGAAGGACTGTGCTCGCTTCAGTCCCCCCTCGCTCATCTCTGCCCGCAGGGTCGCATCTCGTGCCACGCGAGAGATGGCATCGGCCAGGGCCTCACGGCTGGGTTGGACCAGCACGGCGGCATCGCCCGCCACCTCGGGCAGTGAGGAAACATCGGACGTGATCACCGGCACGCCGCAGGCCATGGCCTCCAGGACAGGCAAGCCGAATCCCTCGTAAAGGGAGGGATAGACGAACAGCTCCGCTATGCTGTACCAGAAGGGCAATTCCTCATGGGCCACGTAGCCTGGCACGATGATGTCCTGTGCGTAGCCCGATTCCTCGATAGCCTTGAAGACGCTCTCGTAGCGCCACCCCCTGGCACCCACGAGAACCAGAGCGTGAGGAATTGCCCCTTTGGCGCGCAGGGCTGCATAAGCCCGCACCAGTGTCTCGGCGTTCTTGCGCGGCTCCAGCGTGCCCACGGACAAGATGCAGCGATCGGGCAGCCCATGACGACGGCGGAACTGCGCCAGGGCGTCGGGGTCGCTCACTCGTCCCATGCCCGGCTCCAGTCCGGGATAGACAACCTCTATCCGATCGGCGGGGACGCCCGTCAGGCGCACCAGGTCGCTGCGGGTGCTCTCGGAGATCGCTATCACCCGCCTCGCTCGCCGCACAGACAGCGGCGTCATGGCTGAGAGATACCACCGATTCAGACGATGGAAAGCCGCCGGATAGAGCAGGAAACTCAGGTCGTAGACGGTGACCACCGTCGGGCGCAGACGCACAACCGGACCGACAAAGGCGAGGGCGTGGAGCAGATCGGCACCAGAGCGCACCAGCAGCCAGGGCAGGACGGTCTGCTCCCACAGGATACGCAGGGCCGGGTTGGCCGTCGGCAGGCGAGAGACCTGCACGCGCCAGCGAGCCTTGCGCACGTAATCCGCTGGCACCCACCGATCGCCCACCAGGACATCGTACTCGTTCTGGTCGTCCACTTCCTGCAAGCCGTAGATCAGTCCATGGATCAGGCGGCTGATTCCTGCCTGGCGATAGGAGGCAGCGAACGAGAGCAGATGGGCGTTCAGGGCAATACGCATGGCGCGCCTATTATACCACAGTCGGCGCACGATGGGGGAAACGCGACTGTAGAGACGACTCGGCGGGTCGTCTCTACAGGAATCCCTCCACCGCTATCCCCTGGGCGGCTAGACCGGCCAGGTATTCCTCCTTCCGCTCGTCGGAGATGCGCAGATAGAGCCCTCGGGCCTCCACTGCCACCGTGCCGTCGGGCAGGATCAACTGCCCACGGGCCAACATGCGGCTGCCCCGTAAGTGGTCAATACGCGCCGTGACCGTGAGCTTCTGGCCCACGGGCACCGGCTTGCGATAGGTCAGCTCGATCTTGGCGGTCATCATCCACAGGCTCTTGAGATACGCTGCTCGCCCCATGGTCTCATCGAGAATGGTGGCCACCAGACCACCATGCACCACACCAGGGTAGCCCTGGTGTTCATCGCTCGGGGTAAACTCTGTCCAGACCTTATCATCGTCCATCCAGAAGTCCAGGTGCAGGCCGATGGGGTTCTCAACGCCGCAGACGAAACACATCTTGGAGCCAAACTGCCGAGTAGCCGTTGTTCACTCTCCTTCGGTGCGGCCAAAGAGGTCGGCCAATGCATTGTAGACTTCGGGACTCAGGCGCGTCTCTGCGGAAGCCGCCTCGCGCACGTAGGCCCGTGCTTCTTTGGGCGTCACGATCGGTATCACCGGATCGGTGACCGTAAGCTGGGCTTTGGGATGGGAGAAGACAATGAGGCCGTCAATGGGAATCTCCACGTCCTCATCGGAGACGATGTTCTTGTCCAGGTATGCCCGCATGAGGTGTATGTCCTGCTGCACGTCTTTGGTGGGATTGCCCAATTGCTCCTCGGCGGCGAAGCGCAGGCGACTGAGGAAGCTACGCTTCTGCGTCCATTTGTCGCCGACACAGGACATGATGCCAGGCAAACGGCGCACCTGGAATACGGTAACGCCCACAGGGGTGAGGAGTACGTGCTCGGCGGGCAAGAGGTAGTTGTACAGCCGGAACTTGTTGTCGAGCCCTTTCAGGGCCTTCTCCAGCACCTCGTCGGCGCGGGGTGACCGGCGCCACTTGGATGCGGCAGCCGCGCCCATGTTGAAGACGATGAAGCCGCCAAAGAGGGCAGCGTAGGCCGGCAGGATGTACTCCGGCGTCGCCGGGTTCAGGAATGTGAGCAGCGCCGACAGGATAATGAGGGCGAATCCCGCCATCATCAATCGCCCGCTCCACGTCGTGCGGGTCTTGATCAGCTTCTCATTGTTGAGTATGCGCACGCCCTGCTCCTTCCGTAATCCGTAATCCGTAATCCGTAATTCGTGATGCATAGTCCGTAATCCGTAGTCCGTAATCCGCCGTTGGGCGCGCAGATTGCGGAGTACGCATTACGCAGGCAGTACGGAGTACGCATTACGCAGTACGGAGTACGGACTACGGCCTACGCACTACTGGCTACTCCGACTCGTATCTTCTCCACAATCCCCTGCTCCACGCTCTGCTTGGCCACGCGGATCATACTCTTGATGGCCTTGGCATCGGAGCGGCCATGGCCGATCACCACCAGGCCGTTGATGCCAAGCAGGGGCGCACCGCCGTACTCGCGATAATCCATCCGCTTGACGATGGCCAGGAGGCCGGGAATCAGCAGAATGAGCGCGGGCAGCATGAGGATAGCACCTGGAAGCATAAGAATCAAGGCCAGCTTGCCCAGGATTCCCTTGAAGAGATCGCGCTTGAGCAGGCGGCCCATGAACACAACCATGCCCTCCATGAGCTTGATCATCACGTTGCCCACGAAGCCATCGGTAACCACCACGTCGGCTGCGCCGCGAGTGATGTCTTTGCCCTCGATGCAGCCCACGTAATTGAGGCCGGGATGCGCCTTGAGCAGCTTTTGAGCAGCTCGCGTGACGATGGTGCCTTTGTCTTCCTCCTCGCCGTTGGAGATGATGCCCAGACGGGGATTGGGCACGCCCAGGACGCGCTCGGCATAGATGCGGCCCATGATGGCGAATTGCAGCAGGTTCTCCGGCTGGGGATCGGTGTTGGCGCCGATGTCCAGCAGGAAGCATGTGTTGGGAGCGGCTGGGAAGACGGTGCCCAGGGCCGGGCGATCAATGCCCCTGATGCGGCCCATGTTGAAGAGGGCAGCAGCCATGACAGCGCCAGAGTTGCCCGCTGAGGCCATCGCGTCCACCTCGCCCTTGTGCACCATGCGGGCGCACACGTTCATGGAGGCGTCTTTCTTCTCCTTGACGGCCATAGTGTGCTCTTTCATCTCCACCACGTCCGGAGCGTGGACGATGCTGATCTTCAGGCCGTCGGTCTTGTACTTCTTGAGCTCGGCTTCGATGGCCTCTTGCCGGCCCACCAGAACAAGCTCCACGTCTGGATAGGTCCGGGCAAACTGTACCGCCCCGTCAATCACCACCTGCGGGGCATGGTCACCACCCATGGCGTCAACGGCGATTCTCATTCTCCCTCCTCGCGTTAAGGTGTCAGGGTGTCACAGCGTAGGGCCTGTGTGAGTCAACAGAAGTGGCGTATTCGATGGCGGCGACTACGTCTTCTCTTGCCAGTTCTGGGTATCCGCTCAGGATCCGCTCCATGCTGTAGCCACCGGCAAGCTGGCTGAGAATCGTCGTCACCAGAATGCGCGTGCCGGCGATGCACGGCTTGCCGCGTGATACCCGTGGGTCAATGGAAACCCGCCCAAAGGTTCTCGCTGCTATGATCTGCAGAGCTCCTCCTAACTGCATGTCGCACGTGTCAGGGCGTTAAGGTGTTGGCCCAAAGGCAGGGCGTCACGCCCTCAGTTGTTCATCAAGATGACTGGCAGGTACACGGCCAGGGCAATCGCGCCGGTGTCCTCCAGCAGATGGCTCTCCAGGGACACTGTCAACGTGAATGTACTCCCGCGCAGAGCGCCTGCAGCCGGTAGAAAGTAGAGCGTGCGGCTGCCGCTGCTGATTGTGACGCTGGCGGTGATCAACTGGCCATCGCTCAGAAAGACGGCTGGCCCCTGTAGCTTGGCGTACAGGGTCGAGGGCACCGGCATGTTCCCATACACCGCATCGCGCGCCATACCGCCGGGAGGCAGGAGCAGATGGCGTCCTGGATCACGCCAGTTGAGCCAGGGGGCGAGGGGCGTCGGCGTGCTGGTTGGCGTGCGCGAGGGCGTCATGGTCGGCGTCGCTGTGCGCGTCGGCGTCCGGGTGATGGTGGGCGTCTGCGTCGCCGTGCGGGTGGCGCTCGGCGTCACAGGCAGCGGGCTACCGGCAACGGCGAACGACGTAGATGCATGGAGCAAGCCTTGCAGTGGCCCCGTGTCGAGGCTCAACTGCGCGACATATGTGCCCTGGGCAGCGTCGCCTGCCAGATCGAAGGTGCACGGTTGCGCCCAGGTCCAGCGGCAGTTGCCGTCGTAGACCGTGTTGCCCTGCGGGCCCGTCACCACCAGGCGTGCCAATACCACCGTTTGCTCCGGCCCCTGGCTCACCTGCTGCAACCGGTTGCCATAGCCATCGGTGACCAGCACATCGAGGGTCACCCTGCTCGCTGGGGCGTAGCTAGGCTGCCGTGGGCTCACGCTGGCGGCATGTGTGCCGCCGGCCCATAGCGTGGTGACGCTGCCGGTCACAATGTCGTGGGGCGTGTCCTTGGCATTGTAGTAGTAGAGCCACGGTGTGTTGCTGGCGTCCTCCATATCGCGGTCAATGCCTAGGCGATAGCGGTCCGCCGAGAGTGTAGACGTGATGCCACGTGCCACATCGAAAACGGGGGCCCAACTGCGACAGCGCGGCTCGGCATCCGGGACCAGTCCCATATCGGCATCCGGCGGCACGTTGAGGATCACCAGTCCAGTTCCCATCTGCTGGGCGTCAAAGAGCACCGTAGCCGCACCGGTCACCGAC
>DAOUCN010000089.1:0-10201 GCA_034431995.1 Chloroflexota bacterium | reverse complement strand
CCTCGTAGGCCTCTACCAGGAAGGCACCACCGATGTTGCCCAAAGAAGGCACCGTCCCCTGCCCACCGACCAGCACCACCACATCGGTCATGGTGTCTGTACCCAGGAACAGGCGGAAGTCCCGCCCGTCCGCCCGCAGCAACCCCACCAGGTCGCGGAAGCCGCTCACATCGGCCAGGGAGTCCTTCATGCCCACTACGTTGGGAATCCTCGCCAGCTCACGCAGAGTGCTGGGGGCGATGGTGACCTTAGCAATCCCAGGGTACTGATAGATGATCACGGGCAGCGCCGTAGCCGCGGCCACCGCCCGGAAATGGCGCACGATCTCCCCCTGGCCCAGGGCCAGGTAGTACGGGACCAGCGAAACTACAGCCTCGGCTCCCAGCCGCTCAGCCAGTCGCGTCCGTTCCACGGCAGCGGCCGTTGACGCCTGGCTGACGTTGGCATAGACCACCATCCGCCCGGCGGCCGTCTCCACCGCCCAGCGCACCAGGAGCGCCCATTGCCCATCGTCCAGGGCCCACACCTCGCCTGTTGTGCCACCCACCAGGATACCGTGCACGCCCTGACCGGCAAGGCGTTCCACCAGTTGGCGGACGCCACGCTCGTGCACTGTCCGCCCGTCCGCCTTAAAGGGCGTCACCATGGGGACAACGATTCCCCTGATGCGGTCTCGCTCTACCATGACTCCTCATAACCTCGCTTCGTCCACAATCATGCGCCCGCGCTCGATGTCTACCTCCCGCACGAACCCCTCCACCGCAGGCACCAGTAGTTCGCCCTTCTCCCCGTGCACCACGTAGACGTCGTTGCTGGCCGTCGTCAGAATTGCGGTCACCGTGCCCAAGGCAGCGCCGTCGGTTCCCTCAACGCGCAAGCCGATGATCTGGTGGAAGTAGTAGGCCCCTGGCGGAGGCGCAGGGACCTCGGTGATGGGCACCTGGACCAGCATGCCGCGCAGAGCCTCGGCGCACGACCGATCATCGCACCCCACAAACGAAAGCAATGCCCGGTTCTGATGAAAACGAACGCCCCGTAGCTCGCGGGCCCGGGGCTCTTCGTCCTCTCGTCCCAGATAGACGGTGGCGCGGCTGGCCAGCCGCGCAGGATAGTCGGTGACCAGATCGGCTTTAACCTCGCCGTGCACACCAAAGGGGGCGACGATGCGGGCCACTACCAGAAAACGGGGCGTCGAGGCCATCTCTACCCGGCCGGGCATCTCTAGCCCGTGAGCTCCTCGATCTCCAGCGCGGCGTGCTTGCCCTGCTTGGCGGCAGCCACCTTGAGCAACAGCCGCAGGGCATTAGCGACGCGCCCCTGCTTGCCGATCAGCCGGCCCATGTCATCAGGGGCGAGCAACAGGCGAACCGTCACCTCATTACCGCGCTGGAACTCCTCCACCCGCATCTGCTCAGGGTGATCGGCCAGAGCGCTCGCCACGTACTCAATCAGTCGTTTCATAGCCTAGCGTGTGATCCCGGCCTTGCCCATCAGGTGGGTGACGGTGGCGCTGGGCTGAGCGCCCTTCCCAAGCCAGTGCTTGAGCCGGGCCTCGTCAATCTTGATGGTGGGCGGCTCGGTGAGCGGGTTGTAGAAGCCGATCGTCTCGATGAACTTCCCGTCGCGGGGGGCGTGAGAATCAGTGACAACGACGCGGTAGCTGGGCTGTTTGGTTGCGCCCGTGCGCCGCAAGCGAATCGTGACCATATCTTGGGACCATCCTCCTCGGTGATGCCTGTCTATGCGCCCCACCAGAGCGGGGCACTGGCGAATTATACGGCATCAGGGACAGGCTGTCAATGGCCTCGGGCCGCCTTGACATAGCATGTCTTCCGTGCTATCATGTTAGTGTGATCCGATCCTTCAAGAACACGGGCAGTGAAGACGTTTTCAACGGCCAGAGCACCACGGCGGCCCGGCATACCTGCCCGCAGTCTCTTTGGCGAGTGGCTGCCCGCAAGCTCGATCAACTCGACTCCGCCATCTCGCTGGAGGACCTTCGGGTGCCTCCTGGCAACCGTCTCGAGGCTTTGTCAGGTGACCGCACTGGTCAACACAGCATCTCGATCAACGACCGCTATCGCATTTGCTTCGTCTGGACAGACTCGGGGCCAGACGAGGTCAAGATCGTGGACTATCACGGAGGCGATCTGAACAAGGGGCATTGCCATGATTCGCGTACCAACGAACCGCGCGCCGACTCATCCCGGTGAGATGTTGATGGAGGAGTTCCTGCTCCCGATGGGCCTGACTCAGCGCCAGCTCGCGGTTTCCATCCACGTACCGTATCAGAGGATCAACGAAATCGTCAACGGGCGTCGGGGCATGAGTCCGGGCACCGCCTTGCGCCTGGCGAAGTTCTTTGGCACGTCGCCAGACTTCTGGATGAATCTGCAACTGCGTTGGGATCTGTATCATGCACAACGGCGCGAAGTGACGGCGCTCGAGCGGATTCAGCCATATCGCCTTGCAGCACCGGCCGCATAGGCCCAACTCACACCAGGCTGGCGATCACCCGTGTCAGCGTGGGCAGGTGGAGCAGCATGTTGGTGTAGGCAGCGTTGGCCATGGGGCAGGCGCATTCCCCGCGAAAGATGCTCCTCCGCAGGCGGTCCGCGGCCGGGCTGAACCATATCCTGCCGAAGTCGTAGCCCACATCCCGCAGATTCCCCACCGACTCGCCCCGCACGCAGCAGCTCCACACGTCGCCGTTGGGCGCGATCTGACCCGACGCCCAGCCGGCATGGCAGGGGATCACCTGCCGCTTCTCCCTCAGGATACGCTCGGTCAGCTGGTAGTACTGCCCGCGGAATGCCCGGGTAATGCCCGCCAGTCCCTCCGCTCGCTTCGCTTTCGTCTTTTTCACGAGGAATGCAGCCACCGGCGCATACTCATCTGCCGACGGCGTGATCTGCCAGCCCATCGTATCCAGCTCCACCCGCTCCTCGGCCACCTCAGTGATATACGAATCGGCCTCCAACCCCTGCAGACCCTCGTAGATGGCCGCCACGTGCTCAACGTTGAACTTGGACACAACCGTGTGCACCGACAGGCGCAGATTGGGATGCTTGATCTCTTTCAGGGCCTGCCAGGTGAGCATGGCCCGCTCCCAGTTGCCGGGGACACCGCGGATGCGATCATGCCCTTCGCCCACGGCATCGAGTGACAGATTGATACCCAGTTGGGCGGTGGGCGCGGCAGCCAGTATGTCGCGCACGCGCTGAGGGATGATCTTGTGCAGAATGCCGTTGGTCGGAATAGTGAGGATGGCCGGACGGCACTCCTCCCACGCCGCCCGCACCAGGTCCACGATGTCGCGCCGCAGGAAAGGCTCGCCGCCCGTGAAGGTCATGTAATACGGGGCGTGGCCGATGCTGCGAAAGACCCGCCGCCATTCCTCGACAGTCAGATCATCATTGGGCTTGCGCCAGACGTCGCAGGTGACGCAGCGCGAGTTGCAGCGATAGCTGACCGAGACGACGATGCTCAGGGGCAGCATCCTCGGCCAGCCCAAACGATGATACAGGTAATACAGGGGCAAACGGGCAGCCAGCCCGGGTCCATTCATAGGGTCTTTCACAAGCCGGGATTGGGGGATTGGCGGAGGACGCCAATCTCCAAATCCACTAATCCCGGCAAGATGGTCTACTGATCGCGCAGCTCACGCTTCAGCACCTTGCCCTGGGGGCCCTTGGGCAGGGATTCGCGAAACTCCACGAAGCGCGGGCACTTATGGGGTACCATGCGCTCGCGGGCAAAGCCAATGAGCAGGCTCATGCAATGGGATCGCTCACTCAAGGAAAGCCAAGACCTCGCGCACGAAGAGGTCTGGGCTCGTCTCCATGGCGACGTGCGCCTGACCGGGCATGACCACGATGCGGCTGTCGGGCAGGCCTTCGTTCACGGCAGCAGCGGCCGCTTTGAGCCAGGGCTGCGACTCGCTGCCGACAAGAAGCAGCGTGGGAATGGTCATGCTGGCGAACCGCTCAGGAAGGAAGCTGTACGCCTCCTGCGCCCGGCACTCACGGGGAATTGTCAACGCCGCTGCCATACGCGCTGCCCACGCCGGGCTCGCTCTCAGCCGCGCAAAGTCCTCCATGCCCATCCGGACCACGTCAAGGGCATAGGTCGTGAACACGCCTTCCCGATCGCCCTTGTCCCGCATGGCTTCCAGGCGGGCAATCATCCCGGGCCCGTAGAGCTGGAAACCCGGAAGCAGAATCGCTGGTTCGTACAGGATCAGCTTGCGTATGCTTGTGGTGAGGAGGGCAGCCTCCAAGGCACAGATCCCGCCATAGGAATGACCGAGCAGGTAACTCGGCTCGCCGATGGAGTCCACCACAGCCACCACGTCGTCGAACTCGCACTCGATGGCATAGCGATTTGCATCCCCGCTCCCGCCTCGGCCGCGCCGGTCAATGGTGTGCACTGTGAAGTGCTGTGCCAAGGCCGGCAGCACCCTGTCCCAGCGGCTATGGTCTGCCGTCGTGCCATGCACCAAGATCAAAGTTGGCCCCGACCCGCTGCGGTAGCAGGCAATGGGCGTCCCGTCCTTCGACCTCACCCTTTCCATTTGCCCCCGCCCCTTCCTTCAAGCGCGATCACGACGCGGAGCTTCCTGTCCCCGTCTGCATCTCTCCGCGTCACCCGGTCTCCGTGCCTCCGCGTCCCTGCGTCTCCCGGTCTCCGCGTCTCCGTGTCCCTGCGTCTCCCCATCACCGGGTCCCTACAAAGAAGCGTCCAAAGTTCTGCACATGATACGGCAGCCGGCGCCAGGTGTCCAGGGCGGTGACGCGCTTCCACACCCTGGCGGGCCGCAGGTAGAAGCGGCGATAGGCCTCGCGCCACTTGCGCTCCACCAGTTCCGCCGTCAGGTCGCCCATCTCAAAGTGGGCGCGCGACTCCTGAATCGCAAAATCGTGCCAGTCGCTGCTGAACAGGTGCCCCCCATCTTGCACCATGTCCCAAAGCTCGGTGCCAGGGTAGGGCGCAGCGATCAGGAAATTGGCCAGGTCGGGGTCAAGCTCAATGGCGAACTTGATAGTGTTCTCCATGGTCTCTTCGGTCTCGGTGGGCATGCCTAGCACGAAGAAGCCCATGGTCTGGATGCCTGCCTGCTTGCACCACCTGAAGGCTTGGCGCACCATGTCCTTGGTCTGGCTCTTGCGAATCACGTGCTTGAGGATGCGGTCATCGCCGCTTTCCACGCCGAAGCCAACGCGCTTGCAGCCAGCCTGCTTCATGAGCTGGAAAAGTTCCTGGTCGCAGTGGTTCACCTTCATACCGTGAATGGTGATCCAGGGAACCTTGTTCAGTCCTTCGCGGATCAGGGCACGGCAGATGTCCTTGGCTCGCTGCACGTCCAGGTTCCAGATGTCGTCGGTGACGCCTATCTCCTTGGCGTGGAGGCCCTCCACCAGCCAGCGCCACTCCTTGACGACGTTCTCCACCGAGCGTGGCCGCCAGGTGTTGCCCGTGATAGGCTTGGAGCAGAAGGTACACTGGTACGGACAGCCCCGGGATGTGATGATCGTATACGAGCGGGGGCGCGGATCCAGGCCATCGGTGATGGGCTGTAGATTCGTGTACTGCTCGATCTTGAAGAGATCGAATGCGGGCGAAGCGATGTTGTCTACGTCCATGCGCAGTGGACGCCCGGGGTTGCCCATCACTTCACCTGCCTGATTTCGCCACCACAGGCCTAGGATGTCCTTCCAGCGCGGTGACCGAAAAAGGCGCGGGCCGCCGTCCTCGCTGGCGCGGCCTGGATCTGTGTTCAGGGCGTCCATGACCTCCAGGATGGTGTCTTCCGCCTCGCCCACAGCAACCAGGTCTACCTGTGGCTTGGTCATGGATTCTGCTGGCATCAGTGTCAGGTGCGGCCCGCCCAGGATAGTCACCGCCCCCAGGCGCTTGGCCTCGGCAGCCACGTCCCACGCTTCGTAGATCAACGGCGTGGGTGCACTCACGCCCACAACGTCGAACCTGCCCCTGGCCATGACCTCACGCAGGGGCACCCGCTCGACGCCAGCATCGTAGATCTCCACCTGGTAACCGCCGGCGCGCAGACTGCCCGCCAGATACCCCAGGCCCATGTGGATATGGGCACGCGAGTTCCAGACCTGTGATTCAGGACTACAGAGCAGGACTCTCATATGCTGGCCATCCTAGCTCTAAAATGCGCATGATGTGCCGACAAAGATACTCATGTCCGATATGCCTCGGCCAGGTAATTGGTCATGGTTCACGCATGTTGCGTCTTTGTGCCTTCGCGGTCAGAGGCCTTGCCGCGCCGTCAGCCGCCGCACGCGCCGTCCGATCTTAGCCGGCCACTCCCGTGGCACCAGGAAGCGCTTGCGGAACTTGCGCCAGCCGCGCCTGACGCGGTTCTTCAGCGTACGCTTCTGCGACTCGCGCATCGCCCACATCAGGAACTCGATGCTGTGGCCCTTGATCTTGATCTCCGTCGGATTGCGGCGGTAGCTGTCGAAGTCGGTGACCAGAGACAGTCCCTTCTCCAGCGTGTACTCATAGAGATCGGAACCGGGATGGGGCGTGTAGAACGCGGGACTGTAGTAGTCCGGGTCAATGATCTTCAACATGCTGATGGTGTCGCGTATCTCGTCTTCCGTTTCCGTTGGCAGACCCAACATGTAGTTGGCCCAGATGGAAATGCCATAGCGGCGGCAGACCTCGGCGGCGGCGATGTTGCGCGCCCGCGTCGTGCCTTTCTTGATGAAGCGCAGCACGCGGTCGTTGCCGCTCTCGAAGCCGATGAAGTAGACGACCAGGCCGGCATTGGCCATGCGCGCCACTACATCCTCGTGCAGGGCAATGACATCGGCCCGGCTCTGGCAGCAGAACTTCTGGGTGAAGCCGGCCGCCTTGTACTTGGCGCAGAACTCCGTCACCCACTCGCGGTCCTCGGTCAGGCAGTCGTCGTGGAACATCCAGGACTTGAAGTGGAACCTGTCCTGGAGGTAGCGCAGCTCGGCGATGACATTGTCCACGCTGCGCCGCCGCGTGCCCCGTCCGAAGAGATAGTCCTCCATCGGCTTGCAGAAGTTGCACTTGTAGCGGCAGCCTCGGCCGGCGATGATGGTGACGAAGGGGCCAGGCAACTCCTCGACGAAGGGCACCTCCGGTGATTCCAGGTCATAGCCGTACTTGCGCCATTCGTCCAGAAAGAGATCGCGGTCGGCGAAGGGAAGATGGTCGAGGGGCGGATGGATGCCGACCAGTAGGTGGTCTTGTGGTTGCCTGCCGTCCCTGATCGCCTTCACTAGGTTGGCGAAGGTAATCTCCCCTTCTGCCGTGACCACGTAGTCGAAATGGGCGTTGGCGAGGACGCTATCTGCCTCAGCAGTAGGGTGAGGCCCACCCACCACGGTGACGATGTTGGGGTTGACCTCTTTGACAATCTTCGCCGCCTGGCAGACGGGATTGTAGTCCACGCTCATCATGGTCAGGCCGACCACATCCGGCTGCCGGGTCTCGACCTCGCGGCGAAAGTGATCCCAGCCTTCCAAAGCCCGCAGGTCAAGTAGGTTGACATCGGCGAAGCCCTGGGCCTTGACATAGGCCGAGAGGGAGGCCAGGCCATGACTGATCCAGCCCGAGTCCATGCCCTGCTTCAAGCTATTGAAACCCTTGCCGGCAATGCCAGCATAGACCAGCGATATGCGCACGAGCAGTCCTCCTTCGGAGCAGTGAGCGGCAAACAGCGAGCAGAGAGCAGCGAGAAGAAAGCAGTAAGCAGCGAGCAGCAAGGGCGGCCCATCCCGCCTATGCTACAAAGCCCCCTGCAACGGGCGTGTCATGACGATGATCCGACTCTCGCGCTGGCCGATGTGGGTCGGCGACCGCATCTCGACGACTGCAAAACCGAGACGTTGCCAGAAGCGAAAGGCGCCTTCGTTCTGTTCTACCACGCCCAGGCCGATGCGCCGCGCTCCCAGTCCGGCGGCCCAGGCCTCAAAGCCCTGGTAGACCTGCCTGCCCAGGCCCTGCCCGCGCTGCGCCGGATCAAGGAGAAGCAGGCCCACGAACCATTCGCCGGGTTTGGGGTAGTTGCGCACTGCATCGAGCACCCCAACCAGGTTCTCGCTGTCTCGCCATAGTCCGATGACGAGTTTGTCATCAGGCGCCTTACCAGGTGGCAGACTGGCGAGCAGATGTCCGGCTGCCGAATGGTCAGGCGCGGCGCCAGTCACAAGCTCAAAGTAGTCGCGACACCGTTCCAGCAGTCCTTGCAGGGCGGCCACGTCATCTGGACGCAGGCGGGACGCGAAAACGCCTGGCAAGTCAAACAGAACATCACCCACCGCACTCACGGCGCCGCTTCCGTGTCATCCGCGCTCCCATCCCCGGGGCGCACCAGCTTGTTCCCACCGCACGACCTCACACTGGCACTTCCGTGTCATCCGCGCTCGAATCCGTGGACAGCACTCTGTCTTTCGTCTTCTTCGGAAATATGACCTTGAGGGACATGCGCACCGTGCGCGGGAAGTTGAGCCATGTCTCGCGCCGGGTCAGCGTCCGCCACACGCGCCTGGGTCGCAGGTAGAAGCGGCGATAGGCCTCGCGCCACTTCTTCTCCTGGAGGGCAGCCGTGGTCGGCCCCATCTCGTAGCAGGCTTTCCCCTCGAAGAAGACGTAGTCGTCCCAGTCTCGTAGTAAGATGCGTCCCCCACCCTCGATAATCTGCTGATACACCTTTGTTCCCGGATAGGGCGTCATCATGGAGAAGTTAGCCACCAGCGGGTCCAGCTCAATCGCGAAGCGGATGGTCTTCTCCATCGTCTCCTCAGTGTCGCCAGGCAGGCCGATGATGAAGAAGCCGACGGTCTCCAGGCCCACGGCCTTGGCGTTCCTGAAAGCCTCGCGAATCTGGTCGTGGGTGATATGCTTTTCGATGGACTTAAGGATGCCCTCGTCGCCGGTCTCCACGCCGAAGGCCGTCCGCTTGCAGCCAGCCTTCTTCATCAGGGCCAGCAAATCCTTGTCCACCAGATTGGCCCGAATGCCGTTGATCATGATCCAGGGCACGGCGTTCAGCCCTTCCCGAATCAGTAGCTCAGAGATGGCTCGCAGGCGCTTGCGGTCAATATTCGCCGAGTCGTCCAGGATGCCGATCTCCTCGGCGCCCAGGTCCTTGATCAGGTGGCGGAACTCGGCGACCACATTCTCCGCCGAGCGAGCACGCCATTTCACGGCCATAATGGACTGTGAGCAAAAGGTGCAGCGGTAAGGACAGCCGCGGGAGGTCATCATGCTGAAGCTGCGCGCCCCTTCGACGGCGTCAATCGCCGGTTGCAGCGACGTGTAACGCTCCATCTTGAAGAAATGATAGGCTGGCCAGGGCAGGCTGTCCAGATCGGCAATGGGCGGGCGATCAGGGTTTGCCTGTATGCCGCCGTTGAGCTTGTACGAAATGCCGAGGATGTTGCCCAGGCGATTGGTCGCTGGGTCGAGCAGCGCTGCACCGCTGATGTGACCGCTGCCCCGCACCCGGTCCACCACATTGCACAGATCAATCCATGTCTCCTCGCCTTCACCGCGCACCACGACATCAACCTCGGGCCGGGCCGCCGATTCATCGGGCAGGGCGCTAGGGTGCGGCCCGCCGATGACGATTGGCACGTCGCTCAGCGCCTTGATGACACGGGCAGCCAGCCACGCCTGCTTCACCTGAGGCGTGTTGGCCGTAATACCGACGATGTGGGGCTTGAATTCGCTGACCTTCTGCCCCAACGCCACGTCTTCCACGTCCATGTCGAAGACGCACACCTCATCCCCCCGCCGCTCCGACACGGCGGCAAGATAGGCCAGGCCAAGGTGCGGCGTCGTGCGCGTATCTATGGGCAGACGAAACTTGGGATTGACCAGCAGGACCCTCACGGGCTATCCTCCGACAGAATGGGATGAAAGGGGCGGTGTGAGGCCTGACCATTATACATAGACGGGGCGAGGGGTGTCAAGCGCAGATCTCGCCTTGCAGCAATTCCAAATATGGCGCTGCTCGGGGGAGGAACCTCAGTTGACAAGGCGCTCTGGGGGCCAGATCCCTCCGCTGAGGTTGGTTTTCGGCTCCAGATGGGGAGTACTTACCCCTGCCCGTCCCATATTTGGAATTGCTGCTCGCCTTGACAGAGCTTGCCTTGCGGTGATATGATGAGGGCCAGCGGGTCCACCTCAGAGG
>DAOUCN010000088.1:0-1706 GCA_034431995.1 Chloroflexota bacterium | reverse complement strand
GCTGTCATGAGCCGCAAGATCGACCGCACCTTCCGTTCATCCCTGGCCCGCCAGCTGGAGCGATTCCTGATCCAGAAGCGCGCCATCGGCTATCGCTACGGCGGCGAAGAGAGGATGCTCTACGCCCTGGATGTCCTGTTTCGAGAACTGCTCCCCGCCCAGGACCCCGTGATCACGCGCGAGGTGGCGGAGAGGGTAGTCGCCAAGCGTCCTAGCGAGAGCGAGACCACCCGCGCCCACCGCACTGTGCTCCTCAGACAATTCTGCCGCTTCCTGGCTTGCTACGAGCCGCGGACCTTCGTGCCGCCGCTGGGCTTTGGTAGCCTGGGGCGGGATCGCTTCCAGCCGCGCGTTCTCTCCCAGGAAGAGGCGCGACACTTCCTGGAGGCCTGCATCAATCTGCGCCAACACGGCCTCTCTCCGCTGCGGCCGGCCGTGCATGGCACGCTACTGATGCTGCTCTACACCACCGGTCTGCGCCTGGGTGAAGCGCAGCGGCTCACCCTGGCGGATGTGGACCTGACGCAGGGCATCTTGCAGATCCGTGACACCAAGTTTGGCAAGTCGCGCCTGGTGCCCATGGCCGAGGACATGACGGAGCGGATGCGCTGGTGCCGCCAGGAGGTGGAGCGCTGCTGCGGCCCGCGTCCTGCTCGCGCACCTTTCTTCCCAAGTACCAAGGACGATTCGGCACCGTGCGACTCGCATGCACTGGCCACGACGTACCGGCGTATCCTGAGAAGCATCGGCATCACCCATCGGCGGGGACAGGGGCCGCGGATTCACGACCTGCGCCACACCTTCGCGGTGCATCGGCTGCTGCGCTGGTATGAGGAAGGAGCGAATCTCGCGGCGCGCTTGCCCCTCTTGGCCACCTACCTGGGGCACGTAAATGTCTTCACCTCGCAGCGCTACCTGCACTTCACCGAGGACTTCCTGCAAACCGTCACTGACAGGACCCAGAAGCGCTTCGGCTTCCTGCTCGCCCCGGAGGTGACGCCATGAACACCCTGGGGCTTTATGAACTGGTGACCGGCTTCTTCGTCAATCACCTGGCGGCTCATTGCAGCGTCAGTCCTTACACCGCGGCCAGCTATCGGGACGCGCTCAAGCTCTTCCTGCACTACGCCGCTTCCGCCCGCCGCAAGGCGATAGACCAACTGACTCTCTCCGATCTCGACGAATCCCTGGCGCTGGACTTTCTCACCTACCTGGAACGAGAGCGGGGCAATTCGGCGCGCACCCGCAACCAGCGGCTGGCGGCGCTGCACAGCTTCTTCCGCTACGTGATGGGCCGCGCCCCGGAGCAGGCCGAACGCTGCCAGAGACTGCTGAGCATCCCGGCCAAGCGGATGACGCGAGGCTCTGTCAACTACCTGCAAACAGACGAACTTCGCCACCTGCTGGCCCAGGTGCCCACCGATACTCCTTCCGGTCGTCGCGACTACCTGCTGCTCGCGCTTCTCTAAGATACCGGCGCCCGGGTGCAAGAACTGGTGAATCTGCGGCCCCTGGATTTGCGCCTGGAGTCACCCGCTTTCGTGCGGCTTACCGGCAAAGGCCGCAAGCAGCGTATCTGCCCTTTGCTGCCCGCTACCGTGCGCCTGCTGCGACGCTATCTGCAAGAACGCGACATCAGCCCAGACTCTTCCGGGCCACTGTTTCAAAATCCCCGGGGAGAGAAACTGACCCGCCATGGCGTGCGC
>DAOUCN010000087.1:0-5924 GCA_034431995.1 Chloroflexota bacterium | reverse complement strand
GATTCTCACGAAGAATACGCCAGACTTGACCAGCGTTCTTGACCCTTTCCATGTCCATGGCTTGGACCTCCTGTCTATCGCTGCAGGAGGTACTTTACCATAAACCAGCCCAGAATAAAATCGAAACCGCTGGACCAAACCTGTCCCAGGTTCGTCTCTGCCTCCCTGGACCATCGCGAACGACCCTACTCCATGACAGACTCAACCTGCGGGAGGCTGATCGTGATGTTGCACTCCCGGTCTTGACAAGACGGCGCGGCGGTGGTAGAATATGTATGCGCACAAAACATACAAATAGCCTGGTCTGGCATAGCCTTGCCAGCACCCCAGGTCATTCAGGCCAGCAGGCCCATCGTGCAACGCTACGCTCGCCTTTCCGTGTCCTGTCTCGTACTGCTTGTGGCCATGGTGTTGGCCGCCTGTGGCCTTGCGCCCACGCCGGCCCCAACGGCGACCGCCGTCAGGCTGCAAACGCTGCGCCTGGCAACGACGACCAGCACAGCCGACACGGGCCTGCTCGATGCCATTCTGCCCGACTTTGAGCAGGCCAACACGTGCAAGGTGGATGTGGTGGCCGTAGGCACGGGCCAGGCTATTGAGATCGGGCGCAAGGGCGACGCCGATGTGCTCCTCGTCCATGCACGGGCCAGTGAGGACAGATTCGTGGCCGACGGTTTTGCCAAAGAGCGCTTCGATGTGATGTACAATGACTTCATCATCGTCGGACCGCGCCACGACCCTGCCGCTATCGCGGGCAAGACCATGGCCGCAGATGCTTTCCGAGGGATCATGGACAGGCAAGCCGTCTTTGTCAGCCGGGGTGACAAGTCCGGGACCTACACCAAGGAGCTGAGCATCTGGGCCAACCTTGGCGTCACACCAACGCAAGACATAGCGTGGTACAACGCCGTTGGGCAGGGGATGGGAGATACCCTCGTCTTCGCCAACGAACGCCACGGGTACACCCTCGCTGACCGGGGCACCTATCTGGCCATGGCATCCAAGCTCCCCAACCTGGCTATTATCGTTGGCGGCAACAACCTGGCCGAGAACAAGGACAAGAACCTGCTGAATCCCTATGGCGTCATGGCAGTGAATCCCGACAAGCACCCAGGCGTCAACTACAACCTGGCCATGACGTTCGTGATGTGGCTGATCTCGCCAGAGACGCAACAGATGATTGCCAGCTTTGGGCTCAAGACATTCGGTCAGCCGTTGTTCTATCCCAGCGCGGTCAAGGCAGAATAGCCGCAGATCGCAAGCAAACAACCTGAGGAGGAGAAAGGCATGTTGAGCGCGCGCAACCAGCTCAAGGGCAAGGTCGTATCGGTCAAGCTGGGTACCGTGATGGCCGAGATAGTCGTGGCCGTGGGTGAGTTCCAGGTAGTGGCAGCGATCACCCGCGCCTCGGCGGAGCACATGGCTCTCAAGCCGGGTGACGACGTGACAGCGATCATCAAGGCCACCGAGGTCATGGTTGCCAAGCCGTAGACGCGCCTGGCGCAGAGGTGAGACAGGGTGGACGACATCGTGCGTGGCCTGGTGCAGGCTGTGCGCCTGATCGTGGCTGGTGACCCGGTTCTGACCGAGATCGTTGCGCTGTCGCTGCAGGTGACGGGCCTAGCCCTTCTTATCAGCACGGTCGTGGGTGTGCCCATCGGCGCCGCGCTCGGCCTCTCGCGTCTGCCCGGACGCGGCATCATCACGGCTCTGCTGTACACGGGCATGGGACTGCCGCCGGTCGTGGTTGGGCTCTTCGTCTACCTGGTCTTCTCGCGCAGTGGCCCCCTCGGCATGCTAGGCTGGCTCTTCACGCCCAAGGTCATGATTGCTGCCCAGACGATCATCTCCTTTCCCCTCGTCACCGGCTTGACCATGGCTGCCGTCCAGAGTGTCGACCCTGGGCTGCGGCTGCAAGTGCGCTCCCTGGGCGCAACCCGGCGCCAGGAGGCGTGGACGGTGCTCAAGGAGGCGCGCCTGGGTGTTGTGGCGGCCATTGTGGCCGCCTTTGGCAGCATCATCTCTGAGGTAGGCGCCGTCATGCTGGTGGGGGGCAACATTGCGGGCAAAACCCGCGTTCTGACCACAGCCATCGTCCTGGAAACGCGCCAGGGCGACTTCGCCCAGGCCATCGCCCTGGGCATCGTCCTGCTTGTGCTTGCCTTTCTGGCCAACGTGGTCCTGCTCCGCTTGCAGGGACGCTAGATTGAATATGAACCGCCAAGAGGGCAAGACGCCAAGGCTCCTGTGCTGGTGCGCTTTGATGCCCGGTTGTGCCCCGCGGGAGCATGGGAAGCTGACATGAGAACGCGAGGAGTCGCGACACCCATGTATACTCTGGATAAGCTTCGCAAGGTCTATGATGGGCGCACCGTGTTGGACATCACCAGTCTGGATGTGCGTCCGCGTGAAGTGCTAGCCATTGTGGGGCCCAGCGGCGCGGGGAAGTCCACGTTGCTGCGCTTGCTGGGCTTCCTGGAGGCGCCCACAGCCGGTTCCATCGTCTACTGCGGAGGCGCCGTTGGCCCTGTGGTACCGCTCGCCACACGGCGCGAGGTAACCATGGTCTTCCAGCGGCCCGTTCTGCTGCACACCAGCGTGTGGGAGAACGTGGCCTACGGCCTGCGAATGCGGGGAGTGTCGCCCAATGGATCGGTAGACCGCATGCTCGAGGCTGTGGGCCTGTGGGATGTGGCCCGTCGCCAGGCGCTCACCCTCTCCGGCGGCGAGATGCAGCGGGTCGCCCTTGCTCGTGCCCTGGTCCTGCAACCTCGTGTCTTGCTCCTCGACGAGCCGACAGCCAACCTGGACCCGTACAACATCGCCCTGATCGAGGACATTATCCGTGCTACCAATGCCCGTGAAGGAACGACGATCATCGTGGTGACCCACAACGTCTTTCAGGCGCGCCGCCTGGCCCATCGCACAGGGCTTCTCCTCGGCGGACGGCTGATCGAACTCACAGATACCACTACGTTCTTCACTGCTCCGGCAGACCCCCGCACGGCAGCCTTCGTGCGCGGGGATATTGTGTACTGATCTCGCTGCTAGAAACGGGAGCTATCGTGGTCGAGATCACGCTGCGCAAAGGCGAACCCGAATACACCCAGATTGTCCAGCAGATCACCTGGGCGGTGGCCAGCGGCCAGCTCAAGCCAGGCGACCGCCTGGAGCCTGTGCGCGCACTCGCTCGCCGCCTGCGCGTCAACCCAAGCACCGTTGCCCGGGCCTACCGGCTGCTGGAGGTGCAGGGCGTGATCGAAACGCACCAGAGACGGGGCAGCCTGATCCGAGGGGAGAGCGACTCGTCTGTCCTGCGCGAGGCACGGCAGGTGCGCCTGCGTCTGCTCATGGAGAGGCCCCTGGTCGAGGCTCTGGCCCAGGGGTTTGGCCCCGAGGAGATCGAAGCTGCCTTCGGCCTGCAGCTCGCCGCCTGGCAGGAGCGGCGTCGGGGCCAAGCGCCTACCCGGGGCCCGGTAGAGGACAGCTCGCGCCTGTCGCGCTTCGCCGGCAGCCATGACTATGCCCTGGAAGCGCTCTGGGCGCAGGCTCGTCTCAGCCATCCCGACGCCGCCCTGGCTGTCATCTACGTGGGCAGCCTCGATGGCCTGCTCAAGCTGCTGCACGGCGAGGTGGGGCTGGCGGGATGCCACTTGCTCGACGAAGAGACGGGTGAGTACAACCTGCCCATTCTACGTCGCCTCTTCGTCGGCCACAGGCTATGTGTGATGACCCTGGCAGAACGCGAGCAGGGGATGATCGTCGCCCCAGGCAATCCCAAGGGGCTGCGTAACCTATCCGATCTGGTGCAACCGGGCATTCGTTTCATCAACCGGCAGGTTGGCTCTGGCACCCGCTCGCTCCTGGATCACCAGCTTAAGCGGCAGGGCATATCCCCCCAGGCCCTGCGCGGCTACGACCAGCAGATGATGACCCATTCCGCAGTGGCGCAGGAGGTGGCGCGAGGAGCGGCGGACGCCGGGCTTGGGCTGCGGGCGGCGGCGCAGGCCTTTGGTCTGGACTTCATACCCCTCGCCTACGAGCGCTACGACCTCGTACTCCTGGCCCAAGACCGCAGGCAGTCTCCCCTGGACTGGCTGCTGGATAGCGTGGCCAGCCCGGCCTTCAAGGCCATGACGGCCCAACTCCCAGGCTACAGCACCACTCACTCTGGCCACGAGACATACCTCTGAGCGTCAGCGCAATACTCCATCAACATCACCGTCAATCTCCCGCAGGTTGGGTCTGCCCTGCAGTAGCGTCCGTCGCGAGGGTCCGGGGAGCGGCAGGGACGAACCTGCGGGAGGCTTCGTGGTGGCGCCGCGACCTTGCACACGCCTCACCCCAGGGCCTTTTCATTGTGTTGTCATTCTGAGCGAGTGCTCCCCAACGAGCGAAGAATCTCAGTCGTGCCGAGCGAGATCCTTCGTCGCTGAAGGGCGCTCCTCAGGATGACAGCGGGAACGAAAAGACCCTGGCCTCGCCCATCTCTGCCTTGCGCCCCCTGGCGGGATGATGTACAATACCCCAGGCCTGTGTGCACGCTCCTGAGAGGGGAAACGTGACAGACTGGTATATCAAGACCTATGAGGAATCCGATGCTGCCAGCATCGCCCAGATGTGGAACGAGAGCGACGAGGGTTGGCCTGGCAGCTTCACCGGCGGCGTTCCCGTCACCGAAGAGCGCGTGCTCCAGTGGCTGCGCGAGGAGCGCCACATCGCCCTGGATCTCGTTGTAGCCGATGGCCGGGTTGTTGCCTACTGCTCCGTGATGGAGTATGCCGCAGAGCCATCGGCGGCCTATATCCGGCTGCTCAATTGCCACCCGCGCTATTGGGGGCGCGGCTTTGGCCGTGAACTGCTAAGAACAGCCGTCGCCCGCTCCACCAAACTCGGCTATCGCAGGCTCGACCTCCACACCTGGGGCGGGAACACGCGGGCTGTGCCGCTCTATAAGAAGACAGGCTTCTTCTGGGTGCCAGAGACCGACGTGCACATGATGAACTTCCTGCCCCTGATCTTGCCTCTGGCCCCCGACTACTTCGGCCAAGTGGACTGGTACGATTCCTTCCAACGCGACCTCACGGTACAGGAAGACGACATCACCTGGCGCGGCATGAGGGTCTATCCCTACACCTGGCGCAAGGATGGCCGCCTGCTTACGGCCATTGTTGACCGGGAGAGCCGCGGTCTGGTGGCCTTTGAGAACGATGAGTTCAGTGTCGCCTGCCTGCTGGACAGCCAGGACCTTGTGGCTGGCGTTCCCGCCCCCGTGCGCTGGGAGATCGTCAACAAGACCGGCAGTCCTCTGCCCGTGTCGCTCCTGGCCTCTGGCGAGAGCGGCATCCATATCAACAAACAGGTCAGCCTTCAGGTGCAGGAGCGCGGCGTCATTGAGGGCCAGGTGGTCGTTGACCGTGACATCGCCCAGCGGGACAGGGAAGAACCCGCCTACAAGATCACCTCTACCCTGGTCATTGGCGGGCGGCTTCTCATGTTGGAAACAGGCATACGCCCTCGCCAGGCCGTGGAGGTGCGCACCGAACCGTCGTACCTGGCTTTGACCCCGGGCGTAAGCCAAGCCGTGCATCTGCGCCTCAAGAACAATCTCAAAGAGCCTGCTCGCGCCCGCCTTGTCCTTATGCCATCGCCGGACATTCAGATAGACACAACCCAGCACCAGCTTGATCTGCCGGCGGACGGGCACGGCGGTATCACCTGCTCGCTGACGGCCACCAGCGCGGGCGCGCCAGAAGTCGTGGCTGCACTAACGGTGGAGGGAGGCGGGGAACCGCTTGCCGTGAAGCCCGCTCGCCTGCCTGTGGCCGCCCCAGGGCACGGCACGGCCGTCGGCTACCTGCGGGACAACGAGGCGGTTGTGGAGAACGATTGGGCGCGCCTGGTCATCGCCTACAAGGGTGCCG
>DAOUCN010000086.1:0-2285 GCA_034431995.1 Chloroflexota bacterium | reverse complement strand
GGCAAGGGCTGGCCGGCTTTCGCCTGACGACCGAACCTGCCCTGACGCCGACGCCCACCGCGTCGCCCACCCCAACCGCCACCGTGACTCCAACGGTCACGCCCACCGCGACACCCGTCATCACCCTGACACCCGCGCCAACGACTACTGCAACGCCCACTTCCACCCTGGGTATCCGCCGTCTCTATATACCGCTGATAGTCCGGAGGTGAAGCGCACCCGTTACCCTTTGGTCATTCGGCTATTTCACCAGAAGCGCACTCGAAAGGAGGCTAACATGAACATCCGTAGTCTGTTCCATCGTCGCCCCCTTCTCGCGTTCTTTGTGCTCACCTTCTTGTGGTCATGGATTCTCTGGGCAGGGCTAGTCACACGCACGCCGCCAGGAGGAATGCAAAAAGGCATCTCCCCGGCATTCTTCGCACTGGCAGTTCTGGGCGGCTTTGGACCGAGCGTTGCTGCCTTGGTCGTGGCACGCATCGCTGATGGCCTAGATGGCCAACGGGAGCTGCTGGCCCGACTCGGACGGTGGCGGGTGAGAGCCGACTGGTACCTTGTCTCGCTGCTTACGGTTCCCCTGGCATCGGTCGCTGCGCTGTGTTTCGCGGCTGCCCTGGGTAACCCGCTGCAACTGGCCAATCTCAGACGGCAATGGCCACTGGCGGTCGTCTGGGGCATATTCGCCAGCCTTGGAGAAGAGTTCGGCTGGCGCGGCTTTGCCCTGCCGCGCCTGCAGCAGCGGTACAGTGCCTTGGTTTCGAGCCTGATCATCGGCGCGATTTGGGGAGTGTGGCACCTGCCGCCGGAGTATATCGCCCTCAGGCACTTCGGCCCGCTCTTTCTGCGCAACTTTGTCGTGGTCGGACCGCTGCTGCTCGCCGCGCATTCGGTGATCATGAGCTGGATTCACAACAACACGCATGACAGCCTGCTGCTGATGCTGCTCTACCACTGGAGCATCACCGCCAGCTCGGTGCTTCTCTCACCACTAAAGCTCACGCCACAGCAGACGTTGCGGCACTCGCTGGTCAGCGGGGGTGTGTTCTGGCTGGTAGCATTGTTGCTGCTGGCGCGGTGGGGCGCGGCACGGCTGTCGGAATCCAGCCTGGCTCACGAGTGATGGCCACGAGAAGTGCCGGCGGTTAAGCGCCGACCCGGACAGAACGCGCCGCCGCGATGGGCCTGGCGACACCCTGGGATCCCCACGCCGACGGCGAGGTGCTCGTCCTGGCAGCCAGTGGCAAAATGGCATATGCCGGCGGTCGCTCCCGGAGCATTAGCCGCTTGCGCCGCTCCTATATCGCCGCCATAGACCTCACCACTGGGGGGCCACCACCTGGAACCAGAACGCTGACGAAGGTGTGCTCTCCCTGGCCGTGTGCGGGGAGACGGTGCACGCCCGTCGCCTCTTCAGACACATCGGTGGGCAGGAGCGCCATTACATCGCTGCGCTGGATGCCAGCACGGGTCAGGCGACAGGTTGGAATCCCAACGCCGACGACTGGATCTTTGCTCTGGCTGTCGACGCCGGAACGGTCTATGCCGGCGGCCTATTCACCCACATCGGGGGCCAGAACCGCTTGTCGTTGGCTGCGCTGGACTCGTTCGGCAACGCTACAGCATGGCATCCCTCGGCCAGCGGCCCAGTCTATGTCTTGCAGATCAGCGGCGGCCTGGCATACGTTGGTGGTGCGTTCAACTTGGTGGGCGGGCAGACGCGCAACTCCGTGGCCGCGCTCGACCTGGCCTCCGGCATGGCCGCTCCCTGGAATCCTAGACCCGATGGGGAGCCCATGACTCTCCTCGTGAGCGGCAACACGCTCTATGTTGGTGGCTCGTTCACCTACGTCGGCACCCGCGTCTGCCAAGGGCTGGCCGGCTTCCTTCTCGTCTCCGAACCCACCGTCACGCCCACACCCACTACGACGCTCCCACCAACTGCCACATTAACGCCATCGCCAACATCGACGCCCACCGCCACTCCTGTGGCAACCTCGACCGCCACACGCACCCCAACGCTCACCGTGACCTCGACGGCGACCACGATGCCGCCAACGCAGCGGCTCTATCTGCCACTGATTGTCAAGACATGAAGGTGGCTTGCGCGCCCATTTCGCAGAGTGCTGAACCCAGGCTATCCACGCTTCATCTCGTCGGCGAGCCCACACCACTCGCCTGGCGCTGCCCAGCATCCTACGAGCTGTAGAACGGAGATCCAGCTCACCTGTAGCAGAGCCTGCAAGCCCTGGTTGATTCGCAGAACCGCTACGACCGCATTGCCGACG
>DAOUCN010000085.1:0-6256 GCA_034431995.1 Chloroflexota bacterium | reverse complement strand
CCCTGACTGATGTCCTACCGCTTGAGATAGTCCCAAGACAGCAGGATACTAAGCCCCGCGCCAGCAATGAGCAGCAAGGCGAAGAACAGGGCGAGGGTATCGGTGGCCAGCATACCGGCAAAGCCCGTGCCTGTCGCCCCCCAGAGGTACAGGGCAGCGGCGGCGCTGGCCCCCAGACTGAGGAGCGCCACCAGGGCCAGAATATCCGTCCGCTCACGCGGCACGTAGAGCGCCAGGAGCAGCACCAGGAGCGAGGCCAGGGCCACGATCACCTGGGGTAGAATCGGCATCAAGTCAATGGTAGGTATGGACATGGTGCTCCTCAATCCTCGTAGTTGAAGACGGCGCGGTGCTCGCACACGGCCTCAACGATCTGTACGACCTTCTGGTGGTCAGGATGGGCGACGTAGCGATCCACGGCGGCCACATCCTCGAAGTCGGCGAAGAGGGCCAGGTGATAGAAGCGGGCTGGCCGCCCGGGGACGCTGGACGCAAGCCGCCAGCCCTTGATCTCAGGGATCAGGCCAGGCAATGTGTTGAGGGCCTCCACCAGGTGCTGACGGTCGGCGGGGCTGGCTTCGGGCTTGAAGCGAAACAAGACAACATGCTTGATCATGGTCCGCCTATCCTTCTTCCCTCGCCATGCGTTTACTGTCCTCCAGGGCGGCGTTCCAATTGTGCACTCGTGCTCTCTTGTGCAGCCTTTCTTTCCTCTGGCGGCTTCAGGGCCTGGAAGCTGCGGTACAGCGTCAAGTCGTAGATGATCTTCAGCCCGCCAGCTATGAAGAACGGAATGTTCACCAGGGCAGGGTTCGCCAGCAGCGGGCCGGTGAACGTGGGCGCCAGGGCCGCGCCCGTCGTGCGGGCAATGGCCGTGATGCCCGCCGCCGCCGAGCGCTCGTCCGGGCTCACTACTGCCATGACATACGACTGGCGGGTGGGCACGTCCATCTGCGAGATGCTGTAACGTACCAGCAGCACCGCAATCGCCAGGGGCAGGGTGGGCATCAGCGGCACCAGCATCAGCAAGACATTCGACGGCAGATGAGTAAAGACCATAGTACGAATCAACCCGATGCGCGCCGCCACCCACGCCGCCGATAGCGCCGAGATACCCGCCAGGATGTTCGCGGCAAAGAAGATGCTGCCCAGCAGCGCCGGCTCCACCCCAAAGCGCAGGTAGAACCAATAGGCCATGATGCTCTGGATGATGAAGCCGCCGGCGAAGGCGTCCACGGCGAACAGCCCCGATAGTCGGAGCACTACTCCTTGCGAGCGATGCAGGCCAAAACGGCTGCCTACCACCGCCGCGTGGGTAGCCTGACTCAGCGCTGCTTCAACCTGTGGCGACAGCCTGGTGAAGATCATGCCCAACAGCAGCCCCATGGCCGCGTAGCCGACCACAATCGTGCGGTAGCTGTCCACCACCGCCACGCCGCTGCCCTGAAGCGCCTGGGCCAACGCTCCAGCAACCAGTGCACCAATGGCAGTGGCGAACGAGCCGACCAGGTTGTACCAGGCGAAGACGCCGGTGCGCTTGTGGTCGGGCACCAATTGCGTCAAAGCCGACTGCTCGATGGACAGGAACGGGCCGATCTCACCGCCGCTGGGGCTGATGACGCCAATGGTCGCTGCGATGACCAGCAGCACGAAATGGCGCGTCACGGCAAACAGGATGCCCGCGAACAGCATCAAGGCTGCGCCCACAATCAACATGCGCCTGCGGCCCAGGCGGTCGGCGTTGGTCGTGATCCACAGCGTCGTTAGGGTATTGCCGGCCAGGGTCAGGGTGAGCAGCACGCCGATCTGCGTCTCGGCCAGGCTCAGTTGCGCCAGATAGAGCACAAGTACAACGGACAGGAAGCCATAGGCGAACAGGCGAGCGATGCGGGTGGCGAACAGGAGCCGGCCATCGGCTGTTAAGGTGCGCATCTCAGGCGTTTCTCAGCGTATGGTTATGCGGCCCCACGTTGCGCAGGATGATGGTGTCACCCACGAGTTGGAATGTGATGCGCAAGGACAGGCTGACCCGTGCTTCCGATATATCATCCGTGCTTTGTACGCGTTTCACGTGCGGGCCAGGATGACGCCAGTCCTGCGTCAGGAGAGCGATGGTTCTCTTGGCTCGTTGCTTGTCCTGCTCAGGCAATGCACGGTAGGAGCGCCGGAAGTGCCGCGTGCGCTCAATCTGCATCGTCCGGCTCCGGCGAGTCGAGGTCGGCAAACAATTCCTCTGTCGTTGCGAACCCCTTCACGCGGCCGGCCTTGATGTCCTCGTCGGCTTCCCGCTCGCCCTTCTGCCACTCCTCCGTCCAGTAGTAGGCCTGGCTCTTGTCAATCAGCTTGTGCGGGACGATCAACACGCCGTCGCTGGTAACACGCACGGCGATGTAGTCTCCCACCTCGATGTTGGCGGCTCGCCGCACGCGCGCCGACAGCGTGATCTGGCCATTGCGCGTCACCCTGGTGAAGCTCTCCGTTGTGGCCATCTCAGAACCTCCTAGATTAGGAATCTCCCAATCTAGTATGTCCTACTTCGCTAGCCGCGTCAGGCGTCAAAGCTAATGCCCAGACGTAGGTCGGATTTCCATACCCGACACTCCAGCGCGGGTCATCTCTACCGCGGCCCTGCCAGCAACGCCTCCACCGACGGGCCCATGACATCGAAGAACGGCTTGGGATAGACGCCGATCAAGATGACAAGCAGCACGATGGGCACCAAGATGGCGATCTCCCGCCAGTTGATGTCTGTCAGATGGCTGGTGTGGCCCTCGGCCTTGGCCTCGCCGTGGAACATGCGCTGGTACATGCCCAGCATGTACCAGGCGGCCAGGATGACGCCGGTGGCGCCGAACACCGCCCACACAACGTTGGCCTGGAACGTGCCCAGCAGAATCGTAAACTCGCCCACGAAGCCGTTCAGCCCGGGCAGGCCGATGGAGGACAGGGTGATGACCAGGAAGAACGCGGTGTACAGCGGAACGCGCTTGGCCAGCCCGCCGTAGTCGGCGATCATGCGCGTGTGCGTGCGCTCGTAGATCATGCCCACCAGCAGGAACAGGGCGCCGGTGGACAGGCCGTGGTTCACCATCTGTAATATCCCGCCCGACACGCCCTGCGTCGTAAAGGCGAACGTGCCCAGGACGACGAAGCCCAGATGCGACACCGAGCTATTGGCGATCAGCTTCTTGATGTCCGGCTGCATCATGGCCACGAAGGCGCCGTAGATGATGCCCACGATGCCAAGCAGCGCCAGCCAGGGAGCAAACTGCTTCGCCGCCTGGGGGAATAACGGAATGGCGAACCGCAGGTAGCCGTAGACGCCCATTTTCAGGAGCACACCAGCCAGCAGGACCGACCCCGCCGTTGGCGCTTCGACGTGGGCGTCGGGCAGCCAGGTGTGCAGCGGGAAGATGGGCACCTTGATGGCGAAGGCCAGGGCGAAGGCGGCGAAGAGCCAGACCTGGGTCTCCGCCTCGACAGGCGTCTTGAGAAGCTGGAACAGGTCAAAGGTGAGCTGGCCTGTGGACTGCTGGTGCAGGAAGGCCAGGGACAGGATGGCCACCAGCATGAGCACGCTGCCGGCCATGGTAAAGAGCACGAACTTGACGGCGGCGTAGATGCGGCGCGGCCCGCCCCACACACCGATCAAGAAGTACATGGGGACGAGCATGGCTTCCCAGAAGACGTAGAAGAGGAAGAGATCGGTGGCCACGAACACGCCGATCATGCCGGTCTCCAGGAGCAGCATGAAGATCATGTACTCTTTGACGCGCTCAGTGATGGCCGTCCACGAGGAGAGGATGGCCAGGGGTGTCAGGAAGGTAGTCAGCAGCACGAGCCACAGGCTGATACCGTCCACGCCGAGCTGGTAGCTGATGCCCAGCTCGCGGATCCAGGGCACGGACTCCACAAACTGCATGGCCGCCGTCCCACCCTGGAAGTAGGCATACAGTAGCAGGGAGACCACGAAGTCCACCAGCGACACGGCCAAGGCGAAGGTCTTGATCGTCCCTTCGTTCCGGCGCGGCACCAACAGCAGCACTAGTGCTCCCACCAGGGGTAGAAAGGTGATCAGGGACAGAATAGGATAATTCATAGGCACAGATTACCTCAAGAGAATGTACCCCAGGAGCACGACCGCCCCGCCCAGGATAGCCAGGGCGTAGTTGCGCACGTAGCCGCTCTGCACCACCCGCAGCGTGCGGCCACACCAGACCGCCAGGGCAGCGATGCCATTGGCCGCGCCGTCAATGACTCGCACGTCCATCACCCAGGTCAGCCAGTCGGCCAGCTTCTTCAGGGGGGTCACGATCACGGCCACGTAGAACTCATCAACCCTGTACTTGTCGGCGACCAGTCGGTAGACCGGCCCCAGGAACCCCGCCACCCGCTTGGGTAGCTCAGGTTGAGAAACGTAACCATAGTAGGCCATGCCAACGCCGACAAGCCCCACCAGCACCGACAAGCCCATTAGCGTCCATTCCAGGCCGGCCTCCACGTGGGCAGCCTTCTCGTGGAAGACAGGCTCCAGGAAATGCTCGAACTGATTCCCGCCCCCCAGGATGGCGGGCACCCCCACATAGCCGCCAATCACCGCCAGCACTGCGAGAGCGATCAATGGCCAGTACATCACCGGCGGCGACTCGTGGACATGCTCCTGCTCGTGGTGACTCATGCGCGGCTCACCGTGGAAGGTCAGAAACACGGCCCGGAACACGTAGAGGGCCGTCAGTCCCGCCGTCACCAGACCGATCAGCCAGAGAATGGGGCTGCCGTGGCTGCTGGTGAACGCATTAAACAGGATCTCGTCCTTGCTGAAGAAACCGGACAGGCCGGGGATGCCAGAGATGGCCAGGGCGGCGACCAGAAACGTCCAGTAGGTGATCGGCATCTTAGCCTTCAGCCCGCCCAGCTTGCGCACGTCAATGACGCCGTTCATAGCGTGCATGACGGAACCGGCGCCCAGGAAAAGCAGGGCCTTGAAGAAGGCGTGGGTCATCAGATGGAAGATGCCCGAGGCAAAGGCTCCCACGCCCACCGCCAGGAACATGTAGCCGAGCTGGCTGATGGTGGAGTAGGCCAGGATGCGCTTCAGATCGAACTGGGCCAGGCCCATGGTGGCCGCGTAGAACGCAGTGACTACGCCAATGGTAGCCACCAGCAGCATGGTCGCCGGCGCCAGCTCAAAGAGCACGTGGGTACGGGCCACCATATAGACGCCAGCCGTGACCATGGTTGCGGCATGAATGAGAGCCGAGACGGGGGTGGGACCTTCCATGGCGTCGGGCAGCCAGACGTAGAGGGGAATCTGTGCCGACTTGCCCGTTGCCCCCACGAAAAGCAGGAAGGTGATCAGCGTGGCGGTACCGATGACCAGGCCGCCACCGATGTCAAACGCCGCTCCAGGGAGCACATGCTCAGCTTGCTCGAAGACCGGCTTATAGTCCAAAGTGCCGAAGACCCGGAAGATGAGCATCACGCCCAGGGCGAAGCCGAAGTCGCCCACCCGGTTGACGATGAAGGCTTTCTTGCCGGCGTCCGCCGCGCTCTTGCGGGTGAACCAGAAGCCGATGAGAAGGTATGAGCACAGGCCCACCAGCTCCCAGCCCAGGTACAGTTGCAGGAAGTTGTTGGCCAGGACGAGGGTAAGCATGGAGAACATGAACAGGTTGAGGTAGGTGAAGAAGCGGGCGTAGCTCTCATCGTGGCCCATATAGCCCACGGAGTAGACGTGAATCAGGAAGCCCACGCCGCTGACCACCAGGATCATCACCGCCGACAGGGGATCGAGCAGCAGGGCGGCATTGACCTGGAAGTCGCCCACGGGAATCCAGGAGAAGAGGAGCAGATTGAACGACCGCTCGTCCGCGGGCAGGCCGACCAGCTCCCACACGGCCAGCACGGACGCCACAAACGACAGCCCAACGACGCCTGGGCCGACCATGTTCACGAAGCGCCGCCCCAGGCGATAGCCCAGGAAGGCGTTGAGCACCACACCCACCAGGGGAAGAACGGGAACAAGCCAGAGATAATTCAGCACGATACCACCTCGTTGGGCCCTCACCCTATCCCTCCCCCGCTGGGAGAGGGACCTGTCACTCCCTCTCCCCCTGGGAGAGGCGTTAGGGGGTGAGGGCGTCTATCCCTTCAGCAGATTGATCTCGTCCACGTCTACGTCCGCGCGGCCACGGAAGATGGCCACGATGATCGCCAGCCCCACCGTCACCTCAGCCGCCGCAACCGTGATCACAAA
>DAOUCN010000084.1:0-2435 GCA_034431995.1 Chloroflexota bacterium | reverse complement strand
CTCCAACGGCCGCTCCTGCTCCTCACAGCTCTTGCCCTGCTGCTCGCGTCGTGCGGCGGCACGCCGACAGTCACTCCAACGCCAACGCGCCCCCGCGCACCCACGTACACGCCCACCGCTGCCGTGCTGGCGCCAACCGCCGTCCTTCCTCGAACCGAGACGCCGCCAATGGCTCCGCCATCCGCAACTGCTCCGAGCCAGACGCCAACGGCAGCGCCAAGCACCCCCACGCGCCCACCGGCTACGCTGACCGCGGTCGCTCCCACGCCGACGGCGCGTCCGCCGACCGCCACACCGCGCCCTGGCAGCGGTCGCATGCCCAGTCCAGACTACGGTATCCATGTGTTTCTGGGCTACTCGCCGCAGGCAAACGAGCGCGATCTCTACCTTGCTAAGGCTGCTGGCTTCACCTGGGTCAAGCAGCGTATGGACTGGGACGCCCTGGCCCCCGACGAGCAAGGGCAGATGAAAGCCGATGTCCTCGCCCGCTACGATGAAATCGTCACTGCTGTCGCGGCCAAGGGCCTGAAACTCATCCTGCGCGTTGGGCAGCCACCGCTCTGGGCGGCGCGCCTGCGAGCGGCTGCTCCCAATCCGCCCCCCGATGATCTGTCGGAGACCGGCCCGATGGCCAACTTCCTCTTCGGCCTAGCCAAACGTTACCAGGGCAAGGTAGCGGCCTGGCAGATCTGGAATGAGCCCAACCTGCGCCGGGAGTGGGGCGACATCCCCGACGCCGCCCGCTATGCCAGATTGCTCAAGACAGCCAATCACGCCATTAAGGCTGGCGATCCGAATGCTCTGGTGATCTCCGCCGGTCTCTCCCCGACGGGCACGACGCCGCCCGAGGCTGTGCCTGACGATGAGTATCTCGATCAGATGTATCAAGCATTCCAGGGCCGCTCCAGCAACAGTTACTTCGACGTGCTTGGCGCTCATGGGGCCGGCTACAAAGCACCGCCGGAGATGGACCCCGCCGATGTTGCCAAGGACAAGTCGTATGGCGGCCATCGCTCCTTCTGCTTTCGCCGCGTGGAAGACCTGCGTCAGGTCATGGTGAAATACGGAGACGACAAGAAGCAGGTAGCCTTGCTGGAGTTTGGCTGGGTCATTGACGGCGGCGAGCAGCTTCACCCGTCCTACCGCTGGCACGCTGTTAGCCGCGACGTACAGGCCGACTACATCGTGCGAGCGTTCAAATGGGCGAAAGAGAAATGGTCGCCCTGGATCGGGGTCATGACGCTGATTTACATCCTCGCACCGGGCTTCACCCCAGACGGCGAATACTACTGGTGGGGAATCACCGACCCTGATGGCACAGCAAGGGCCGCGTACATTCGGTTCCGAGCGTGGAGAGAAGGCAGTAACTGAACAAAGTCACAGGAGTTCGACGAAGTTACTAACGCAAAGGCCACCAAGCATTGAACGGTTGACACGAATGAGTCCACATGATACAGTTGGCTCAGTTCGGACAGTACCTTCATGGGGTGAGGTTCCCCTGTGGTAAAACGCGAGCTTGCCGCTACAATCAGCGGTTCCGTCCTGGCGGCCCAGGCTGCTGGCGACCTGCCGTCCTTCGACCTGCCGGCCGATATGGCCGTCGAGCGCCCGCAAAAAGAGGGCATGGGCGATCTCACCTGCACCCTGGCCCTGAAGCTGGCGCGCTTGGCGAAGATGCCACCCCTCAAGCTGGCGGATGCCATCGTCGCTCACCTGCCAGCGACCGACATGATCGGATCGGTGCAGGTGGCCCCGCCTGGGTTCATCAACGTCACACTGTCGGACGCCTGGCTCGCCCGCCAGGTGGAGACGATCATGGCCGAGGGCGACCGTTTCGGCCAGGTGGATGTCGGCAAGGGCCAGCGTGTCCAGGTGGAATTCGTTAGCGCCAATCCCACCGGCCCCCTGTCGGTGGGGTCTGGGCGCAATGCCGTGATCGGCGACGGCGTCGCAAACATCCTCGCCGCTGCGGGCTATCAGGTGCAGCGGGAGTTTTATGTCAACGATGCGGGAACCCAGGTGACCTACTTCAACGAGAGCCTCTTTGCCCGCTACGCCCAGGCCCTTGGGCGCCCTGACGAGCGGGTTCCCGAGCAGGGCTATCACGGGGATTACCTGGTGGAAATGGGCCAGCTCCTGGCGCGGGAAGCCGGTGATCGCTACCTCCGCATGCCCCGCGCCCAGGCCCTACGGGAGGTCGGAGAGTGGGGGACCCGCAGAGTCCTGGACAGCTACGCCGAGGACCTGTCCCTCATCGGTGTCCGCTTCGACAACTGGTTCTCCGAGCGAAGCCTGTACACCAGCGGTCTCTTCGACATCGTCCTCGCTCTCTTGCAGGCACGAGGCTACACCGCAGAGCGCGACGGTGCCGTCTGGTTCGCTTCTCGCAACCTCGGCGAAGACAAGGACAACGTTATCCTGCGCAGTGGCGGACG
>DAOUCN010000083.1:0-9776 GCA_034431995.1 Chloroflexota bacterium | reverse complement strand
GGCCAAGGGGCTGAACGACGAAGAAGAATTGATGGACGCCGAAGTTGAGGAATGGCAGCGGGAGAAGAGCCGCCTTGCCCGTCCTCCGGCAGTCGTAGGTAAGCGCGTCTCTCCTGCGCCGTCACGCCGTCGGCGGCGGCAGGTTGCGGCCGTGCCATCCGAGAGGCCCGTCGCGCCCAAGGAGACGGCGGAGATGGAGGCGGCCCCCATGCCCCCATCGGCGCTGCCTCTCGCGCCCGAGGTGACCGAAGCAGCTCCCACGCCGCCTGAGACCGTGACCGCCCCCGCCGAAGCGCTAGCAGAGATCGTGCCCGTCGCCGAGGAAGTGGCTGGGCCAGAGATCGTAGCCGAGGTGCCGCCGGCTCCGGCGCAGGTGACGCTCGTCGAGGAGACCATTCCAGTCATAGCGCCAGTCGCAGCGCCTGCGCCGTTCACGTGGGCCACGACGCGAGCAACCCTCTCTGCCTGGACCCGGGGCCAGACAGCCGTGGCCGCAATCGTGGCGCTGGTCATCCTGTGCACGTTCGCGTACGCGGTGGCCTTCACGCGCATCTATCGGGGGCCACACCCCTGGGTGTCCATCTCAGAATGGATATACCGTAACATCCCCGCCGGCAGCACCATCGCCATCGAGCACTGGGACGACGCCTTGCCCCTGGGCTTGCGCGTCGACGGCAAAGGACGGTCATTTGAGGAGTACAGGCACGTTGAAATGAAGAACTACGAGGATGACAACGCGGCCAAGGTGCAGATGTTCGTGGAGAATCTGCAGAAGGCCAACTACATCATCCTGGCAACCAACCGCCTCTATGGCTCCACCGCACGCCTGCCGGAACGCTATCCGATCACCAAGCGCTACTACGAACTGCTCTTTGGCGAGCAACTCGGCTTCAAGCTCGTTCAGGTGGCCACCCTCTATCCGAACCTGGGCGGCGTTGCCATCGTTGACGAAACGCTGAGTGATCCAAAGCTGCCTGTGCCTGCCCTGCTGGCAAGCTACAAGCCCGCTTCCATCGTCATCAACCTAGGGCGAGCTGACGAGAGCTTCACCGTCTATGACCATCCTAAGCCTCTGGTCTTCCAGAAAGCGGAGACCTTATCAGACTCCCAACTGCGGGCTCTGTTTGCAGATTCACTCCGGCAGGCCGAAGAGAATCTGCGCAAGCGCCAGGCCAGGGCGCAGCCGCGCGCACGAACTGCTGGCCTCACCAAGACGTTCCTCTTGACCGAGGTTGAGCGCAAAGCGCACGAAGCCGGCGGCACATTCATGGCTCTCTTCAATCCGAGCAATCTAGCCAATCACTTCCCTGTGCTCTTCTGGTGGCTTGCTGTTGAGGTCATCGGCCTGGTGACGCTGCCCATCGGGTTCCTGGTCTTCCGCAATCTGCGCGACAAGGGCTATGCCTTCAACAAGGCCCTCGGCCTCATTCTCGTTGCCTACGTGCCGTGGCTGCTGGGTAGCCTCAAACTGGTTGCCTTTGGTCGTCTCAGTATCCTGTTTGGCATCCTGGCAGTAGGCATCGTATCCGGGCTGATCGTGCGCACACGGCAGGCAGAGTTGGTGGCATGGCTGCGCGAGAACCGCTGGCTGATCTACCTCAACGAGCTTCTGTTCGCGGTGGCGTTTCTCGTCTTCGTGGGCATTCGAATCCTCAACCCCGACCTCTGGCAGCCATGGAATGGCGGCGAGAAACCCATGGAGTTTGCTTTCCTTGGGGCCATTGCCAAGAGCAGCTACTTCCCGCCCTACGACCCCTTCTTCGCCGGCGGCTACATCAACTACTACTACTACGGCCAGTACATCTGTGCCATGCTTACCCGCCTGGTCGGCGTCATGCCGTCTGTGGCTTTCAATCTGATTATCCCGCTCTTGTTCGCTCTCACGGTCACTAACGCTTTCGCCCTCGTCTACAACCTGGTAGCGGGGCTTACACGCCACGGACAGGGGAATGACGCCCTCGCTGGGCAGTTTGATGCTTCGGCATTCATCAAGGCACAGGGGGGACTACTCACCTGGGCGCTCGCTGGTGCGCTGTTTGTGGCTGTGGCAGGCAACCTAACAACAGTGGCTGAACTCCTGAAAGGCCCCTGGAACAAAGGGAGCGTGACCGTTCAGAGCAGCATCCCTGGGCTGTCCACCCTCGTGCGCACGGCAGACGGGCTGGCCAAGGCCGTCAAAGGCCAGCGGGTCTTCGAGTCCTTCAACTACTGGAACCCGAGCCGCGTCATCCCGGAGACCATCAATGAGTTTCCCTACTGGAGCTTCCTGTTCGCCGACCTGCATCCCCATACTATCGGCATCCCCTTCACCGTGCTTGTCCTGGGATTGGCCCTGAGCATCCTCAAGGAGAGGCGCGCGGCCGATCGGCAGAAGGAAGAGCAGTTGGATGCGGACAGCGCTCCTCCCGCACCCGAGGCGAAGCTGTGGACAAGCGGCGTCCTTGCCTGGATACAGAGGCTGCCGGCGGGCATTCGGCCCGTGGAGCTGCTCACGACGCTCGTCGTCGCCCTGGTTGTGGGCGCTCTTGGCCCCACCAATACCTGGGACTTGCCGACCTATCTCGGCATCGTCTTCTGTGCTATTCTCTTACGTCGCTGGGTGGAGGAAGGCCGCTTCAGCGTGGCAGAGACGGTGGCCCGTTTCGGCTCTATCGTCGTGCTCAGCCTGGCCTTCTATTTGCCCTTCTATCAGAAGTATGAGGCTCTGGCCTCGGGTATCGGTCTGGTGCGCAATCGTACTCCCCTGCATTACTATCTGGGTATCTTTGGCCTCTTTCTCTTTGGTATCATCAGCTTTATGGTGGCAGACTTCGTCGGCGATCGGCGCGGTGCCGTGAGCCGCCTGGCCCGCCTCGTGGGGCGGCGCTTCGACGACCTGCCTGTCGTTGTTCACCGTTTGCGTCGCCTGACCCGGCCGCGAGAGAGTCTGCTCTTTGTGCTATACGGCGCCGCCGCCGTGGCCCTCGTCCTGCTGCTTCTCGCTGTCCGCGGGCAATGGATATTCGTCCTCCTGATCCCTCTCCTGCTTGCGTCTGTGGTCCTGTGCTTTGCTGGCGAGAGAAGGGCGGAAAGGCTGTTCGTCCTGCTGCTGGCTTTCACTGGTCTCCTGGTCAGCCTGGGCGTGGAGGTCGTGTTCTTGCGCGACTGGCTGCAAGGCGGATCGGCGTATCGCATGAACACCATCTTCAAGTTCCACATCCAGGTCTGGGTGCTCTTTGCGCTGGCGTCGGCTGCTGGCCTTGCTGTCGTCGTCGAGAGGGTGCGACTCCCGGCCCGCCTGCAACTCAGCGGCGCGACCGCGTGGTACGCGTGTCTTGGCCTGCTGCTCTTCTGTGCCTTCCTCTTCCCAATCGTCGGCACCAAGGCCCGAGTCAGTGACCGTTTCTCCGGCGCTACCCCACCCAGGGGTACCCTCGACGGCATGGCCTTTATGACGGTCGGCAAGTACAGCTTCGATTGGGAGCGCAAGAACCACCAGGTCGAGCTTGTGCACGACTATGAGGCGATTCAGTGGCTCTTGCGCAATGTACAGGGGTCGCCGGTGATTGCCGAAGCTGTCCTGCCCTACTACCGTGAGCTCGGCGCGCGCGTCTCAGCCTTCACCGGGCTGCCGACGCTGGTCGGCAATCAACACGAGCAGGAGCAGCGTCCGGGTGACACCCAGGTGGGGCCACGTGAGAACGATGCGCGCGCCATCTACACCGAACCGAGCTTTGACAAGATTATCCCGCTCCTACAGAAGCTGCACGTGCGCTACATTTACGTCGGCCAACTGGAAACAGCGATCTATCCGCCTGCCGGCCTCGCCAAGTTTGATCAGGCAGTCGGAACGCACCTGGAGCTGGTCTATGACAAGCCCAAGGTGAAGATCTACAAGGTCGTCGGCCTGGGCGGCTGAGCGCGCGCGGCGAGCGTATGCGCGACCGACGGTGCTCCCATCAAATCGTTTCCAAGTGGCAACGATGACACAATCGGCAGAAACCGTGACGACTAGACTGGCATCGCCAGCAAGGATACGCGCCAGGGTCGCGGGGGCGACCGCGGCGTCCCGGCGCGTGGGCCTCGTGGCGGTGGCGGCGGTGCTCTTGGGTCTCGCGGCTCAGGGCTACTTCAACCGACGGGTGCACACCGGAGACGCCGTCTATCTTCTGGCGTGTGCCGTAGGTCTCTTCATTGCTGCTTTCCCTGCGTCCGGCGAGGACCGTCTGTCGGGCGTGACCGGGCGGCTCGTGCAGGTCTTGCTAGTTGTGTGCGCAGCGCTCGTCACGGCCCGCGTCTATCTCGACATGAGAGCGGGACGCGATTTCGTCGTGGCCGTAGCTCTGGCGTTCCTGCCCCTGGTTCTCATCGGGACGGCCTTTGCCGGCTCGCGGCGCATGTCGCGGCCCGACGATGAACCGGATCTCTCCCTGGACGGCCTGTGGATCAGGACGAAAGCCACCTCCGCGCAGCACGCTCTGGACATCCTGTATCTCGTGGCCGGCTGCGCGCTGGCCTTGGTCTCCCTGGCATACTGGCTTCGGCCCGGCAAGTCCAATGACGCTTTGGTCCTCAACTCCCTCAGCGTGGTGCTGCTGTTCCTCGCTCTCTATCGGCTGGAGCGGGGGAGAGCGGTGGCAGGAGCACGCGAGGCTGCGGACGCCCCACCCCGTCTGGTGGAAATCGGCGCCCTCCTGCTCATCGTGGGCGTCGGCGCCGTCTTGCGCCTCTGGCAACTGGAGTGGATTCCTTACGGTGTGTGGTTTGACGAGGGCGTCTCAGGCCAGGAGGCCCTCCGCTTCCTGAAGGGGATGCCCTTCACGCCTATGGGCACCTACACGTCGAACAACCCCTCTCCCTTCTTTTACGCGGTGACGTTTGCCTTCAAGATCATGGGGCCTACGCTGCTGGCGCTGCGCGTGGTTCAGGCTCTGATCGGCATCCTCACGGTCCCAGCCTTCTATGTTCTCCTGCGCTACATCCTGGGTTGGCGGACTGCCCTGGCCGGTGCACTGGTGATGGCCGTGGGGGCCTGGCATGTGAACTTCAGCCGGTACGGCATGTGCTGCAACAACGAAGCCCCGCCCTTCGAGATACTGACCCTATACTTCCTGGTGAAAGGATTCCGTACAGGCCGGGCGACCGACTTCGCCTGGGGCGGGCTGATGATGGGCGTTGGCCAATATACATATGCGGGCTTTCGCTTGTTTCCGTTCATCATCATCGCCTACGTTGTCTATGCCTTCGTGTTGGACAAGGAGCGCGTGCGCAAGAGCATGGTGCACCTGGTAGTCTACGGTGTGATCGCTATCGTCTCCTTCTTGCCGCTGGGAGCATGGGCCTTGCAGCATCGCCAGGAGTTCTTCGGGCGCACCGCGCAGACCTCGGTCTTTGCCGGCAAGAATACCCCCCAGGAACGTATGGCTGCCCTGACGAACAGCCTGCGACTACACCTGCGCATGTTCAACATCCAGGGCGATGGCAATGGCCGCCACGGCATGCCCGGCGCGCCCCAGGTGGACTGGATCTCCGGGGCCGCTCTCGTCATCGGCCTGGGCTACTGCCTGTATCGCTGGCGCAGCCCTACCTACATGCTTCTCTTGTTGTGGCTGGTCATCACGATGCAGTCGGGGATTCTATCCCTTGATTGGGAGGCTCCCCAGGCAGCCCGCGCGGTGGTGGCCATTCCTGCCGTCTATGCCATCGTCAGTCTGGTCCTGGGCAAGACCTGGCAAGCCCTGGACGCGGCAGCAGCCGCCCTGCACAGTCCCTCGGCGAAGCGCGTAGGATTCGTTGCCGTCGCTGCCGCTGTCACTGTCACCCTCGGTCTTGTGGCCTATCTCAACTACGACCGCTACTTCAACCAGCAGATGAAGAATCCATCGGCCTGGTACGCGTTCTCCACGATAGACACAGTCAACGCCCGTCGCGTGGCCGAGCTGGGAGCGACCACAAACCGCTACTTTCTACAAAGCCAGTTCACCCCCGTGTTCTCGTTCTTGGTCGGCGGCGAGACGCCAGACCGTCCAGCCGATCACGTCTTCTTTCGCATGTTCGAGCACATCCCCCTGCGCGAGCCGATCACCAAGACGGCCGTCTACCTGCTTGAGCCCTGGCGCGTGACCATCGAGCCTGCTGACATGCTGCGCTACTATCCTAACGCCCAGTTCATTGACCACAAGGACCCCTGGGGCAAGACCATGGTCTATGAGTTTCAGGTGTCACCAGAAGACATCGTCAGCCTTCTTGGCCTCACGGGGCAGTACTTCCAGGGAGCCGAGCCCACAGGCACACCCACCATGGAGCGACGCGACAGGTACATCGCCTTCGATTGGAGTAACGAGCCTCCCCTGCCGGATCCCTTCAGCGTTGCCTGGTCGGGTACGGTCTTTGCCAGCCGAGCAGGGGTGCACGTCTTCGACGTCGTGACCGACGGCCAGGTGCGGATGTATCTGGACGGCGAGTTGCTGCTGGACACGGCCCAGAACAAGGCCCAGGGCCAGGCAGACCTACCCAGGGGGCAGCACCCCGTCTACATCGAGTTCGCAGGTGGCCGCCAAACAAGCCTGCACTGGACGCCGCCAGCAGGGCAGCGACAGGTCATCCCCTACAACGCCCTGATCGCCATTGGCTTTCCTGACAAGGGTCTGCTCGGCAGGTACTACCGGGGAGAAGGGTGGCAGGGCCGACCCGAATTCGTGGAGGTGGACCCCTTCGTGGCCTTCCGCTGGCACCCCGATCCCTTCGAGGGGCAGGCGTGGAGCGCGACCTGGACGGGCAGGATCGAAGCTCCTGTCAACGGGAAGTACGTCTTCCAGCTACAGAGCAACGACCGCAGTTGGCTGATCATAGACGGGCGCACGTGGATCAACGGCGCACGGGGCCACTCCCAGGTGCAGCTTGATCTCACCGCCGGCCGACACGACATTCAGGTCAGGTATGCCAACAACAGAGGCTACTCTGAGATCCGGTTTCTGTGGCAACCTCCCAACGAGCAGCACGTGACAGAAGTGCCCAACAGAGTTCTTTTCTTGAAGTAGGAGTCTAGCAATGCTCCGTGAATCTGCCGGCGTCGAAAAACAGCCCGCTATCGGGGAGATGCCGGGGCGCGTTCGCCTGAGGGAGCGGCGACAAGCTTTCCGCGGCGTGGTTTTGCTCACCCTGGCATTTTTGCTGGCCGTCGTGGGGCAGGTCTACTTCATTCGCCAGCGCTATCCTCTGGACGGCGTTCTCTTCTACGTCGTAGCCGTCTTCCTGTTCTACCGCGCAACGCGTGAGCTGCTGAGCGCCCAGCTCTTTCCCCTTGCTGCCCCCTACGTTGTGCCACTCCTGCGTGCTCTCCCCGCCGTATTGTTGGCGATTCTTGCCTTTGTCTTGTTCGAGCAGGGCTCGCAGAACGACGCCGGGCTTCTTGCCTGGCTCTTGGCCATGCTCGTCCTCGTTGCCGCCTACTGGAGGCAGGGGCGCACTGAGGAGGGCAAGATACGCCTCCAGAGGTGGGAGTGGCTGGCTCTCGCCGCCGTCCTCATGCTGGGTCTGGTGCTGCGCGTCTATCGCCTGGACGCCTTCCCCAGCACCCTGTACCTGGATGAGGGCGACGCGGGCGTCGCGGCCTTGCGTCTGATGCGCACCCCCAGGTATACAGCCTATATTCCCGACATCACCGGCCAGCCCACGCTCTTCTTCTACGGCCTCGGCCTCTTTCTCAAGGTAGCAGGCATCTCGATTGTGTCCATGCGTCTGTACACGGACATCATCGGCATGCTGGCCATCGTTGCCACCTACTTCCTCGGCCGGGAGCTGCTCGGCCCGCGGGGGGCCATTGTCGCCGCGTTCTTCATCGCCGTCTCCCGTTGGCATATCAACTTCAGCCGTGTCGTGTTCACCACGAGCCTTATTCCTCTCTTTGTCGCCCTGACCATGTTCCTCCTCTTGAGGGCATTGCGCACGGGACGACCGCTGGATTTCGTCTGGACTGGGTTGGCGATAGGCATCGGCATCGGCACGTACATCCCGTATCGCGTGATTCCCGTTCTCATCGTTCTGTACATCATTTACAAAATCATGGGCGATCGCTCGTTCCTGCGGGTCCATGCACGTGGCTTGCTTCTCCTCGCCGTTGCCGCGCTGATTGCGTTCCTTCCGCTAGGGGTGCACTACCACAAGCACCCAGGCGATTTCTGGTCCCGTGCCCAGGCAGCATCGGTGGCGCAAGACATCCAGCGTGAGAAGTCCTATGCCCCCCTCTATGCCAACATCCGCAAGGCTTTCGGCATGTTCAACTACCAGGGCGATCCCCGTCCCCGCCACAATCTGCCGCATGCTCCCATGCTCGATCCTGTCACCGGCCTCTTCCTGGTCCTGGGCTTTGGCTATGCCCTGTTGCACTGGCGCAAAGCGGAGAATGCCTTGCTCCTGACGTGGCTGGTGCTGGGCGTGCTGCCCGGCGTGCTGTCGCTGGCCGATTCGAACCCACATTCCTCACGTACAATCACCAATCTGCCGGCCGTATGCGTGCTGGCCGCGCTGGCTGTGGAGCGTTCGTGGAGCGTGGCGACGAAGAGGTTCGGACAGAAGGCAGAACGGCCATTCCTGGTGGCCATAGTCCTGCTGGGACTGGCAGCGCTGACCGCCAACGCCACCCTGTACTTCGGTCGCCAGGCCAGCGACCGCAACGTGTACTATGACTTCGATCCCGTCCAGACTAGCGTGGCCCAGGAAGTGGCGCGCCTCAGCAGCAGCCAGGTCTTCGTCGCTGCCGCCTTTGCCAACCACTCTGCCGTGAAGTTCTTGGACGATGGTCTTCCCTACCAGGTCTTCAACCAGACGGCTCACCTGCCCATGCGAGACGTGGGCGACAGAGACTTAGCCTTCATTCTTGAGCCAGTTCAGCGGCAACTGGTGAGTCTTTTCCAGAAGTACTACCCCTCTGCCGCGGTGACCCAGTGGCGGGACAGGTATGGCAATATTGGTTATGTCAAGGTCCAGGTGACGCGAGAGCAAGCAGCGGCAGCGCAGGGCGTGGTGGCCAGCTACTATTCAGGCACCGAGGCCACAGGCACGCCCACCCTACAGCGGCAGGAGGATGGCATCAACGCCGACTGGTCAGCGATCTCCCTGGAGCCGCCCTTCGTGGCAGCGTGGCAGGGCGCGCTTTTCGCCGCGCGATATGGCACATACATGTTCACGCTGCAGACGACAGAGCCAGCCTCGGTGACGCTGGACAACCAGGTCGTGCTCGACACAGGCGCAGACCTGCGCACGACGGTGCTCACCCTTGATGCTGGCTTCCACACTCTCGATGTGATGGCCAGCGCCACGCAGCGGAGTGGCGGCGTCTCTCTGCTCTGGAAGTCGCCTGAAGGCAAGGATGAGGTCGTGCCACGGTCAGCTCTGTTTGCCCTGGATGTAGCGACCAACGGTCTGCTCGGCAAGTACTACCGAGGCAATGCCTGGGCGGGTGCTCCGGTCATCCGCCAGCGCGATCTTTTCATTTTCCCCAATGATCTCCTTCCCGCTCCCTTTAGCATCGAGTGGGAAGGGCGCATCTATGCTCCTCGCAGCGGGCAGTACGTCTTTGGCACCACCTCAGACGACGGCTCCCTGGTCTATATAGACGGGAAGCTGGTGGTGGACAACGGAGGCCACCACTCCGATCGTTACGTGGAGGGGCGGGTGGAACTGGCGGAAGGCTTCCATGACATTCGCCTGCGCTATTTCCAGGACGATGGCGGGCGCATGCTGGACTTCTACTGGACTCCACCTGGGGGGCCGCGAGAGATCGTCCCCAGTAGTGC
>DAOUCN010000082.1:0-4893 GCA_034431995.1 Chloroflexota bacterium | reverse complement strand
CTCCTGCCCTGCTGCCTCTTGATAGCGAGGGGGGCGGGCCTGGCAACCCCGGCCGACTATGGAAGGAGCAGTGGGGCCACTCGCTGCTGCCCCCGCGCCGGGGGGCTCGGGTGCCCTGGGCTGGCGTGCGCGTCGCCAGCGATCTCACCCACGAGCGCTTTCGCGGGCTACGTCTGGAGATAGACTATCTGACCGTGGGGCGGAGCAACACGCTGCTTGTCGTGGCCCGCCTGGTCAACACGACCGCCGCGCCGTTCAGTGGTTTGCTTATGACGCAGGCCTATCTCCAGGTGGGGGGCGCGCGTGAGCAGGCCGTGCACCACCATCTGGGCCAGCGCCAGCTCCTGCGTGTGCGCGCACAGGAGTGGGGGGCGTTCTGTGGCAGTTGGGCCGCCATCGAGAACCGCTCGACGAGGCAGTGCATGGCGGTCGTGGCGGCGCAGCCTGGCGGCAGGCTACTGCTGCTGGATTTCGGCTGTGAGGGAGCACACCTGTACAATGCATTACGGGTGACCGTGGCGCCCCATGCTAGGGTAGACATGACGACCTATTTCGTTCTGACGCCTGATATCGCGCAGGGACGCTTGTATCGCTGCCTGGAGCACTGGCCATGGCGGAGCGCGTAGGCCCGGCTGCCGGCGCCCTCGGCGCCCACGCGTCAGGCACCGTCGCAGGCCCCCCCCTCTCCCCCCAGGAACAGGGCCGGGGTGAGGGCCGCCCCCTCTCCCCCCAGGGAGAGGGCTGGGGTGAGGGCGTCCATCTCCTTGCGTTCGCCGCCTATCTCGTGCTCACCCTGCTCCTGACCTATCCCCTGCCCCTCCATTTCACGACGCACATCCCAGGCGGCAACGTGGACGAGGGGGCGTTCCTCTGGAACCTGTGGTGGATCAAGCATGCCATCGGCGAGATGCAGAGCAGTCCCCTAGCTACCGACTACATCTTCTACCCGCTGGGCATCAATCTTGCCCTGTACACGCTCACGCTCCTCAACGGGTTACTGGCTCTGCCCATCACGTTGGCCTTCGGCCCCATCGTGGCGGCGAACGCTCTGTTTGTTGCTTCATTCGTGCTATCGGGCTTTGCCATGTACCTGTTGGCCTTGGACTGCCTCGGCGCCAAAGGGAGGGCAACTGTCCTCGCGTCGTTTGTAGCCGGCGTTGTCTACGCCTTCGCCTCTTCCCGTTTCCTCTACGCTGCCCTTGGCCAGTATGACTATGTGAGCGTGCAATGGCTTCCCCTCTTCGTCCTGTTCTTCCTGCGTGCCATGCGGCTGCCAGGCTGGCGGGCTCCCATCCTGGCTGGCATCTTTGCCGCCTATGCCGCCTTGACGGAGATGAACTTCATCGTCTTCATTCTGGTCTTCGTCTTCGTGTATCTGGCCTACACCTGGATCAAGCATCGGCGCGAGGTCTTGTGCCCGCCGGTGATGGGGCGCCTCTGCGTCGTGGTCCTGGTCTTCTTGGCTGGCTTTGCCCCGCTGGGGTGGGCTGTGGTGCGAGAGGTGCTGACAATTGGCGACTACCTGGTGCGCGGCTGGGGCGGCGCCGACCGCTACGTCATTGATCTCCTGGGGCCTCTCGTGCCCTCACCGTTGCATCCCGTTCTCGGCCCGTGGGGGCGAGAGGCTGCCCGCCGCTTCTCCGACATCAACTTCGGCTTCGTGGGCTATGTGGCATTGGCGTTGGCGTTCGTGGGGGCAGTAAGCAGCAAGCTCTTGTCACGCACCACGGACTACACTTCACGTCTTACGTATCACGTCTCATGCCCCATACCTTCTGCTTTTTGGCCTATCATGGTGGTCGTCTTCTTCCTCCTGGCCCTCGGCCCATTGCTTCACATCAACGGTCAAGCCGACTTCGACCTCGACGGCTTGACAGTCAACGCCCCCTTGCCGTATATTGTGATCCACTACCTCCCCTTTCTGAAAGGGGCTCGCATCCCTGGGCGCTTTGGCATCATGGCCACCCTGGCGCTGGCTGTGCTTGTTGCGGTGGCCACGGAGCGCATCCTGGGCCGCCTGCGTTGGCGGAGCACGCAGGTGATCGTGGCGGGCGCATTGTCGGGCTTGATCCTGGCCGAGAACCTGGCTCTCCCCCTGCCGCTAACGAACGCCGTCGCCCCAGAGCCGTATAAGCACATCGCCAGCGACCCGGCAGACTTCACCATCCTACAGATTCCCCTGGGTTGGCGTGACGGCTTCGGCACTCTCGGCGCCGAGCGCACCATCATGCAGGCATACCAGGCGGTACACGGCAAGCGCATCCTGGGCGGCAATACATCCCGCAGCCCAGCCTACGTCCTGCCCTACTTCGCCCGGATGCCCGTGCTGCGCTCCATTATCGCCCTTGAGGAAGGGCGTACCGTTGACCCAACAACGGCTGCCGATGATCGGAGCCAGGCCGCCGACTTGTTGCGCTTCCTGAGTCTCCGCTACGTGGTTGTGCATGGCGACTATGTGGGCGGCCCCCTGGATAGGTACATCCAGAGCGTCTTGCCGGTGGAACGCCTGGCCGCGGGAACGGGCCAGGTGGAGAACTCGGTCTGGCACTTTGGCGCCGATGGCAAGTGGGTGGAAGCGCGCATGGAGAACGCACACTGGGTTCTCTACGCCCTGCCGCCTGCCCCCGGTGAGTCGCCCGCCCGCATTGATCTGGGCACTCCCAAGGCTCACATGCATGTGGCCGCTGGCTGGTCCCGGGACGAAGCCATGGGAGAGGTGACCTTCGCCTGGGCCGACGCGCGCCAGGCGATCGTGCTCACGCCCCTCGAACAAGCCGGTGCGTCCGCGCTCGTCTTCCGAGCTGCGCCGTTCTCCTATCCGGGCGCGCCGCAGCAGCGGATAACCGTAGCAGTGAACGGGCACCGCATCGGCCAGGTCCAGATGACGGACGGCTGGGCCGACTACCGGCTCGACCTGCCGGCACGGTGCCTGCGGCAAGGCATCAACGAGATACGTTTGACTTTTGCGCACATCGCCTCGCCCGCCGCGGTGCTGGGCACAAGCGACCGCCGCACTCTGGCCGCTGCCTTCGATTGGATTGCTGTGGAATGAAGGGATGAGGACTGAGGACTGAGGACTGAGGGATGAGGGATGAGGGATGAGGAGTGAGGGGCGTGTCTCGGCGAGATGACGGTGTGGCCCTGGTGGTGGGGGCGGCGGCCTTGGTAGCCTTCGTGCTCACCCTGGCACCGACGGTGCTGCCGGGCGACAGCGGCGAGTTCCAGTTCGCCGCGCCGCTCCTCGGCCTGGCCCATGCCACCGGCTATCCTCTCTACCTGATCCTGGGTAAGGTCTGGACGCTCCTTGTGCCCGCGGGCGATATGGCCTATCGCATGAACCTGCTATCGGCCGTTTTCTCAGCCATCGCGGTCGCGCTGTTGTATGTCCTGGGGCGCAGGATGGGCATGGGCATCGTGCCGGCCCTGACATGCGCGCTTACCCTGGCCTTCTCCCGTACCTTCTGGGCCCAGGCGGTGCGGGCCGAGGTTTACGCCCTCAACAGCCTGTTTGTGGTCCTGCTTCTCTTGCTGGCCATGGGCAACGCCTCTGGGACGCACCGGCCGAGCCTCCTCCCTTGCTCTTTATTCTTTGTGCTGGGGCTGGCCCTCGCCCATCATCGCACGGTGCTGCTGCTCGTCCCCGGACTTGCCGTCCTGGTGATAGGGGCGGTGGTGACATGCCCTGGGCGGTTGGGCATTCCCCTGCCGGTGGCCCGCCTCGGCCATGCCCCCGTCCGCATCCCGACTGGCGTCCTGGCCCTGTTTCTTCTGCTTCTTCCTCTCGTGCTCTACGCCTACATTCCGTTGCGCGCTCCTGCGACGCCGTACCTGCGCCTACCAGTGGGCGATACGGAGCTGGTTCTCTATGAAAACACCGTCGCCGACTTCCAGCGCATGGTGACCGGCAGCGTCTTCCGGGGCAGCCTGGTTGTGCCAGCAGGCGCGGACCTGGCAGCTCGGCTGAACATGGCGAGTGTGCTCCTGCGCCAGCAGGTTAGCATGGGCGGCATGGCGGTGGCGCTGCTGGGATTTGTCTTCTTGTTCTTGCGCCGGCCTTGGGTCGGTCTGGCCTTGCTACTTGCCTGCGCTGCCGTCGTTGGCTTCTGTCTGTTCTACTTCATCGGCGATATTGCTGACCTGTTCACGCCAGCGTACATCGTTGTGGCATTGTGGATCGGAATGGGGATACAGGCTGTGGTGGAGATGGGCCAGGGCTTGCTGCGCTGGGGGGGACGTGCTGCTGCCCTGGCAGCGGGGCTGGCGCTACCGCTGGCCCTCGTGATCGGCAACACGGCGACGGTGAACATGAGTGGTGCCACAGGGACGCGCACCGACTGGGAGCGCCTGCTGCAGGAGCCGCTGGAGCAGAGGGCAGTCCTCGTTAGCAACGACCGCGATGAGATGACACCCATGTGGTATCTGCAATACGTGGAGGGAGTACGCCCCGACCTGGTAGGTCTGTTTCCCAAGATCAAAGAGGGGGCAGAGTTCGAGAATATTGGCCGCCTGGTAGACTGGCTGCTGACCCGCGGCCAGTCCCCTTATCTGATCAAGGCCATGCCTGGTCTGGAGATCAAGTACAGGATCGAGCCATCAGGCCCGCTGTGGCAGGTCATGGGGCCGGCTGCAACACCGGACCTCCAGCCCCAGCAGGCGCTCGCCGTTGCCTTTGAGGACGGGATCGAACTCGTAGGAGCCGAGGTGCGCGGACCAGGTGGTGGCGCCATGGCCTCCCCTGGCGCGACCGTGGCTGTCGTCCTCTACTGGCGGCCCCTATCCTCGCTGCATGAAGACTATCATGTTTTTGTTCATGTGGTGACTGGCGGCGGCGAACGCGTGCTGGGGAGCGACCATCGGCCTGGCGGTGACTTCTACCCGACGTCGGCCTGGGGC
>DAOUCN010000081.1:0-34064 GCA_034431995.1 Chloroflexota bacterium | reverse complement strand
CTACCAGCTCTCATCAGTCCCTCACTATGCCTCGTATGACGGCTGCACAGGCGCGGGTCGCGGCTGTCCCCTTAGGGCAAGAGCATGGACGCTGAACCGAAGAGCGTCAGTTGCGACATCTGCAACAACGTCCCCAAGATGAGATTATGGGTGTACTGGACGCCGACGGTCAACGTTCCGCCGCTGCCGCCCCACGCTGTAGACACCACCGCTCGCGACGGATCGAGATGGGCATTCTGGATGGCGTTGAGCACAACATCCTCGATGCCCGATGGCGAGCCGGCGAACATGCCAGCGCGCGCCCCCTCGCGGGCGGCATTGACGATTCCGATGTAAGCATAGAATGCCCGCCCCATGTCCAGGGCTCCCAGGAAGAGCACCAGAACGAGTGCTAAGGCAAGGGCGAATTCCACCGCGCCCTGTCCTCGCTGGGACAGCCTGCGGCCATGAGCAGGCAAGAAGGCGACACTCATGGTGGCTCGAACCGACGAGGATGCAGGGTCCTGGCTATTCGGCGAAGAAGGACCCTGCAACGCTCAGGCTTCATCCTACAGCTGCGTGGCGATCTGGTTCAGGATGGTCGAGATGTTGCCGCCCAGCAGGGTCAGGGCAGCAATGGCGACCACGGCAATCAGGGCCAGGATCAGGGCGTACTCGGCCAGTGATTGCCCCTCCTCGCGCTTCCACCAGAACATGCTTCTCACCTCCTCTCGGGTCCGCTTCTAGCCGATTCCTCGCTCGACGAGTGCCGGGAACGGCGAGGTCGTTCCGCTGGGTGATCGCCTAGAGCTGGGTGGCGATCTGGTTCAGGATGGTCGAGATGTTGCCGCCCAGCAGGGTCAGGGCAGCAATGGCGACCACGGCAATCAAGGCCAGGATCAGGGCGTACTCGGCCAGTGATTGCCCTTCCTCACGCTTCAGCCAAAACACGGTTCTCACCTCCTCTTCTGTTCGCTCCTATCCGCTTCCCTGCCCGCGAGCGTTTAGGATCGGCAGGGGTCCTCGTGTATATGTGATCTGAGGACACTGTTGGAGAAGCGAGTGTGGGAAACCGGCAAACAAGAAAGCCCTCGACGCATCCGTCGAGGGCTGAAACGCAAAACTGTCGTGCAAGACCACCGCACAGCAGACTCGCTTCGCTGATCCGGTGCTCTGGCAGCCTGGCAATCTACACCCTGCCGTGTAGACCCATGGCTTTGCGTCCCCACCTTGCGATGGGTTTGCCCTTATCGGAGCGTCTTCCCGGTCTCTTGGACTCCGCTTCGAGGTAGCCTGGCGGACCCGCCATCCACCTCAATCGTACACTAGAAGCATAGCACATTCTGAGCCGCATGTCAAGGGTTCTGAGAGCAGTTTTGACGACCCCAAAATCATTGTTACGTCCCTTACACTCAATCTGCCCTCTTCTGTGCCGGTGTTGAAATGTACCTTACAGGAGGCGCGGGCCTGACAGGTCTCGCAGACCCGTCAGGTCTGTCGCCTGGCGGTCAGCGTTGGCGGAAGATCGCCGCGGTGCTGTCCTCGTACATCGCTTCCCAGCGGGCTGATGCCCGCAATCCAGCCACCAAGGTCTCCATACCGCGCTTGTGGGCAATGACAGTATTGACGCCGTAGCGTTGCAGGACATCCTCCCAGCCTGTGATAGCATTGGCCACCCAGAAGTAGTCACGCCACATCTCTTGCGGGTAGAGCTCGATGCGCGTGTCTATGAAAACGGGCACCGACGGACATGCCCAGATGAGATAGCTGCCGAAGGCGAGATCGTTGTACACGCGCACGTTGCTTCCCATGCTACACAGGAAACCGGTCGCCTCCACAGGTGTCTCGCTTGGTGCGATATACCCTTGGCGATCGGCAGGCAAGGGCAGGTACGGACGCAGCCAGGGCAGCGTGGCCACGGTCAGCAAAGCCAGCAGGCCGAGGAGGACGCCATTGAGCCGAGATGCCCGTGCTGGCGGACTCGTTCTGGGGCCGGCATTGATCGCAAGCACCTGGGCAAAGGCAGGCGCGGCAATCATGGCGAACCAGGGCAGGACCCGACGGGCATAGAGGGAAGCGATGCCAAATACCAGCATGGCCGGCAGCGCAGAGGCAGGTAGCGAGGCCCGACGCTGGAAGGCCAGCAGAATGAAGACGACAACGAAGGCAAAGAACAGCAGTCCATCCCCTTCGCGGATGCTGAGGGGCAGGAACTCCAGGTTGGCCTGATGGGTGACCTCGCTCTGGAAGAATCCGCCGACATAGCGCAGGATGGCCAACGGGCCACTGGGGTGGAGGGACAGGGCAGCCAGCGATGCTAGCCCAACAATCATGGCGTCGCGTGTCTCTCTCCGTAGGGCGCGGCCTGCGGCCAGGTCGTGCCCGACGTGGACGAGAACGTAGATGCCAAGCAGGCCGATGCCGAAGACAAACGCTCCATGCAGGTTGACCCACAGGGCGAAGAGGAGAGGCAAGAGCCACAGGGCGTGTGAGCCTCCCGCAGGCGAACCACCCCCAGGCCCTGAGCCTGTGGGAGGTTCTAGCGCGTGCCGCTGCAAGACGACGAGGAGAATAGCGAAGAGCAAGAACGAGATGGATTGGGGGCGCACGCCCCAGCTTGCCATGCCCAACGCGCCGGCGGCGAGGGTTGCCAGCGCCGCCGCCCGCGTCCGACCGCCGCTGCTGCACAGGCACGCCCCATGCAGAAGGACGTAGCCTGCCGTGATCGTGAGCGCATGACAGAAGATGATAAGGGGCAGGCCGCCGCAGTAATAGAGCAGATAGAGCAGAACCTGCATCAGCCAGCCCTCGTTGGTCCACGGTTGGCCCGCACGGGTGAAGCTAAAGAGATCTGTCATGGGGATGGTGCGGGTCTCAACGATGATCTGACCAGTGCGCAGGTGCCACCAGAAATCGTTGGGGCGGATGACGCTGATGCTCAGGGCCATGAAGAAGAGCATGGCGGGCAGGAGCAGCCACAGGTCGTCGAGCGTGGATCGGCCGCGCATAAGCCGCCCGAGGGCGGCCCTGAAGCCAACCGACGTCGGCGTTTGTTCAGGACTACTGGAGGGTAAACTCTGGGCTTGTGTCGTCATGATCACCGCCCCTCACCCTGGCCCTCTCCCCAGTGGGGCGAGGGAAACTATGGTCTAGCGCACGCCGAGCAGAGCGAGCAGAACGGTGATGGTGCCCAGGCTGAGCAGGGTTGAGACGAAGATGGTGGCCGCCGCGAAACCTGGCGCTACGTCGAATTCCTCAGCAATGATAGCGGCATAGACTGCGGTCGGCGTGCCCGTTTCCACCAGAAAAGCCTGGCGGGACAGACCCTGCAAACCGATCACCTGGGCAGCGACCGTGCCCACCGCCACCCCGCCCAGCACGCGCAAGCCCGTAGCCACAGCGATGGCCAGGCGGCCATCGCTGAGCCGCACCTGAGACAACTGCATGCCTAGGATGAGCAGCATGAGCATAAGGGCCGTCTCGCCAACCATGCGCAGAGGCTCGAAGATGAACGAAGGGATAGTGATCCCCGCGCGGTTGACCAGGAATCCCAGCACCGAGGCGTAGAGCATGGGCATGCGGAAGACGTTGAGCAGCGCCTGACGCCAGGTGGAGTGCCCGCGCGAGGCGATGAACACCGCCACCGTGCTCAGGAGTAGGGTGTTGCCCATCATGAAGATCACGCCCCGTTCCAGCCCACCAGAGCCAAAGGCGAACAACAGAACGGGAAAACCGAAGTTGACCACGTTGCCAAATAGGACAGCCAGTTGGAAAGCGCTGCTGGTGGACCGGCTGAGGCGGAGGCCACGAGCCGTCAGGGCTGCCACTGGCCACATGGCCAGTGTAACCACGATGGCAAGCACCAGGATGGCGAAGAAATCGCTTTCGTTCACCGTGGACTTGGCCAGCGACGTGAAAGCCAGGCAGGGGCCGACCATGTACCAGGCGATGCGGGAGAAATGCCGGATGTCGGCAGCGGTCAGGCGGGCATAGGCAAAGCCCATGGCGATGACGACAAAGACAGGTAGGACGACGCGCACGAAGATGGGAACGAGAATCATGGGCGTGGTTGATCTCCGTATGGAATGAGCTTGCCGGGATTCATGATCCCCTGGGGGTCCAGGCTGGCCTTGAGCGCCCGCAGGGCAGCCAGGGCGCCCGGTCCCCATTCGGCTTCGAGCCAGGGCAGGTGCTCGTAGCCGACGCCGTGGTGGTGGCTGATGGTGCCGCCGTTGGCCATAATGCAGTCAGAAGCTGCCCGCTTGATGGTCTGCCATTGCTCGATTTCGTGCTTGTACGCCTGGCGGGCCAGGAACGTCACGTATAACGACGCCCCCTCGCGATAGGCATGGGAGACATGGGCCATGACCAGGGCCGGGGAGCCGGCGTCCTCGCTGGCCCGAGCGATGGCGGCCAGAAGTTTGCTGTGGAGCTCGCCGAGGTTGTCCCAGGTGGTAGCCGTCTCCAGGGTATCTACCAGCACGCCGCGCTCCAGCAGGTCGTCCCGCAGGTAAGGAAGCTCGTAGCGCTCCGCCAACCAGTCGCGGGCCGGGCCGTGGCCGAGGCCGAAGGCGCCGTGTCGTGCGGCAACAGCCGCCGCCCAGCGCCACTGGGCACTCACTGCCTGTGCCTCGCCCTCGTAGCCCAGCAGCATGAAGCAAGCGGTCACCAGGCGGTAGTGCTGCCAGTCCAGGAGCAGCTTGCCAATGCGGGTCTTGAGGCTACCCCCTTCTCCAGGCTTGTGCCGCTGTATCTTGAAGAGCAGTTCTGTCTCCACGGCGTCTGACAGTCGCACGGTGGCCGGCGTGATGCCCCGCTGGACGAGCTCGCGTACGCAGCTGAGGCCGTCGGCGAAGGTGCGAAACATGACGGCGCGATAGTCGCGCTGCTCCGGGATGAGCCGCAGGCGCAGGGTTGCTTCCGTCAGGATGCCGAGAACACCTTCCGAGCCGATGATCAGATGCTTGAGGTCAGGCCCAGTGGCAGAGGCGGGGACAGAGCGAGTCTCGATTGTTCCCGCGGGGGTTTCCAGGCGCAGGCTGACGACCATGTCCTCGATCTTGCCGTAGAGGGTGGAGGCGTGCCCGGCAGAGCGAGTGGCGATCCAGCCGCCCAGGGTGGAGAACTCAAACGATTGGGGATAGTGACCCAGGGTGTAGCCGTGGCTCTCAAGAACCGCTTCTAGGGCCGGCCCTGTCATGCCCGCCTCCACGCGTGCTGTGCGGGAGACGATGTCCACGGCCAAGACGCGGTTGAGGCGCGCAAGGTCTACGCACAGAACGCCGCGGCACGATCCCGGTAGGGCCTCCACGCCGCCGAGAACGCTGGTCCCTCCACCAAAGGGTACTACAGCCAGCTTGCGCCGCGCCGCAATGTCCAGCACACGGCGTACATCGGTCCCGTCCCCTGGGAAGATGACTGCATCTGGCGGGTTGTCCACCCGGCCCTGGCGCAAGCGTACCAGGTCGCGGTAGCTCTTGCCCATGCTGTGGGTCAGGCGCGTCCGCTCGTCGGTACACACATTATCCTGACCAACGGCAGTCATCAACTCGCTCACCGTGCTCGCGTCCAGGCGAGGGGCTGGCAGGTGGATATGGCGGAGGGCGATTGGCGGGCAGCGCAACTGGGGATTGAGCCTAAGCCGCTGGACGAGAAACGGCCACAAGTCGGGACGGCTCTCCAGGTCGTAGCCCTTGCCCTCCAATCCCCAGCCCCACCACTTGGTACCGGGCCGCGCACTCATGCGTATGACCTCGAAGCCAATCTGCTACAGCCTGCCGCCGCTGACCGCGGCAGCAGCCAGAGTGGGGGTACGCAGGACTTGGGTGACGACCAGAGACATGGCCACGAAAGCCGCAGCCAGGAAGAAGGAGATCGCATAGCCGAAGGCCTGCCAGAGGACGCCCGCCGTAATCGGAACGATAATGGCCGCCACGTGGTTCATGGTCACTCCCATAGCCAAGCTGGGAGAGACATCGGCAGGCAGAGCAATCTTCTTGAGATACGTATTGGTAGCGACAGTGGCCATACTGAAGGTGCGGTACATGATATACATGACGGCCAGGACCACGGCGTTGGGCACCAAAGCAAAGGTCAGGCACACGGCCAGATGCGCGGCGTAGGTCAGGGTGAGGACGGCCCTCTCCCCATGATGGTCAATCCAGCCGCCGAAGATGGGCGCTGCTATCCAGTTGAGGACGCCATTGATGATCAGCAGCAGGGTGATGTTCTGCACGCTGACGCCGTACACATCCACCAAGACGAAGAGGGCAAAGGTCATGAAGATCTCCATGCGGCAGCCGTCCAGGAACTGGAGCACGTAGTAGAGCCAGTAGCGACGCTTGAAGACGAAGCCTTGCTGGCGTACCAGGCGCGGATTGTGGGGGACGAAGAAGAGGCCGATGCCTCCTAGGGCCACCACCGACGCCGAGAGAACAAACATGTTGCGCATACCCACCATGCCCACGATGGCTAGGGTGATGACCATGGCGATGAGCATTCCGACTGAGCCGATGCTGGCCAGCCGCCCCAGCACCCGTCCCTCATAGCCCTCGTCAGCCAGACTGAGGCCCAGGACGTAGTAGACCTGGAACCAGGTATGGAAGCCCAGGCTGCCGATGAGTGCTGCCATAAGCAACTGCGGGAAGCTATTGACACGGCTGTAGCTAAAATAGCCTACGGCGCAGATGAGAAGGGCTGCCCCCGCCACCCGTGACACCCGGAAGCCGACCGTGGCCGCAGCCACGAGGACCATCATGAAGCCAACGAACTCACGCGTGGCCGTGAAGTATCCCATCTGCAGGCCGACCACGCCCAGCTCCTGGCGGAAGAAGTTCGTTTGGACGGAGAAGACCACGCCCTGGTTGAAGTTGAGGGCAAATACGCCGAAGGCGATCAGGAGAAAGCTACGCGTCCACTTCAAGACAATGTCCCTCGCATCTGTCTATGTGTCGTTCTGGCGTGCGCCATTGTAGCACATACGGGGCAGGGAGGCAAATCGGCGGAGGACGAAAGACGAAGGACCAAAGACGAAGGACCAGGGTCTTTTCATTGTCACCCTGAGCAGAGCGAAGGGTCTCTAGTGCCTGCGGCAGCCGCCTTGAATGGCAGCAAGAGATGCTTCGCTCCGCTCAGCATGACGCATGGCGCAGAGAATGCAAAGACCCTGGACGAAGGACGAACGACGGATGACATGGTGAACGATGTGTGATATAATGATAGCATCCGGTGCGGTGGGGGCGATCCTTGTGATCGCCCGCCCGTGCTCGCCCGATCTGCGGGACGCTGGGGGTGCTGCCATGGCCGACTTCTTCGTCAGCTTCACGAGCGCCGACCGGCAGTGGGCCGAATGGATAGCCGCACAGTTGCAGCAGGCTGGCTACACGGTGCGCCTGGGCAGCTTCGCGGCCGGCGCCGATTTCATCCTGGAGATGCAGAAGGCCACGGCAGAGGACGAGCGCACCATTGCCGTCCTCTCCCCCGCCTACCTGAGCGCTCGCTACACCCATCCCGAATGGGCTGCCGCCGTCGCCGCCGACCCGGATGGCAGATTGGGCAAGCTGATCTTGGTGCGGGTGGCTGAGTGCGAGCTGAAGGGCATCTTGGCCCAGCGGGTGCGCATTGACTTGGTGGGCCTGGACGAGGCAGCGGCCAGGGAGACCTTGCTGAGCGGCGTGCGCCGCGAGGCAGGCCGTCCCACCGGGCCACCGCCCTTTCCCCAGCCCGCCGCGCTGCGCCCCCGCTATCCGGGCTGCCTGCCCGCCATCTGGAACGTGCCCCATCGCCGCAACCCCAACTTCACTGGCCGGGAGGATATCCTGGATGCCCTGCGCACGACCCTCACCTCGGGCCAGGCGGCGGCCCTGACGCAAGCCATCGTCGGCCTGGGCGGGGTGGGCAAGACCCAGACGGCGACGGAGTACGCCTACCGCCATTGTGGCGACTACGACGTCGTGTGGTGGGTGCGGGCGGAGGAGCCAGCAACCCTGGCCGCCGAGTACGCCGCCCTGGCCGGGGCATTGAATCTGCCGGAGAAGGAAGCGCAAGAACAGGACGTGATCATCGCCGCGGTGCGGCGCTGGCTGGGGCAGCATGGCGACTGGCTGCTGGTCTTCGACAACGCCGAGACGCCTGACAGCCTGGCCCCGTATCTCCTTGGCGGCGGCGTGGGCCATGTGCTGATCACATCGCGCAGCCAGGTCTGGCGCGGCTATGCCCGGCCGCTGACGGTGCACGTTCTGCCGCCCGGCGACGCGGTTGATTTCCTGCTGAAGCGCACGGGTCAGGCTGACGGGGCGGCGGCGCAGGAGCTGGCCGAGGCGCTGGGCCGCCTGCCCCTGGCCCTGGAGCAGGCTGCGGCCTACATCGAGCAGGCGGGCCGCACGATCGCCGACTACCTGAAGCTGTTCCGCACCCACCAGCAACGACTCCTGGAGCGGGCGAAGCCGTCTACCGACTATCCGGCCACCGTGGCCACCACCTGGGAGATCTCCTTCCAGCAGGTGGAGCAGGCGTCGGCGGCGGGGGCGGACCTGCTGCGCCTGTGCGCCTTCCTCGCCCCCGATGATATTCCCTGTGACCTGCTGCGGCAAGGGGCAGAGCACCTGCCCGAGCGCCTGGCTGCTGCTGTCGCCGACGACCTGGCCTGGGACGAGGCGCTCACGGCCCTGCGTCGCTACTCCCTGGTGGAGGTGGGCGGCGACGCCCTGGCCATGCACCGGCTGGTGCAGGCGGTCGTGCGCGACCGGCTGGCGGCGGAGGAGCGCAAGACATGGGCGGCGGCTGCCGTAAGCGTGGTCAATGAGGGCTTCCCGGGCGTGACAAGCGACGTGCGCACATGGTCGGTAGTCTCCCGCCTGCTGCCGCACGCCCAGGCTGCGGCCGCCCATGCCGAGGCGCTGGGCATCGCGCCCGAAGCAACCGGCAGGCTGGTGAATCAGATGGGCACGTACCTGTGGGGGCGGGCGCAGTTAGGCGAGGCGAAGGGGTGCTTCGAGCGGGCGCTACGGATAGACGAGGCGGCCTACGGGCCGGAGCATCCAGAGGTGGCCATCCGTGTCAACAACCTGGGCCGTGTGCTGCAGGACATGGGCGACCTCGTAGCGGCGAAGGGGTGCTTCGAGCGGGCGCTGGCGATCTTGCGCCGCTTGCTGGGCGAGGAGCATCCGCACACGAGGATGGCGCGCGAGAACCTGAAGGCGGTGGAAGAGGAGATGCAGCGGGCGCGAGGGTAGGCGATACCCGAAGATGTTGGGGCGGCGTGTACGCGAGAATCAATTCCGCTTCTAATCAGTGTAACAAGATATGTCATTCAATTAGAAGCCGAATTGGCTGGCCCGACGGCCAGGGCGGGCATGCGAGCGCATGGCTCCATGACCAATGCGAACATGGCGCGCGCGACGCCTCTACCTGAGACCGAGATGTCCCCGCGCGATCCGTCGCACCGTTTTGGCGAATCTCCAGGCTTGACGCGCCTCCTCCGCTGTAGGCAAGTCACCTGGATAGCGAATGCGCACAGCATACGATGCGAGGGCGGCCAGTTGGTCAGGGTCCATTGCCAGGATGAGACCAGCCTGCGCACAGAGATCGGCTAACGCCACCAGGTCATGGATCTTGGGAAAGGGCTGCCCTCTGGCGACGAGTAGCGCCTTGAGGTACTTCTCTGCGCATTGCTGGGCATGAAAGCACGCACCGTAGGTCAAAGGAGCCTTGCGCCGTAGAGATGACCGCGCGAGAAGGTAGTCCTCTTCAGCCCTGTCCACCCACGCCAGTGGGTCAGTGATCTCGCTCATACAGCACCATCCCCCGCGACACAATCTCCCGCATGAAGAAGTCCCCGCTATCGAGAGCGTCCTGCAGCTCGGCTGGCGTCTTGACGATAATGTCCACAGGAAAGGGGCGGGGGCGCAAGAGGCGCGAGACGGCAACGTAGCGTTCCACGGATGGCGCAGAGGTCTCCATCACCACCAGCAGGTCTACATCGCTGTCTGGCGTCGGCGTGCCGTAGGCATAGGAGCCGAAGAGCACGACCTTCTCGGGTTGGAGAACATCTACGATGCGCTGCACCACCTGGGGTAGCGTATCGGCCACCGGGCGCGCAAAACCAGCAGGCGCAACGGGCGCTACACCGGCTTGCTCAGATTCCCGCGCGACGGAAGGGAAAGTGGACAACCAGCAACCTCCACATCCGCAGTATATCACAACGTGACGGCTTTGAGTAGCACTTCCGCGCACTTGACCATATCGGGGATGCTCTGCGTCTCGTTGGTGGTGTGCGCATCGCGGCAGCCGACGCTGATGGCCAGGGCGTCAATGCCGTGGGCGCGAAAGATGTTCACATCGCTGCCGCCGCCGCTGGCCTCGAGGCGCGGCTCGATCCCTGCCGCGCGCATGGCCGCCATCAGGCGCTGCACGGTCGGGTTGTCCTCGCCCACACGAAAGCCGTCGTAGCTGCGGCTGACGGCAACCTCGGCCTTAGCGCCGTGGCGAGCGGCGGCTTGGTGAAAGGCGTTGACCATCGCCGCCGTCTGGGCTTGTAGCTTTGCCTCGTCTCGGCTGCGTGCCTCGCCCTCCGTTACCACCTGTTCCGGCACCACATTCGTCCCCGCTCCGCCGTGGATGACGCCGATGTTGGCCGTCGTCTCATCGTCAATGCGGCCCAGGGGCATGGCAGCGATGGCCTCTGCTGCCACGCGGATGGCGCTGATGCCGGCTTCGGGGGCGTTGCCAGCATGGGCGGCCCTGCCGTGAACAATGGCCCTGATGCGGTCTTTGTAGGGAGCAGCGACCACGATGCCGCCGGCAGGCCCTTCGTGGTCCAGGGCAACGCCCGCCGTGGCCGTGAGGCGGCCATAGTCCAACGCCCGCGCCCCTGCCAGCCCCTGCTCCTCCTGCACGGTGAACAGCACCTCCAGCGGCAGATGCCGTAGGCCGTTCTCCACCAGCACCTGCGTGACTTCCAGAATAGCCGCGACGGCGGCCCGGTCGTCGGCCCCCAGGACCGTCGTGCCATCGCTGCGCACGAAGTCCCCCTCCACCACAGGCTTGATGCCCAGGCAGGGCTGGACGCTGTCCAGGTGGGCGTTGACGAGGAAGGGAGCGCCCTGTCCGGGCAGACGACCGATGGTGTTGCCGATGGCGTCCACCTCGGTGGCGAAGCCGAGGCGTTGCAGGTGCGAGACGCAATAGCGGACGGTGTCCTGCTCCGCTCCCGATGGGCTATCAATGCGCACCAGCTCGAGGAACGTATTGAGCAGGCGTTGGCGGTTGATCATGCATATCTCCTATTCAGGGCGGCGGGGCGATGGTGCGCTTCGCCGCGGCCGCCTGGCTCGGTGTAGCCTTTGCCGGTGGGGGAGCGGTGATGATTGTAACCTCGGCGATGGTCCAGGGATGCCAACGCGACGAGCCGGTGTTAACAATGCGCAGGTAGCGCGCCCAGCGTGGGCCCAGGGCAGCATCCACCGGTGCCCAATTGCTGGCCTTGCGGGTGGCTTCTTGCCAGTCCTGCCCGTTCACAGACGCCGAAATGAGGTAGCCGCGGGGATACTGGGGCTGGGCGGTATTGTCTAGGCGCAGTCGTTCCACAAAGACGGCCTCTCCCAGGTCGAGCTGGAACCATTCACCGCTGCGCTGGGGCACGCCCGTGCTCCAGACGGTGGAGCGATCACCGTCAATGGCCTTGGCGGCGTCGGCGGCGTTGGTGCTGGCAGTGGCCGTCCAGGCAGGCGCCGCCTTGATCGTGATGTCGCTGACGGCCCAGACGACGGCCCAGCGCGGGGTGCGCGTCTGGGTGATGCGCACGAAGCGGGCACGGACGGGAGTGAAGGTGACGGCGACGGACCGCCAGTTCGGGTCTTTGCGAGAAACCTGCTGCCAGGTGCTGCCGTCCGTCGAGACCTCGAGCAGGTAGCCCCTGGGGAAATCTTTGCCTGGGCTGACCATCTCGACGCCGCTAACGGTCTGCTCCTCGCGGAGATCAACCAGGAACCACATGCCCGGTCGCTGCGTCTCGCCGCTCGACCAGGCAGAGGCTGGATCATCGTCAATGGCCTTGGGGGCATCGGCGGTGTTGTGGCTGGCCGACACAACCCAGGGACGAGGCGGCACGACAGCCGACTGCACGCGCACGCCCACATCGAGTGTAGCTGCGCCCCTCGCCGAGAACCACCCCACGCCCTCCGCGATCAGGTCCCATCTCACGGCATAGATTCCTGGCTTGGCGGGTGCCGTCAGCAGAGCCGTGACGGTAGCAGTCTGGCCGGCAGCCACGTCCTGCGGCAGGGGCGTGCGCGGGCTGGGCACGTCGGACAGCTCACGCCCGGCCTGATCGTACCAGCGACAGCCCAGGCGCACAGGCGTCTCGCCGCCGGCGCACCAGAGAATGTTGCCGTCGTTCCGCAAGCGCACCACTGCCGACACCTGTTGGCCGGGTTGCATGCTGGGGGGCGTCGTGTGGCTGAGATAGGCGACCCGATAGACAGGCGCGGGCACCGAGGGCACGTGGGGCACCGCGCCGACGGCATAGACGACGGGAAAGAGCTGATTGCTGGTGGGATCGCACCAGGCGAAGGGCCGCCACATGGGGTCGGGTGACGAGCAGATGAACGAGCTGGCAGAACCCAAGTACGGGTACTGCTGGAGGTGCTGATAGTAGGCAGCGTACTGAGTAGCCATCTCGCCGGGGCTGAGGCCGGGCGTGCTATTGCCGAACTCGGTGATCTCGATGGGCTTGTCGGGGAAGCGGGCACGGTAGTGGATGAAGCGCAGACCCCAGTCGGGAGAGAGCATGTTGCCGTATTGCCAATAGGTGTGGCAGCCCAGCCAGTCGGATGCCAGAATGACATCGCGGCAGATGTCTAGCCATTCTAGATCGCGGTGGGGATAGTTCAGTGCCAGGCCCGGAAAGCCGAAGCTGGCCCAAGGACAGGTCTGCCGTAGCCCCTGCAGCACCAGGCGATACCATTCGCGGAAGTTCTGGGCATCCCAATCCGTGCTGCCCCAGCCCTCGATGCCCTGGTAGTGATTCGGCTCGTTGTGGATCTCGAACTTGGTGGCCAGCGGGCGCAGGGCGTTGATGCGGGGCGCGGAACGCGCCACGAAGTCATACGGCGAGGGATGGCTATAGCCCCGCCCGATGCGATCATCGTATAGGCGCACGATGAACTCGATGCCGGGATTCTCGCCGCGCACCCGCTCCAAGACCGTAATCTTGGTGAAGTCCATGATCTTCAGCGTCTCGATGCGGGCAGTGCGGATGGCGGCGAAATCCGTCTCCGTAAACGTCTCATCGTTGCGGGCGTGTAGGCCGATGCGCATGGGTGTTGTCCGTGATACGTGAAACGCAGAGCGTGATCTTCAGGGCATGAAGCGCATGAAGACCTCATCGCTCAGGAAATGACCGCGCCCGGTGAGCAGCAGGCGTCCCTCGTGGCGTTCCAGCAGGCCCTGGGCGATCAGGTCGTTGATCTGAGCTTGGTAGAGATGCACGGGCTGTCCGTATCGGGCCGCCGCCTCCTCGAACATGACCCCCTCATGTAGTAGACGCAGACCGAGGAACATTGTTTCGGCCACAGCCATGGCCGACGTGATGATCTCGCTCTCAGCCACGGCAGTTCCGTGTGCGTCCATACGGGCGATGTAGTCGGCAGGATGCAGGGCATTGTGGTAGCGACGCTGGCCGTCGAAGGAGTGGGCGCCGGCGCCGAACCCCAGATAGGGCTGTCGCCGCCAGTAGATCAGATTGTGCCGCGCAGCACGGTAGGACCCACTAGCCGCGTGGCAAGCGGCCCAGTTTGAGATCTCATAGTGGACGTAGCCCGCATCATGCAGCATGTCTTCGGCCAGGGCATACATATCGGCTACAGTGTCATCGTCGGGCAGAGCACATCTGCCGGCGGCGATGTCTCTGGCCAGGGGGACGTCGTCTTCGAGGGTGAGGGCGTAGAGGGAGAGATGGTCCGGCTGGAGCACCACGGCCTGAGCCAGGATGTCTCGCCAGTGGGCGAGGCTCTGACCCGGCAGACCATAGATGAAGTCAAGGCTGATATTGTCGAAGCCAGCCTGGCGTGCTGCGTGGTAGGTGTCCCTCGCCTGGTCTGCGGTGTGCGAGCGCCCCAGCAGGCGCAGCATGGCGTCGTCGAAGCTCTGCACGCCCAGGCTGAGGCGGTTGATGCCCAGCGAGCGCAGGTCGCGCAGGCGTTGGGCAGGCATCGTCTCTGGATTGGCCTCCAGGGTAATCTCCATATCATTGTCGAGACGTTCTGCCGGAACGTCTCGACAGGGAGCGTTGGCGGCGGGGAAGCGTTGGTGGCAGGCGGCCAGCAAGGCCGTCATATGGGCCGTGGACAGCAGGGATGGAGTCCCGCCGCCGAAATAGACCGTCACCACCCTGGAGGGGCAGCCCGATGCGGCTGCCGAGGGAGCAGGCGCGCCATGGCTCTCTGGCCATGCGCGGATCTCGCGGCAGACAGACTTCACATAGTCATCAATCAGATGGCCCAGACCCACATAGGTGTTGAAGTCGCAATAGGTGCAGCGGGACTGGCAGAAAGGGACATGGATGTAGACGCCAAGATCAAGGGGGCGTATCTGGCTCATGGGAATCGTCCGGACTTCGGAAATCCCAGACGTGGGAAGGCTCCGGCCAGGCAGCGTCTGCGTTGCGTCAGCGTGCCAGTTCAAGCAGCAACTGCTGCAAGGTGGCCCAGGCGAAGGCCACATCGTCCTGGGCCGTCGCATCGGGCCGGCAATGGTCGGTGCCCCGGCGCAGGCTGTCCAGTATCTCCAGGCGGTCTCTCGTCCTGATGGTGATGGCGCTGTGGCGATAGGCCTCGGCCACCATGCCCGACAGGTAGTGATGCTCGTGGCCGAGGACGCGGCCACGCTCCTCTTGTCGGATGGGGTGGCCCATCTCCTCCAGGCAGCCAACCAGGGCGGACTCGGCGGCAGCGCTGATGGTGGCGATGGCGGCACGGTGGTGCTCGCTGTGCATGCAGGCTATGGCTTCGTTCATGTCGCGCAGCAGTTGGGTTGCGTTGCGCAGACTGGATACGCGTGACCTGACAGCCTCGAGCTGGAGCAGGGGAGCGGCGTGCTCGTCTACCAGGCGATTGGCCAGGGTGGTGGCTGTGGTTGCCAGTTCATCATCTGACATCTGCCAGGGCAGGGGGAAAGCCTCGTGGTAAATGAACGACGTGGCCCCCACAATGAACCGGAAGTCCTCCTTGCGCGGGTCGCTCTGGTCGCGCAGGCCGTTCAGATCGGGGCAGGACTCGGCGTCAACCGACAGGATCGTCCAACGGCCAACGGGGCCAAGGCGCAGGTCGCCGCTATGGCTGCCCGGCACGCAAACGACGTGCCACCAGCGGTTGCCGCCGTGGATGACGTGCACATCCTGGCCGTGAAAGGGGAGGCGGCTCGCCAGGCGCAGGTAGCGGGCCCGCGCCGTGGCAGCATAGGCGCGGACAAAGGCGGCATGGAATAGCTCAGCCAGGTAGGCGAAAGCGGGGCCTTCCTCCATCTGCGTGTTCCTCGCCCTCCGCACCCATGATACAGGAATGTGTGGGCATCGTCAAGTGTAGTATCCTGGCAGGACAGGGCTTTTTCAAGCTGCGTATCACCGCGCACATGCAAGAATTGCTGCTGCATGCCGGGCCATCCGTCCACGAATTGTGCACGAGTACTCGAATGCGCGTCAGGTTCGAGTACCGGTGCGTTGTTCGTGGATGGCTGGCATGACGGGAACAAATACGTTGTGGCCGGCTGGCCTTCTGCAACTTGAAAAGACCCTGCCTGGTAGCAGAATGCGCATGTGGACTGCGAGGGCTCCGCCAGCGCAAGGTTCCCACCCCATGGGGAGCTGGGGCAGGCAACCCGGTCGTCGGACTGCACATCACGCCCGCGTTTGCATCTTCGGTCAGGCCGCTTTCTATCTGCCCCCCGCTGGCTGAGGCACAGCCGCCGGCGCCTACCCCGCGCTCCGCTCCCATTCGGCGAAGGCCCGCGCCAGTTCCTCCTCGCTCGCCTGGTAGGCGCGGCTCAGCTCCCACACCCGCTGGCTCTCCCCCTGCTGCCCAGCCGCGCTCATCTCGTCGTTGAGGGCGGCCAGCTTCTTCTCGAGGCCGGTGATCTGTTCCTCCAGACTGGCGAGACGCGTCAGCCGCTCTCTCTCGGCTCGTGAAACCTGACTCGCTGGCGGGCGTCCCGTCTTGCTGGGTGGCCGGGCTTTTTCGGCGCGGGCAGTTCTTCTCCTCGTTGGCTCCTTCTCCCACTCTGCTCGTTTCCGCTTTTCCTCCATGTAGTCGCTGTAGTTCCCCTCGTACACGCCCAGGCGCTCGCCCTCAACGATCCACACATGCGTTGCCAGGGCGTCAATCAGGTAACGGTCGTGGGAGACGAAGAGGATCGTGCCGGGGAAAGCAGCTAGCACGTCCTCGAGGACTTCTTGGGAGAGGATATCTAGGTGGTTGGTCGGCTCATCCAGGAGGAGGAAGTTGGCGTTCTCCATGGTGAGCTTGGCCAGGGCCACGCGGCTGCGCTCCCCGCCGGAGAGCTGGCCGATACGCTTGAACACGTCGTCGCCGCTGAACAGGAAACGGCCCAGAAAGCCCCGCGCCCGTTCCAGAATTGGCTCGTAGGCGAGGATTTCGTCCAGTACCGTCGCGTCGGGATTCAGCCCTTCGTGGGTCTGGCTGTAGTAGGCAGGGCGCACGTTGGTGCCCAGGCGCACGTCGCCCGCCAGGGGCGGCAGCTCGCCCAGCACCGTCTTCAGGAACGTCGTCTTACCGCAGCCGTTTGGCCCGACGAGGGCCACCCGCTCCCCACGCTGGATGAGGAGGTCCGGGCAAGAAAAAAGAGCCACAGGCAGGCCGCTTCTGCCCCGTGCTGGGTAGCCCACCGTCAGGTCTTTGGCTACCAGGACATGGTCGCCTCCCCGCAGGGATGTCGTCAGGCGAAGGCGGATAGTCTCGTCCTGCTGTGGCCGTTCCAGGTGTTGTAGGCGAGCGAGGCGTTTGGCCCGACCGCGGGCTTCTTTGGAGCGCTGCCCTGCCCCGTAGCGGCGGATGAAGTCCTCGGTGGCGGTGATCTGCTCCTGCTGAGCCTGGTACTCGGTCTGTCGGCGGGCCATGCGCTCGGCCCGCAGACGCGTGTACGCTGTGTAATTGCCGCGATACTCCTCCAGGCGGCCAAAGCCCATGTCCCACACCTTGTGGGCGACCCTATCCAGAAAGCGGCGATCGTGGGCCACGACGATTAGGGCGCCGGGCCAACGCACGAGGTAGTCTTCGAGCCATTCAGTAGCTGCCAGGTCCAGGTGGTTCGTGGGTTCGTCCAGGAGCAGAAGCTCCACACGCGACTGGTCGCCTGGACGGAGGGGGTGGGTCAGGAGGAGGCGCGCCAGGGCGGCGCGGGTGCGCTGGCCGCCGCTCAGGAGGGCCAGAGGTCTGTCCCAATCCTCCTTGCCGAAGCCCAGCCCGTTGAGGACGCGCGCGATGTCATCCTCGAAGGTGTGGCCCCCCGCCTCCTCGAAGCGCTGGCTCACGGCCGCGTAGTCGGCGAGGACGTTGTCCACGTCGTCTCCTGCCTGAGCGAGGCGCGCCTCCACCGCCCTCATCTCTTCTTGAATAGCGAGGACATGGCTGAAGGCCGACAGCATGTCCTGGTACAGGGTAGGGGCGTTCAATTGACCGCCCCGCGTAGGGGCGTTCATCGTCTCCTGGGGCAGATAGCCGATGCGCACACCGCGGGCCCGGGCCACCGTGCCCGTGTCGGGTTCTTCCAGCCCGGCCAGGATGCGCAGGAGCGTTGTCTTGCCGGCGCCGTTGACGCCCACCAGGGCGATGTGCTCCCCGGCATGGATGGCCACGCTCACACCCTGGAACACAGTCTCAGGGCCGTATGATTTGCCGATGTTTGTGGCACCAAGAAGGGTCATTGGTGTTCGCGGATTGTGACGCAAAACACAGGGGCCAGGCTCAGTCTGTGTCTTGCACCTTCGTACCTTTCGTGCTTCGCACGTCTGCCCTCACGAAATCGGGGGCAGGGAAGCCGTGGTGGGTCGGTGTTGGCACGGAGGGCGGCAGCACCTGGACCACCGGCGGCCGGATGGCCCTGCGCCACCAGCTCCACAGAGCATCAGACACCGAATGCACAGACCCACCGAGCACAAAGCCGAGGAAGGCAATTATCACCCAGTCCGGATGATCCGCCACGAAGCGCACGATGCCCGACAGCACGCCCAGCAGGATGCCGCCAGCGTCCAGTGGCACGACGCGGCTGAGGAGGGCCAGCACGAGCCAGAAGAAGAGGGAGAGCATGCCGGCAAAGTAGGCGATGCGCAAAGCCGGGCCAATGATCAGCCCATGAGAGAGCCAACTGCGATGGGGAATCAGCTTCTGGTATGGCAGCCACAGGAAGCGCAGCATCCGCCACCGCCGATACTCAATGGAGTGGGTATCCAGGTCGTCGGAGAAGAGAAGGCCGGACATCAGGTGAGAGCCCAGAAAAAGAGCAGCGCGGCCGACACTGCCGGCGAAGACCGAGTCGAAGCAGACGGGGGCGATGAGGGTGGCAGTAACCAAGGTTATCTCATCATGGGTACGTCCGTCGGGCATGGGCCACTCCTACAGGATCTTCGTTACCTCGTCGCGCTCGTGAACGGGCAGATCGCGCAGCACACCGGCGACACGTATCTTGCAGGCAGCCTCGGCTGGCATGATATGACCGATCGCCGCGCACGGGATGCCCTCTGCATGGAGAGCGTCGCAGACCTGCTGGGCATGTTGCGGGCCGACAGCAATCAGCAACGCACCGGAGGCAATAACGCCGAGAGGATGCAGATTGTACTCGTCGCACAGGCGTTGACATTCGGGCAGGATGGGTATCTTGTCGAAATCAACGATCACACCGACGTTGGCTGCCCGGGCTATCTCGTGCAGCCCGTTCACCAAGCCACCCTCGGTGGGATCGTGCATGGCGTGAATGGGAGCGGTCTGCACGGCGAGGAAGGCGTCGCGCAGCACGCTGATGCCAGGGCGGAAGAGGAGAGCCTGCGCTTGATCGAGGAATGCCTGGTCATAGCCCCGACCTAGCAGGTCCCTGGCCTTCTCACGCGCGATGAGGGCTGTTCCCTCGATGGCGATACCCTTGGTCAGAAGGATGACATCCCCCGGCCGCGCTCCTGCCGCCCGCACCAGTCTGTCCTTGGCCACCTCGCCGAGCATCTGGCCCACGACGATGGGCCGCCTCAGGTCATAGGTGACTTCGGTATGTCCGCCTACGAGCGTGACGCCGAGGCCCTGGCACGCGTCATGTATCTGTTGGAAGATGCCGCTAACGAGCTGAGGTGTGGCCTTGCCGTCGGGCAGGAGCAGAGTACACAGGAACCAGCGCGGTTGCGCCGCGCAGCAGGCCAGGTCATTGGCGTTGACATTGACGGCGTACCAGCCGATCTGATCGGTGGCGAATGTGATGGGATCGCTCTTGGCCACCAGGTAGCGGTCGCCCATGTCAATCACCGTGGCGTCTTCGCCGATACGTGTCCCCATGATGACGCGCTCGTCATAGCCGCCATAGCGAGCTAGCAAGTGGGACAGAACAGCCATGGGCAATTTGCCGACGGGATAGACCGATGATCTCATTGGAATCTCAGCCGTTGCCCCACTGTGCCCAGGGCAGCAATGACTGCCTCCGAATGTTCAGCCTTGCCCACAGTGATGCGGATTGCATTGGGGAGGTGGCGATTCTGAAAGAGGCGCACAAGCACACCTTCGCGCTCCAGTTCGTCGCGCAACCGTCGCGCATCGGCACCCAGGACATCGCACAAGATGTAATTGCCGTGGGAGGGATAGGGACGAAGGAATGGTATCTTCTGCAGGCGGGCGAAGAGCCGCTCTCGCTCGGCCACCATACGGGCCACATTGGCCAGCAGGTAGGCCCTGTCCGAGAGTGAGGCAAGGGCCGCGATGTAGCCCGCCAAGTTGACGTTGAAGGCCATCTTGATCTTGCGCATCTGGTCGGCCACGCTGGCCGCCATGATGCCATAGCCCACGCGCAGGCCAGCCAGAGCCGCCCACTTGCTCATGGTGCGCAGGATGATGAGGTTCTCACGCTGTCTGATCAGGGGGGCCATTGTCACGCCGCTGAATTCCGTGTAGGCCTCGTCCAGCATAACCATGACGCCCGTGTCCAGCAGACGCAGAATATCATCGGGCGGCGTCAGGCCGCCTGTCGGGTTGTTTGGGTTGCAGACGAAGATGCCCTTTGTCTTGCCACCCACGGCGCTCAGGATGGCGGCGGTATCCAGGTCGTAGCCATCTTCCCGCCTGCGAGGTACAACGATGATCTCACCATGCTGCATCCGCACGGCATCCTCGTAGACGGAGAATGTGGGCGGAGTGTTGATCACCTGGTCCCCAGGTTCCAGCAGGAGCTGAGCTACCAGCAAGATCAGCTCATCCCCGCCGCTGGTGACCACGATGTTTTCTGGGCCTACGCCACTGTAGCTGGCCAAGGCGTGCCGCAGGGACTCATGCATAGCGTCGGGATAGAGATGCCAAGACGCTTCCGAGCGGAGAGCAGCCAGCGTCTGGGGCGATGGCCCGTACAGGTTCTCGTTGCCGTCCAGCTTGACGATGCGCTGCAGGGGCAACCCCTGGCGAGCCGCTACCTCGTCCGGAGGGGAGAAGGGCGCAACGGCCGCGGGCATGGCCAGGATGTCAGGGCGGATAAGCTGCCGGGGTGTCATGTCGTTGTCCCTCTCAGTGTATGAGAGAATAGGTAGTGCTGCCGCGTCATGCACGCACAGGGCGGCGTGGGGCTCCCCGCCTCGGATGCGCGGGGAGCGCGTGTCTCACAGCAAGTATACCGATCTGGGGGTGCTTTGTCAATGCACAGCGGCCGAGCTGGAGGCTTGTGCAAAGTCGGCTCACCCTCCCGCAGGTTGAGCCCCTGCACACCCGGAGTTGCGAACTCCCGTCGTGGTCTGCGGTTGCAATGAACCTGCGGGAGGTTTTCCGGCCGCCTCCCGGGACTTTGCACACGCCGTGGGCCGACCGCGCAGGTTCCGAACCTGCGCGCGGTCATTGCCTATCCTTGACAGGTGTGCTAGATTGTGTATACTCTAGGGCGCAGAACAACGGTATCACACCGCACCAAGGAGACATCAGGCATGGAGCGCACGCTCGTCATTATCAAACCGGATGGCGTTCAGAGGGGACTGGTAGGAGAGATCATTGGCCGCTTCGAGCGACGAGGATTGAGGATTGCAGGACTGAAAATGGTGCACGTCAGTCGAGACCTGGCCGAAGAGCACTACGCCGTGCACAAGGGGAAGTTCTTCTACGAAGGACTGGTGACATACATCTCGGCCAGCCCCGTGGTGGCGATGATTGTGGAAGGCTATGAGGCGATCAAGGTAGTGCGAGCGATGGTAGGGAGCACACGCCCGTGGGAGTCGGCGCCAGGGACGATTCGTGGGGATTTTGCCTTAATGGGCCTGCGCAATTTGATCCACGCCTCGGACGCACCGGAGACAGCAACGAGCGAGATCGCGCTTTGGTTTGCCCCTGCCGAGATTATGGAATACAGCAGGGACATAGACCGCTGGGTCTATGAATGATCCTTAAGGCCTGACATGTCTTGGAGACCTGTCAGGCCTTCAGTGGTGGCCACTACTGAATACGCAGGACCGGAGTGGCAGCGCTCCAGAGTCGCTCCAGGCGGTAGTACTGACGCTCGGCGGGAGCGAAGATGTGGACGATGACGGAGCCGTAGTCGAGCAGGACCCATCCCGATTCGCCTACGCCCTCGGTGTGCAAGGCGTCCACACCGTCCTTGCCGACTGTCTCTAGCACGGCATCGGTTACGGCCTTGAGCTGGCGCTCAGATGCGGCGGTGCAGACGACGAAGTAGTCCGCGATGGTGGTCAGACGCCGGATGTCCAGCATCACGATGTCGCTTGCTTGCTTGTCTGACGCGATGTCAACGACCCGTCGAGCCAGTTCTGCCGACTCCAGACCAGCACCTCCTTCAGCGCACACGGGCGATGGGGAAGACAGAAAGACATCTGCGCGGCGCCTGCCCCCTGCAGTGGATTATACCGGAAATGCGGCAGGAAGTAAAGCAAGTCAGGACATGATAGTCAGATGACGCGCGTGCGAGTGGTCTTCACAACGCGAGGTGCGCTCTTCGCTGTGGTTCTGGGGTTGGCCGCGGTCTTCGTCTGGACCGTACGCAGCGTTCTCACTCCCTTTATCTGGGCGCTGATCGTGGCCTACATCCTGGACCCGCTGGTGCGCTGGTTTGACCGCCGGTTGGGCATCCGCCGCTTCCTGGTGGTCCTGCTCCTGTTCACACTGCTGGTAGGGTCGTTGGTGTGGGGGCTGGCCGTCTTGCAGCCTATCATCGTTGACGAAGGCCGTGAACTGGTGGCGGCTGCGCCGCGGATTGCGGCGGATGTACAGGCGTTTATCCTGGGCAACGAGCGCATTGACATCCACGGTATTGTTATTGACCCGGCAGCTATCAGGTCACAACTGATGAAGGCGATTCAGGACGCGGTGCCTGAACTGGGCCTGCAGGCGATCCCTTTCCTTGTGCGCGCCCTCAATACCGCTGTCCATCTTGTGCTCTTCCTCATCGCTACGTTCTACCTGCTACTCGACCTAGACAAACTGGGCCCAGCGTTGGTGGGCTTCCTCCCCCGCCGCTGGCGCCTCCAGGTGATTCCTCTCCTCATTGAGATGGAGAGCGTCCTGGGACGCTACATCCGCGGCCAGGTCTTGTTGATTGTCATCATGACAACGGCAAGCTGGATAGTCCTCACCGTCCTCGGCATCCGCTACTCTCTGCTGCTGGCGATTGCCACGGGCATCCTCGAGATCTTCCCCGTGATCGGCCCCTGGAGCGCGGGCGCCATCGCCGTGAGCGTTGCGCTCACTCAGCCCACCCCTCTCTTCGGCGGCAACAGCGCGATACTGGCCGCAGTCGTAGGCGCAGCGTACTTCATCTTGCGCCAGCTTGAGGACATCTTTGTCATTCCCAACGTGGTAGGCAAGGTCATGAACCTGCATCCGCTACTTGTGCTCTTCGCCCTCACCACGGGAGGCTACCTCGGCGGATTGCTCGGCGTCCTCATTGCTGTGCCCATTACAGCGGTGATCAGGGTTTATCTTCGCTTCCTCCACGATAGGTTCATGGAGGATGAGCAGCCGAGCAGGGTGCCTCGGCGGGCGCAGGCAAAGAAGGCCGATGCTCCGGCACCGCCCTCGGCTCCGTAGACCAGCCGACTGCCAAAGAATGGAGCAGACGGCATGTATCTGATTGGGCTAACGGGGAACATCGCCACAGGCAAGACGACCGTCTGCCGTATGCTCGCCCGGCTGGGAGCGCGCATCATTGACGCCGATACCCTGGTGCATCGTGTCTTGCGCAAGGGTCATCCGGTTCACGGCCAGGTGGTAGCAGCCTTTGGGCCAGGCATCATGGGGCCGGAAGGCGAGATAGACCGAACACGCCTGGGCAGCATCGTCTTCGCGGATCGTGATGCCCTGCGCCGCCTGGAAGCTATTGTCCATCCCGCCGTCCGCGAACTGATACAGCAGGAGCTGGCTGCGGCGACCGAGGATGTGGTGGTTCTGGACGCCATCAAGCTGATCGAGAGCAGCATGGCCCGCATGTGTGACGCCCTATGGGTGGTCACTGCTCGTGAGGAGCAGCAGCTTGAGCGCCTGGTACGCGACCGCCGCATGTCGCATCGGGAGGCACGGCAACGCATCCGCGCCCAGTCGCCACAGGAGGAGAAGGTGCGCCGCGCCAACGTAGTCATTGACAACAGCGGCACAGAAGCGGAGACCGAGGCTCAGGTGAGGCGGGCCTGGGCAGCGATCGAGCGCAAGCGAAAAGAGCAGTCTGGTGGGTAACCGACCCCGTGTGCTGGCTGGCGGCAGGCTGGGGCAGCAGCGGGTCTGCTTGCCGTGCTGGCGTTGGTGGCGCTCCTGGCTGGCCCGCCCTCCGCGCGCCTTGGTATGAGAGAACTGCGTCTGGTCGTGGACGCGCCGCCCAGCAAGGGCAGGGACGCCTTCGCCGACTGGGCCGATGCTCGCCTTTTCAAGATCATGACCGTGGTGGGTGAGACGCCATCGTATCCCTTGCTGGCAGAAGCGCAAGGGCAGCAAGCAGCCTAGGCGGAAGCCCGACAACGAGACAAGGAGGCACTGCTGGTGCGTGGGCGCGCCCTCGTCTCGTCCTTGCCCGAGTCGTTGCGACGCCTGCACGGGTCCGATGAAAGACCAGACGCGATCTTCGATGCGGCGAGCGGCAGGCTGTGGCTGAGTACGGGCCGCCTGGCCCCTGCCATCGGCTTGGGCGGAACAAATCATGGCACGCTCACCCTTGTAGATCTGGATTCGCGTTTGCCTATCCTGCTGGACGCAACCAGCAGCATCACGCTGGGAGACAGGACATACCACTGGGAGGTGAGATGTGGGGGTGATGGGAAGGGCAGGAAGGCTGGGGGCGTCGCTTGCGCGGCTTCGGCGCAATGCTGGACGCAGGGTCGGCCAGCAGGCCGGCCGGGCGCTCCGAGACGGGCCTGCCTATGTGCGGTCGCTTCTGGGCACGGCGGCTGGGTGTCTTGGAGGCGTGAGCGTGGTGGCTGTCTTTGTCACCTGTTCGCTGGTCATGTTCAAGGATGCGCTGCTGAACAATCGGCTCTTCTGGCAGCCAGATACACTGATGTTCTATTACCCGATCGGTGAACGCATTGACCGTGCCCTTGAGTCGGGTCATCTGCCGCTGTGGACGCGGTCTATCTTCGGCGGCCATCCACTGCTGGCCGATGGCGAAGCGGGCATGTTCTATCCCCTTAATCTGTTGGCATGGTGGCTCTTCTCGGCGGCGGATGCTCTTGTGCTGCTGCGGCTAGTGCGCTTTTCCTTGGCTGGTCTGCTCACGTATGGCTTTGTCCGTACCCTGGGGCTGAGCCGAACGGCGTCGGTCGTTGGTGGGTTGGTTTTCGCCTTTGGCAGCTTCATGGTTGGGCAGTTGCACCACGCCAACATGAGCATGAGCATCATCTGGCTGCCTTTGGCCCTGCGCTACGCGGAGCTGGCTATCCAGACCACAGGCTCCCGCCGCAGCGTGAACATCGTCCTCGTTGGCGTAGCCCTCGGTTTCCAGGTGCTGACCATTCACATCAATGCTGTGTTGATGACGGGCATGGTGCTGGGAAGTTACGTGGCCTTCCGCTGCCTGGTCGGGCCGGTGGCAGGGCAGGCGGGACGGATCGTGGCCCGGGGGCGTCACCTCCTGGTGCGCGTCTGGCGCGGGATAGCGGGAGCAGTCGCCCTGCTCTTGAGGCGCGCTATTTTGGCGCTGGCGGTTCTGGGAGGAGCGGCGCTGGTGGCCTTTGGGCTGGGGGCGGTGCAGCTTCTCCCCCTGTGGGAGCTGGCGCAGCAGTCGCCGCGCTATGGCGGCGTGAGCTATCGCTTTGCGACGGAGTTTGCCCTGCCCCCTGCCAACCTGCTCACATTGCTCTTCCCGTATTTCTTCCGTGATGCCAGCGACAGGTACTGGTCGCCCTGGTTCCGCTGGGACACAACGGTCTACGTCGGGATTGCGCCGCTCATCCTCGCTCTGTTTGCGATCTTCCTGGTACGCAATCGCCATACGGTTTACTGCGCGGCATTGGCATTGGTGGGTGTGCTCCTTGCCCTGGGCGACTATCTTCCTCTCAAGATCTACGCTCTGCTGTGGCAGCTGCCCGCCTTTTCCATGACGCGTGTCCCCTCGCGCTTCACGCTGTTCACGGTGCTTGGGCTGGCGGTACTCGCTGCCCAGGGGCTTGATCATCTGCAGAAGACGCTATCGGTGCGGGCTGAGTGCGCGGTCAACATGGCGGTCTGGCGCGGGCGTGTGGTGGCGTGGGTCCAGGCGGCGGTCGGACACGCTGACGCGCTGGGGCTGCGTATGCGCGCCTGGTCTGATGAGGCTGAGAGGTGGATTGCCACACTGCGCGAGAAGCTGCCGGCGTTGATGGAGGTAGTTCCCGGTCTGCTGGTGTGTGCCGGAGAACTGCCTGCCGCGATGTCCTGGCTGTTGCCCAGGCTGTGGAGGTGGGTTGGCGGGCCGCGCCGGCGGGGTGTGCTGATCATCTTGGGTCTCATGGTCATGGTCACGGGCGGTCTGGTGCTGGCGCTGCAAGAGGCACAGACGTGGGTGTCGGCTCATCCAGAGGATACCACTGCTCTCATGATGCAACTCTATCCGCGGGACAAGCTCAACCCACCCTTGGATATGCCCTCACGCGATGCCCTGGCTGGTCTGCGCCTGTCCCTCGCCAGCACGAGCAGGTGGACGCGGTGGAGCGTGATCTGGCTCATGCTGACGGTGGGGCTTCTTGCCCTTTGGTACAGGGTGCGCCTGTTGGGGCATGTGTGGCAATCAGTGATAGTGCTGCTGGTGGCGGCCGATCTGGTTCTTTTTGCCCGAGATTTCCATCCTCGTCTGAACCGCGATGACCTGGCGCCGCGGACAGGGGTCGTTCGCTTCTTGCAGGAGCACAAGGGCCTGCACCGGGTCTATGTGGCGTGGCCGGTCACCGTTGTGGGGCCGAATCGTTTGCTCCCCTACCGGATCGAAGAGGCGGGGGGTTACAGCTCCCTGGCGACGCAGCGTTACACGCAGTACATGGCTCATGTGCAGAAGTGGCCGCAACGCTTTCTGGACCTCATGAATGTGCGCTATGTTGTGGCCTCGCCACTGTCGGGGCAGGATCAACTGGCCGCGGCGAAGAAGGTCTTCGACGAGGGCGGTACCGCGGTCTATGAGCGGGCCACCTGTCTGCCACGGGCGTATATGGTCGGCGAGGCACGGTTTGTCCGCAACGAGCGGGATGCTTTGCAGTTCCTGGATCTGCCCACTCTTGACCCAAGCACGACCGTCGTTCTGGAGGGCGCGGCGGGGGGCGAGGGAACGACGGCCACAGCAGAGACGGCCGAGGTTGACCCGATAGTCACGAGTCGCTGGGCGCAACTGGGCGAGCCTCCGCTTATGCCACCGCCGTCGGACCCTGCTGCGAAGGAAGTCGTGACACGAACCGCGGAGGTGGTTGTCTACGAGACAGACTACGTGCAGGTACAGACCGGCGCATCCCAGCCTGCATATCTGGTTCTCTCAGACACGTATTACCCAGGCTGGGAGGCAGCGGTGGATGGCAAGCCTGCGCCCATCCATCGGGCCAACTCCCTGTTCCGTGCCGTGCGGGTGCCCGAAGGCAGGCATACGGTGGAGTTCCGCTTCCGCCCGGCGTCGGTCGCGTATGGAGGGTTGATGTCGCTCGTGACGGGAGCCCTTGTCATGGCCGCGCTGGCGGCGGGTGTGATACGGCTGCTTACTCGTCGGAAGGAGCGCGGCCGGGAGAGTTAGCGGTACTGGACATCGCAGTCGCCGAAGTCGGAACTGCCTGCAAAACAACGAGTAGGGGGCAATACCTCGCCGCCCCCTACTCGCTGTTTCATGTCGCTCTGTGCCGGTTCCCGCTCCTGCCGCTACTGGCCACTGTAGCCGCTGACGATAAGCGGCATGTGAATCTTGAAGCTGGGCGGAGGGGGTGGGACGCCATAGGTGGCCCAGAAGCCGGATCCTACCTTGTACTGGTTGCTTGCCGAGCCGCCCGCCACCCACTGCCCGTTGCTGCCGCTCAGAACGTAGTGGGCCGACTGTGATGTGCCTCCGCCACCGGCGATCACGCTCCAGGTCAGGCCATAGTGGGCTGAGGTCTGGGCCAGCACGACGCCGACCAGGGCCAGGCAGCACAGGAGCGCCAGCAGCACCCCTGCTACACGATGCTTCTTCATGTCTCTCTCCTTCGTGTCCTGCCTGCGCCTACAGCTTGGAGATGCTGTCAGCCTCGCCGTTCACGACCCAGATGTCGGCCCCGTCAAAGGTGATGCCCCGCGGCGCCGCGCCCACGCCATACGTGCCGATGAGCGCGCCATCCCTGGCTCGCAGCTTGGTGACCGTGCCGTCATCCTCGTTGGTCACCCAGATGTGGAAACCATCGAAGGTACTGCCACGTGGCCCCTGGCCAACGGCGTAGGTGCCAAGCACAACGCCATCGCTGGCGCGGATCTTGCTGATGTTGTTGGAGCCGGAGTTGGTCACCCAGACGTTGGCGCCGTCAAAGAGCACGCCCACCGGGTTCGTGCCCACGGCCACGGTACGCACAAATGAGCCGTCACTCGCCTTGAGCACGGTCACGTTGTTGCTGCCGTGATTCGTCACCCAGATGTTGGTGCCATCGAAGGTGCACAGACGCGGGTTGGTGCCCACGTTGTGAGTGCTGACGTAGGCGCCGGTGGCGGCCCGCAGACGCACGACGTTGTTGCTGCCGTCATTGACGACCCAGACATGCTTCCCGTCGAAGCACAGACCATTCGGCGCCGTGCCAGTGATGGCGATCGTCATGCTGACGGCAGGCGTGGCGGCCATAAGCCGGGTCACGCTGTTTGAGCCACGATTGGCCACCCACAGGCGCGCCCCGTCGTAAGCCATGCCGATGGGATAGGTGCCCACCGGATACGTGCCCATGAACTCGCCGTCTGTGAAGCGGCGACGCGTGATGGTGTTGCTCATGCTGTTGGTGACCCATAGGCTGCCGCCGTCGAAGAGGATGCCCCGGGGTCCACCACCGACAGCAAAGGTGATGCCTGCCTCGTTCACGCCGTACCAGCGGTGCAGGGCGACCCGGCGCAGGTTGGTCTCGGAGAGCACGGGGCCATCTACGGCCAGGGCATGACCCTGGTCGCTGGTGAAGTAGCCGCCGATGCCCTGCTTGCTTGAGCCGAAGACACCGATGCCCTGGCCGTCGGTGCGGGCCAGGAGACCGTGACCCGTGCCTGAGTTGGTGACGGCGAAGATGGCGCTGGGCCAGGTGCCCAGGTCAACCGAGCCGGTCACGCCGTTTCCAGGCACCAGGGTGAAGGCGAAGGGCGCGCCACCGACCTGCTGGCGCGGCGTCATCTCGGCGTCAGTGCCCACCGTAATGCCGAGCCACATGTTGCTGAGATCGGCAATGCCCAGCGGCGGGTCTATGGTCAGGACGGTGGTGAACAGGCCCTCGGCATTGGTGGTCACCGACTTGGCCTGTGTCCAGACGGCTGTGCCGCCGACCGCCTGCTGGTAGAGCTTGAAGGTGATGTTCACCGTCTGGCTGGCGATGGGCGCGCCACCGTTGTCGGTGAGCCGTCCCTGGTAGGTGAGAGGAAAGGACACCTGCATCAGGCCTGGATCCTCTCGGAGCACCGGTGGCTGCGCTCCCACTGTCGTTACTACCAGCAGGGCAGTGAGCATGGCCACGGCCACCATGGACAGCACGAACAGGGCAATGCTTCGGGTTTTCATCGGTTCTCTCCTTTCGGTCTTGGTTCGTAACGTGAGACGTACAACGTGATGCGTGATGTTGGCGAACAGGACGTTTTCCGGCGAACACAAGGTTCGCGCCTACTGGGGTATGATGGAGACGCGGATCATGTAGTCGTTGGCGGCTGCCATCCAGGGCACCTCGAAGCTGCGGCCATCGGGTGCCGACGCGTCTACGCCGATGTCGGGCTGGTAGGCCACCGTGCTCAGGAAGCCGACGTAGAAGTCGCCGCTGACCGTCAAGTTGTAGCTGGACAGGTCTACATCGAGCCAGTGGATGCCGGCCTGCGGGGTCACCGTGAAGGGCGCAATGAGGTCATTGTGGCTGGCGTCCCATACATGGACCTGGATGGCTGCACTGGGGGTGGCGGCGTTCAGATAGTAGCGCGCCCGTGACAGCCTGGCCGAGGCCCCGGGCGTGGTGAAGCGCACGGCGAAGCCGCTCTGGGCGTCTTGCGACTGCCAGGACTCAGCCACCCCATCGTCATAGGCAAGCTCGGTGGTCGGCGCGTAGTTGGACAGCACGATGGGCAAGTAGACACTGTACGCCTGCGCCCACATGCGGCAGTGTACCTGGTCGGCGTAACTGTCCCCGGACTGACGATAGATGCTGATGGTGCTCGCCGTCAGGTTCTGCCAGTTGGCGCCGACAGGGTTGCTGCCGTCCATCTCGCCGCCTGCCCACTGGGCGTTGATGCCCACCCCTCCGCTATCCCGGAAGTTGCAGCGTACGCTGTACGTGTTCGGGTTCCCGCCGAGGTTGTGGGTAATGGTGGTCACTGCGCCAGGGGTGAGGTTGACCCAGCCGCTATCAAAGCTCGGCGGATCCGGGATGTTTACGCAGACACGAATCTGGCTGGCAAAGGGATCGTCCCCAAACCGCACCACCCGCACTGTTGAGGCATTCAGGCCACGCCAGAGCGCTCCGCGGTACGACCCGGCGATCTCCAATCCACCGAAGGCGCGCTGGTTGATGCCTACTGTGCTGCTGAACCACAGGCCAACGGAGTAGTCGTCTGGGTTGCCGCCCACCGTGTGGGTGAAGACCTTCTCGGAATTGAGGCCCATGCCTGTCCACGGGCTGCAATAGGTGGGCAACGGATCGGGTATCCAGATGCGCACCCGCACCATGTCCGCCCAGGTGTCGTGGGCGTGGCGAAGGACCGTGATCGTGCTCGTGGTCAGATTCTGCCAGGCCGCTCCGGCGTAGCTGCCATTGTCCTCGAAACCGCCGTAGCCCCGCTGGTTGATGCCCAGGCCGCCAGTGGCGGTGTCCAGGAACCATAGCTCAACGGCGTAGTTGTTCACGTCGCCGCCCAGATTGTGGGTGAGCGTCAGCAGGGAACCGGCGGTCATGGAGACCCAGCCGCTGCTCCACCCGGTCGTAGCCAGGGCGCAGACGGGCACCTGGCCCGGCACAACGTCGGCGCCGGCTGGTGGTGCTAGGGCGTCTGCCAGGGTGCTGCCAACGGCAAGGGACACAACCACCAACAGCGCACCTGTCAGTGCCACCAGAGTCAAGTTTCGCCTCATAGTCTTCCTCCTTCTGTAGCATGTGGATGGGGTGCCAGCCCATCTGATTGTGCATTCTCTGTCTGCCCGATCCTCCTTCCGTGGTACGTGGTAGCTGCTGCCTGGTAGGAGTTCCTCCCTTTGGGCAGCACGCACTGCGAGACACGCAGCACTCAGCGCACGAGTTCGCGGCTGATGCGAACGGTGGCGTGGTCTGCCGACAGTGTGGAAACCGCAACCGTGATCTTCACCGGCAGAGCGGCAGCGCCAGCATAGAGATGGCGCAGGTCAATCTCCATGCGTTCGCCAGATGCCAGAGCGGCCTGGGTCAGGTCGCTGCGCTTGTCGTGTCCGGCCGGGTTAAGGAGCACCACCACAAACTTGAACCACTCCTTAGGACTGTACTCGACCACAGGCACCGAGGGCAGCTTCTCGTTGACCAGGTAGACCAGAACGCCTTCCTTAGAGACAAAGGTCGTCGGCGGGTTAATGTAGCGGCTCTTGGCCGGGTCGGCGCTGTTGTAGCCTGGATCCCACCGCTTGTCGCCGAGCACGCTATCGGGACTGATGGTGAAGTTTTCAGGATTCGCTCCGCCCTCTACCCGCCGGCGATACTCAAGGAGCAGGTATACATGGGCTGCGGCCGGATTGCCGGGCAGTATTGGCACCTGCACTACCATTGCTTCTGCGTCGGAGCCGCGGGCAGGCAGCTTCGGGTTACTCAGAGGTGCAAGTCTGATGGTCACGTCATCCTTCTCTGCCACGGCGATGCAGCGCTGGGGAATCATGCCCATAGCGAGCTTTGTGTACGAACAGGTGCCGTGGGGATGGCCTTCGAAGAAGCCGCGCGGCAAGACCGGGTGCAGGTGGTCGCCCATGGAATCCCACCAGCCGATGTAGGGCGAGCAGTTGATACTGCGATCTTGCCGCCCATGCTCTTTCGTTCCCACCGTCCAGTCGTTCTGCAGGAGCACATTGTACAGGCAGTTGGCGGCGCGGGCACGACCCTGGGGTGGATCCGCATAGGCCGACTTGCGGCGCAGGCCATGAAGAATGTCGTGACTGGCGCAACTGAGAGGAGCGTCTCTGCTGAAGACGCCGATACCCAGAATGAATTGGTCCTTGAAGGCCGCCTGGCCGCGGTCACGGTAGTAGTTGTCGAAGGTGTAGCCGGTATGCCGGATCAGGCCCAGCACCTTGTTGGTGCCGACCAGACGGAAGTTCGCAGGATCTGAGAACTTTGCCCGGTCAGCCGAGGCCACGTCGCCGATGAACATGTCGTAAAGGGGATTGACGCCAGCAGAAGGAAGGGCTCCCGCGGCACCGCGCCCGTACTCCACACCAAGAGCATTCAACACCATCAAGACGAACCTATCCTGGTAGGCAACATCAGGATACTGTTCAACAGCCCTAGCCATGACCTCCAGGGTAAGCTTCTCGGCCACGTCGGGGTCGAACTGCGCAACGCCTTCGGCGCTCTCACCGATCAGGAACCCAAATGCATAGTCCTTTGGTGTGCCCGGGAGCTGCAGCTCCATGTATCCCTTTGGCCCAATCTTCACCTGCCGCATCTGGAGCTGGCCGTAGTAGTTCCAGCTGTAAAAGGCATTCAACTGCCGAATGGGGTCCTTGGTACCGAAGATCTTGTCCAGGTGCTCCGCCAGATTGAACGGCTTGTGCCGCCGGTCGGCGAAGTTGACATTCATCAAGATCGTGTCAATGTAGTTGACCTGTTCGGGCACGAAGTCGTTGGCGGTGATGATGCGGCTACGTGGACTGGCGGGAGTGGGTGAGGGCTGCGCGGTTCGTATGGCTCTGGGTGGTGCGGGTGTGGCTGTCGGTGGGACTCGCGTCGCCGTGGGTGGGACAGGAGTGACCGTGGGCGGGACGCGGGTAGCGGTGGGTGGGACAGAAACGGGAGTCGACAGCGGCGCAGCAGTGGGCGACGCTGTCGGAGCGGCTACCCGGCCTGCACGTTGACCACATCCGATCGTGCCAGCCAGCATGCCGCCGGTGAGCAGCCCCGCCTCTTTAAGAAACCTACGGCGGCTGATCCGATTGCCTCCTACGTGGCGATCCATGTTGCGCCTCCCGTTTGTGTGCCTTAGGTTCACGGAAGGACCGCGTTACTTGCTGCTGAGAATCACGGGCAGGAAGACGGCAGGCCGCGCCGCTGCCCGCACCTGGGCTGCCTGCACATTGCCCAGCACGGACTCGCTCTGATAGCTTGCATCTGTTTGGCGCCAATCGCTCGTGCTGAAGCGCAGCCAGGTGGTGCCAGCCTTCAGCACCCGCAGGCGCAATGTGGCCACGGTGAACGTACCGCTGGCGGGCGACTCGCCCAGACTCGAAGCGATGAAGTCCACCTGACCCCGGCTCAGGTCCACCTGGTTCAGGAAAACGGTGGGCAGGGCGCTGCCGGGGGTGACACTGGTGGTGAAGTGCCCTGAGGCATCCACCACGGCCAGGGCCGTGGGGTCGTAGTCCAGGTACATCTGCACCACGTCCACCTGCTGGCTGCCGGCGGCGGCCACGACGTTGAGGGTGATGGTCTGTCCCTGCATGGTCTGGGTGGTGCTGGGCACCAGGCTCAGGGAAACAGAACCGGTGGCCAGCAGGTCGTCGTCCAGTATCAGACTGTCGGCATTCAGTCGCACGCTGGCCGCGCTGATGCCCACGAGCACATCGCCGCGCCGGCCCAGGTTGGCGCGCAGGAGGGCCACATCGCTGGCGTTGATGGTCTCGTCTTCGTTGAAGTCGGCGCGGGGGTCGAAGCCCGACTGGCCGTGGGCCGTGCCAAAGGCGGCGACCACGGCAGAGACATCCCGTCCGTCCACCCGATTGTCGTTGACGGCATCGCCTTCGAGCAGGGTCTCCATGTCAATGGCATTGAGGCCGGGGGCGATGGTGGCGTCCAGCATCAGGTTCCTCAGGGTGTGCAGACCCTTCAGGCGCAGGCGGTAGGTGCCGGGGGCAACGACACCGGGGACAAGGAAGGTGCCGGTGGGGCTGCTGGTGGTGCTCAGCACATAGTCGGGGCCGCGCTGGCCGGGGCGGCTGAGCGACACCACCAGCGGCACCTGCCAGGATGCATCGGGCGGCGTGGGGCGGCCCTGCATGGCGGCATGGCCGACGATGCGTGCGCCGGGCTT
>DAOUCN010000080.1:0-15385 GCA_034431995.1 Chloroflexota bacterium | reverse complement strand
GTACTTGCACGAGCACCCGGAGAGCGTTCTGCCCTCCAACGAGCGGCTGGAGTTCCTGGGTGATGCCGTCCTGGGCTTCGTGGTGGCCACCCACCTCTATCACCGCTACCCTGAGATGGATGAGGGTGAACTGACGGCCCTGCGGGCAGCGGCGGTCAAGGCGGCGACCCTGGCCCGCCTGGCTTCTGAGCTTGGCCTGGGCCAGCATGTGCTCATGGGCAAGGGCGAGGAGACCAGCGGCGGACGGCTGCGTGCACCTCTCCTGGCAGGCACATTCGAGGCGCTGGTGGGGGCCATCCTGATTGATCAGGGGCTAGACGCGGCGCGTGAATTCGTCATTACACACCTCGCACCCGTGCTGGACGAGATTGTCCGTGCCGAGCTGCACCGAGACGACAAGAGCCACCTGCAAGAGTTGACCCAGGCACTGCTGGGACTCACGCCGACCTACCGCATTGTGGAAGTGAGCGGGCCTGACCACGACCGGCTTTTCACAGTTGAGGTCTGGAGCGGCGAGCAATGGCTGGGACGGGGCAGGGGACGCAGCAAGCGCGAGGCGGAGCAGGCCGCGGCGCGAGAGGCTCTGGGGCGGCTGGATTCTGGGGCAGCAGACGGCGAGCAGTAGCAGCAGCCCTCCGACGCCTGCCAACGGGTGACGCAGCGGGCGCCGCGGCTGCGCCGCTCCCGCCAGCGCGCTTGCCCGTGCCACTCCCGTGCGCCGGCCACAGACGACCGTTCCCAGTCGCCTGTGCCCCCGTGTCAGCCGTGACTTCGCCGCCGCGCTTATCCCATCAGGTGGCTGAGAAGGACGCGCAGCCCGATGGTGATGAGGATCATACCGCCGATGATCTCCATCCGCTTGCCGAAGGTCTGCCCCAGGCGTCGGCCTACCATCAGACCGATGAGGGAAACTGCCGCGGTCACCAGGCCGATGACGATGGTGGGGTAGACAATAGCCACGTTCAGGATCGCCAGGCTGAGGCCGATGGCCAAGGCGTCAATGCTGGTGGCAATACTCAGCATGACGAGCGTTCCGCCCCGCGACGGATCATTGACGTGCACGGCGCCTTCTGCCTCCAGACCGGAACGGATCATGCGCACGCCGACCAAGGCCAGCAGCCCAAAAGCGATCCAGTGATCGAAGTCGGCGATGATGGACTCGATGCTGTAGCCGGCCAGCCAACCGAGGACAGGCATGAGGGCCTGGAACAGGCCGAAATGGAAGGACAGGCGGAAGACCGGGCGCGGCCCGTTGATGTACTCGGTTGTACCGATGGCCAGCGAGACCGCGAAGCAGTCCATGGCCAGGCCAACGGCGATCATAAAGACGGCAAAGAAGTCCACCACGTTCTCCCATGCAGTAGCCAGCGAGCGGCGCACCCGCCCGTCAGCGCCCTGGGTCGGCGGTATTATAGCTGTCCTGTCTGTACTTTGCAATAACGCTCTTTACATCCGAGAACCGATTGTGTATGATTGAAGACGTCCAAGCGTCACGTGCATCGTGATGCGCTGACGCCTTGACGCCTTGACGCCTGACACGTCTATGATTCCTCTCAAGCTGAGCCTGCGCAACTTCATGTGTTACCGGGAGAACGTCACGCCCCTCGACTTCTCCGGTATTCGCCTCGCCTGTCTGTCGGGAGACAACGGTCACGGCAAGACCGCCCTGCTGGACGCCATCACCTGGGCGCTGTGGAGCCGCTCACGGGCCAAGACAGAAGACGAGCTCATCTATCTCGGCGCAGACGAGATGGAGGTGGAGTTCGCCTTCCTGCTTGGCGACAACCAGTATCGAGTGATCCGCAAGCGGCAGCGGCGCAAGGGAGCCAGCCTCGCTTCCCTTGAGTTCCAGATATGGGATGGGACAGCGTATCGCCCCATCACTGGCAACAGCGTCAGCGACACCGAGCGGCGCATCGCCAGCACCCTGCGCATGGACTACGAGACCTTCATTAACTCCGCCTATCTGCTGCAGGGGCGAGCGGATGAGTTCACCGTCAAGCCGCCAGGAGAGCGCAAGCGCATCCTGGCCGACATCCTCGGCCTCAGTCTATATGATGAACTCGAGGAGCTGGCCAAGGAGCAGGCCAGAGCATATGAGCTGGAGCGTAGGACGCTGGAGGCCGACATTCGAACCATTGACGCCGAGCTGACCCACGAGCCCCGCTACAAGGAGGAGCACGCGGCGGCCCAGAGCGAATCGGCGCGGCTGTCGCAGGCCCTGCGAGCAGCAGAAGAAGTGCTGCGCAGCCTCCTGGAGCAGAAGCGAGACCTCGACGCCAAGGCCGGGCAACTCAAGGAGGCGGAGGTGCGCTGCGCACGGACTGAGCGGGAGATAGCAGATATCGAGCAGCAGCTCGCAGCCCGTCGCCAGCGCATCGTCGAGTACGAGGTAATCCTTGCCCAGCGCGCCAGCATCGAGGAAGGCTACGCTGCGCTGCAGGCAGCCAGAGAAAGCAACGAGGCTCTTAATCGCCTGCTAGCCAGGATATCGCAGCTTCAGGACGAGGAGCGCCAGGTCGAACGCGTCGTGGACACGGAGCGAAACCGCCTGCTCAGCGATCAGCAGCTGCTGGGCCAGCGCAGCGGAGAGCTGACAGCCCGTGCTGCCCAGGGTGCAGCGCGCGAGGGCGAGCTGGCGGCTGTGCGTGCGACTCTGGGTGACCTAGACGCTCTTGATGAACGCCTGGAAGTGGCTCGCCAGCGCGTGCAGGAACATACCAACAAGGTAGCAGCCTTGCGCCAGGCTAACAGCGTGCTCAAGGAGGCCATGAAGGACCTCAGGGCAAAGCTCGATGCCCTGGCGGGTGTCAGCCATTGTCCCCTCTGCAATAGTGCCCTGAGCGACGAGCATCGGGAGACAGTGCGCAGGCGTTACGAGGACGACGGCAAGTGCAAAGGCGATGAGTATCGCCGGAACGACGCCGAGATCAAGGGCCTGGAGCAGCAGACGGCCAGGATGCGGGCAGAGATGGCCGAACTTGAGACACGGTTGCGCGAGCGGCCAGGCTTGCAGCGGCGCGAGGCGGCTTTGGCCCACGCGGTAGCCGACGGCAAGGCCGCTGCTGAGGAAGTCACGGCTACCCAGGCGCGTTTGGCTGAGGTCACGCAGCGGCTAGAAAAGGGCGACTTCGCCCAGAGCGAGCAGGCCCGTCTGGCCGCGATCCGCCAGCAGATTGCGGGTCTGGGGTACGATCCTGTCGCCCATGAGACGGTGCGCTCGCGCCTGGCCGAGCTGGGGCACTTCGATGGTGAGAAGAGCCGCCTGGAGACAGCGGCGCATCTGGTGGAGAGCGAGCGGGCCACTACGCAGCAACAGGAATCGTCGCTTACCACCCGACGGCAGGACTTGAAGGCCGACAGGGAACGGGCGGAGATCCTGCGCGCCGAGGTCACGGCTCTGGCTGGAGTTGCCGAGCGCCTGCGAAGTCAGCAGAAGGCGGTCGAGGAGCTGGAAGGGGAAGAGCGTGCGGCACGGGAGGCCCTGGGCGCGGCCAGGCAGAAGCTCGAGCACTGCGCCTATCTGCACAAACAGCGCAAGGAGAAAGTGGCCGCTGAGGCAACAGCGCGGGATGAGCGCACCATCTACGAGGAACTAGCCGTAGCTTTTGGCAGGAAGGGCATCCAGGCCATGATCATCGAGCAGGCCATTCCAGAAATCGAGGAGGAGGCCAACGCGCTCCTGGCCCGCATGACGGACAATCGCATGCACGTGCGCTTCGAGACCCTGCGCGATACCAAGAAGGGCGACACCATCGAGACCCTGGACATCAAGATCGCCGACGAACTGGGCACGCGCAACTATGAGATGTACTCAGGTGGCGAGAGCTTCCGCGCCAACTTTGCCATCCGCATCGCCTTGTCCAAGCTGTTGGCCCGCCGGGCGGGGGCACGCCTGCAGACGCTTGTCATAGACGAAGGCTTTGGCACCCAGGATAGCCGCGGGCGCGAACGCCTGGTGGAAGCCATCCACTCCATCGCCCAGGATTTTCAGATGATCCTGGTCATCACCCACGTCGAGGAGCTCAAGGACGCCTTCCCGGTGCGTATCGAGGTGACAAAGACGACGGAGGGGTCGCAGGTGATGGTGATGTGAAACGGGATGCGGGATGCGAGATGCAGGATGCACGATACTGATACGGGATACGGACTACGGACTACGGACGACGTAGCGACTAAGCCGGAGATCGTACTGGTGTCATGATCAACGCGGCTATCTATATCGCGGCAACGCTGTTGGCGAACTACTGGGCGACGTGGTTCATCCCGTTGCCCGTGTTTGGGCTGCTGTCGGTCGGCACCCTCGTTTTTGGCATCACGTTCACGCAGCGGGATCGAGTGCACCGACATGGGCGCAAGGCCGTCTATGCCATGATCCTCGTGGCTGCTATCCTGAATAGCATCGAGTCCATTCTGCTGGACATCTCGCCGCGTATCATACTGGCTTCTTTTAGTGCCATCGTGCTGGCCGAGGCGGCGGATACGGAGGTCTATCATCGGCTGCTTCAGCGTCCGTGGGTGCAGCGGGTCGCAGCGTCCAATGCGGCGAGCATCCCGCTTGACAGTGCCCTCTTCACCTTCATCGCCTTCGCCGGCGTGTACCCGTTCTTGAAGATGGTGGCCATCATCTTCGGCGACATCGTGGTGAAAGCGGTTGTCAGCATGATTGCGGCCGTCGGGAGACACAGGGGGCAATCCCTTGCCGCGCATGCTGGCTGACGTGTCGGGTGTTGTGTTGTCCGTGAGGCCAGGACGGAACACGCACCACGCAACACGCCCTATGTTCGTGGTTGGTCTTTCGTCACTCGTCTTCCAGATAGATCGGGTTGCTGAGCGCCTCCACGATGAGGGCGGCGGGCTCCTGGCGCAGGGGTAGCTCGGGCGGGCGGATGATCTCGGCCCGGACGTACTGCAAACCCGCTGCCGGGAGTGTGGGCGAGCAGGCGAAGGCGTCGCTGGTGATTGGCAATGTAGCCTCGACGCCGCGGTTAGAGACAAGGCGCAGGAGCTTGCCTCTGGCGGCGAGGGCCCTCACCCTCGCCCCTGGGGAGAGGGGAGTGATCGTGCTCTCCCTCTCCCTTTGGGAGAGCCTGAAGGGTGAGGCGCTGAAGAGCGCCGAGGTCGGGGTGAGGGCGACAGCGTCGCCCTGCATGGCAGCTCCCGCAGTCAGGTATAGTTCTGGCCCGGCGGGGCTGGCGGAGATGAATACGTGGCCGGCCCGGATGCCGTCGAGGATCGCCGTCGCGGTTGGAGCGGCAGCGTAGACCCAGGTCGTCGGCGTGCCCAAGGGATAGGGGGCGGGCCGGTCGGGGCGAGGCAGTGTGTGCAGGTCGCTGCCGCCCACGGCCACCAGCCGCCGCCCCTTGCGCAGGAGGCTATCCCACCACGCCAATGACTGGTAGTTCGAGACAAACCAGGGCGCCTGCCAGACCTCGACGCAGTCTGCCGGGATGTCCTCACCATACAGCCATGGGGGGCCGCCCTCCTTGGGATGGTTGATAGAGAAGAGTGCGCCCTGCCCGTGGGCTGCCTGGGCCACCTGAGCCATCATCTCGGCGCTATCCAAGCGGAAGTCCATCCAGCTCTTGGCGCCCCATACGTTGGCATGGCCCTTATAGGTTGTGACTTCCTGGCCGGGGATGAGGATGACAGGCGGGGAGATCTGGGCGGCGATCTCGTCCCAATGGCTGATGGTATTGTGGTCGGTGATAGCGAGGAAATCCAAACCCTGGGCATGGGCTGCGGCTGCCATCTCGGCCACCGCCTGCTTGCCGTCGCTATGATGGGTATGGCAGTGCAGGTCTCCCTTGTACCAGCGGCACCCGCCGAGGAGTTGCGCACTTGCCTGGTCTCCGCTGCGTTTTAGTTTCATGGGTTCGCCTTTCGTCGTTTGTCGTCCGTCGTCTATCGTTGGTCTTTTGTCGTTCGTCCCTGGTCCCTTCTCTCGCAACGATTTTGGCGCTGCATCGTCATTAGTATGGAGAGGCGGATGAGCGATCAGGCGCACCTTGTCTTGGGCATTGAGACGTCGTGCGATGAGACGGCAGCCGCCGTTGTCGCGGACGGGCGGCGCATCCTGTCCAACGTCGTCGCGTCCCAGGTAGACATCCATCGCCGTTTTGGCGGCGTGGTACCCGAGGTCGCCTCTCGCCAGCACATTCTTGCTATCGTTCCCGTCGTCAGCCAAGCCATGGGCGACGCCGGCGTGGGCTGGTCAGACCTCGGCGGCATTGCCGTGACCTATGGGCCTGGGCTGGTCGGGTCTCTCTTAGTCGGCCTGAACATGGCCAAGGGGTTGGCCCTGGCCCGCGGACTGCCCCTGGTGGGCATTAACCACCTGGAAGGTCACGTCTATGCCAGTTGGCTCCTGGACGGAGAGGAACCGGCGTTTCCGCTCCTGTGCCTGATTGTGTCGGGCGCCCATTCGACGCTTGTATTGATGACGGAGCACGGGCGCTATCAGGTTCTGGGCCGCAGTATAGATGATGCCGCCGGCGAGGCCTTCGACAAAGTTGCCCGCATCCTGGGCCTGGGCTATCCTGGCGGCCCAGCCATCGAGCAGGCCGCCCTGAACGCCAATGCATCCGCCTACGCCCTGCCACGGGCTTGGCTGAGAGGTACATACGACTTCAGTTTCAGCGGCCTGAAGACGGCTGTCCTGCGGGTGATCGAGGAGCGTGCGGCCATCCGCGGGTTCATGACCACCTCGGCCCAAGGCCCTGTTGTCAGCCCAGCATATGCTCCTGACCTGGCCGCCAGCTTCCAAGAGGCGGTCGTGGACGTGCTGGTCGAAAAGACGCGCCAGGCATGTCAGGAGTATCCCGTCGCAGCGGTCGTCCTCGCTGGAGGGGTGGCGGCCAACGCCGCCCTGCGCGAGGGCCTCAAGGATGCGCTCAAAGTGCCATTGCTGGTGCCGCCGCCTGCCCTATGCACCGACAACGCAGCCGGGATCTCTGCTGCTGGCCACTTCCGTCTCCAGGCGGGCGAACGCTCGGACTGGAGTCTGGATGTGAAGCCAACAGCACGGCTGGGCTAAATCTCACACACAGGAACAGAATGGCCGTGCCACAACCACACTTGACACCAAGAGCGTCTGCGTCTGCCCTGCGTGCAGACATCGCCCCAGATCAACGGGAGTGTATTCCCCTTTCCGACGTGTCGGCGTCGCTGGCAACGCAAGCCGCGGAAGCGGCCCGCTCTGGACGGCGCGCCGAAGCCCTCAAACTCCTCGATGAGGCACTCACACTCAACGAGAATAACGTGGATGCCCTCATCTGGCTTGGTGGGCTGTCTCGCGATCCCGGGGAATCGCTCCGCTATCTGGAGAAGGCGGCGGCCCTCGCACCTGACAACCAGCAGGCACGAGAGGGCCTGATGTGGGCGCGTCAACGCGCGAATCTGGCGCGCCCGCCAGCCACCGTTCCATCGGCCGCAAAGGCCGCCCCTGGGCAGGCAGGCCGTTCTATGCCTCCTGCCGGGCTGACGCAAGAGCCGTCAGTTGCGGCGGTGACTGCCCCGCCAGCGGAGCGCCCTCTCAAGCTGGCATCGGCGCCCGTGCGTGCCAAGCCTTCCGGGCCCACGGGCGGGAGACAGTCAGCCGTCAGGCCCCGCCTTGTCCTGCCCTCGTTGCCCCCAGTCAAGCTGCCCGACGTGGCGGGCAATCTGCGGCGCGCCTTCCTCTACCTGGCTGCCCATCCGACGTTGGCCCTGATCGTCGCCGTCATTTTGCTTGGCCTGTTGGGCACGGCAGCCGTGGCGCGTGCCGGCATGTCGGGCAACGGTGGCCGCAAGGACAATGCTCTCCCATCAGGCATCGCTATCCCCACGGTCCAGGTGGCCAGTTCGCCCGCTTTCCTTACCGTGTCACCGTCTAGTTCTGTGGCTGCTACTGTGACGCAGCCGACGGCGTCCTGGCCAACCGTGGTGGCTCAACCCACGGCATCCCGTCCAGCCACGGTTACGGTTACCCAGCCCGTGACATCGTCGGTCGTAGCAGTGAACGTATCAAGCGAAGCCGCCCTCGACCAGGCCTGGGTGGCCAGCGATTGGCCGCGAGCCATCGCCATTCTCACGGACCTGCGTCAGGCGAAGCCAAACGATGCGGCGTTGACCAAGAAGCTCTTCACCGCCCATTTCAACTACGCCGTGCAGCTTGTACGGAGCGAGCGGCTAGCCGAAGCCGTGGCGGAGTTTGACAAGGCACTGGCCATAGACCCGAATGACAAGGACGCGAAGGGTGAGAGATTGTTCGCCAAGCTGTACCTGGACGGCACGACTGCGCTCAACCAGAATGACTACGCCGCTGCTATTGCCCCTTTGCGTGAGATCTACGACGGCAACCCCAATTACCGCCAGGTGACGCCACGTCTGTATCAGGCCTATGTTGGTCTGGCTGCCGCCCTTGAGAAGGGCAGCAAACCAGTTGATGCCTATGGCAACTACGAGAAGGCGGCGGCCATCAATCCGGACGGGCAAGAGGCGAAGGATGGCATGGCCCGCCTGAAGGACACACCCGGCATCGTGCCGGCGAACACGTCTGGCAAGAAGATCGAAGTTGACCTCACCAAGCAGCGGGTCATTGCGTACCAGAATGGGCAGGTTGTCTACCGCTTTGTGGCGTCCACCGGCAAAGCCCCCTACGTGACCCGCACCGGCAATTTCAAGATCCTCGACAAGATGGCGACGGGGGCCTATTCTACCTCCATGGGCTGGGGTATGCCGTGGTGGATGGGTATCTACTACGCAGGTTCTAGCGAGAATGGCTTTCATGGCATGGCGCGCCTGCGCAACGGCACGGTTCTCTCCACGTCGGTGCTTGGCAGGCCCGCAACGCACGGCTGCATTATGCTTAGTGACGCCGATGCTCGTACCCTCTTCAATTGGGCCGAGATCGGCATACCGGTCTGGATTCACTACTGATCTGCGTCACGCACAGGTTCTGCGCGGTCAACCTCCCGCAGGCTCCTGAGCCTGCGGGAGGTTTGTCACCTCCTCGGCAGCCGCGAGTACCATCTGCGGTGTGATGGCCTCAATGGCGGCACGCCCACTCTCAGCCGCGCGATCGCCAACGCGATAGCCCACATACATGCAGGGTGCCGTCGCGGGCGCACGGACAACCATCGCCCGTCGGTCGCTCCCCGGTGGCACGTAGGGCCCCCAAGCCCGCTCGTTGGTCGGCCCAAACAGGGCCACCACAGGCGTCCCCGACGCCACCGCCACGTGCATTACCCCTGAGTCACCACCAACGAACAGCATGCACCGCTCCAAGACGGCTGCTAGTTGCTTGATGTGCGTCTGTCCCGCCAGGTTCATTACCGGATGGTGCATCTGGCTGGCCACCTGGCGGGCGACGTTTTCTTCCCCTCGCCCCCCCACCAAGACGATGCGCGCCCCGTAGCGTTGAGCGAGGGCGTCTGCCAGGGCAGCGTAGCGTTCCGGCGGCCAGCGCCTAGACAGGATGTGACTGCCAGACCCTGGGTGAATGGCGATATGGGCAGGCGGGGATTCGCCCTCAGCGGTGCGCAAAACGGTGGCTGCCCAGCCGCGTTCCGCTTGGCCAACGGCCAATTCCAGCCGCCGGTCAGTCGTGTGTGCGCCCAGGAGCCCAACGACCTCAAGCCAGTAATCAACCTCGTGCAGAGCGCCGAAGCCCTGGTCGCGCTGGCGATGGGTCAGGAACCAGCCGCGCCCGTTGTCGAGGCCAGCGCGGATAAGGGCGCCGCTGGCCAGGGCGAGGGCTGCGTATTTGGCTGCCCCCCAGCGCGTCGTGAGGTGGTGAAGGATGACAACCGTATCGTAGTCGGCACGGCACAGGTCGCGGAAGAAGCCCCATCCAGCCGCTAGCGAACGCGGACGCAAGGCGTCCCAAGGCCGGTCGTAACGGAACTTATCGAAGAGGACGAGAGCATCGAGATATGGAAGCCCGCGCAACACGTCGGCGGAGCCGGGTGTGACTAGGGCAGTGATGCGCGCGGCAGGGTGGCTCTGGCGCAGGGCGCGCAGGGCCGGCGTGGCGGTGAGCACGTCTCCAATATCGGCCAGCTTGACGACGAGTATGTTGCGCATGCGGCTATCTGCCGGGCCTAGGGGATTTGGGGATTGTTGCCTGGCTTCGGAAGTCTGGGCGTTGTGTGTGTTCTGCGGCGGCGAGAACGGCCTCCACTGCGATGGTCTGCATGCAGGGATGGTCTTGTAGTTGATCGGCTGGATAATCCAGGCGATTGCACGCCTTGTTGTGGCAGGGCTGATCGAAGAAGCGGGCCTGGACGACAACATGATGAGCGGCGTCGCCCCACGGGCCGAAGGTGGCTGGGTCTATCGGGCCAAAGAGGTGAACAGTCGGCGTGCCGACGGCCACGGCCAGGTGCAGCGGGCCGCTGTCGGGGCCGAGAACGAGTTGGCAGCGGGCAAAGACCGCCGCCAGTTGGCCGAGGCTCGTTTGTCCGGCCAGGTTGAGACAGGGGACATGCAGCCCCGCCGCGATGGCAGAGGTCAGCGGCATCTCAGCCTGGCTGCCGGTCAGGACGATGGGCGCCCGGTGGCGTTCGGCCAGGGCATTGCCCACGGCGATCCAGCGTTCGATGTCCCACAGCTTCACCGCCGCGCCCGCCCCGGCGTGAATAGCGATGCTGGGCTCGCGGATCACCTCATCTGCCCAGGCCACGTCGCCGGGTGGGACAGCGAAGCGCAGCGGGCCGGGCTGGCCGGGGAGAGGCTGGCCGGTGACAGCCTCCATCAGCCGCCAGTTCTGCTGCACCTCATGGCGGTCAGGGGTGTAGGGAATGGCTTGCGTGAGAAAGGGACAGACATCGGGCGTCGCGTAGCCAACGCGGCGAGGAATCCGGGCCAGATGTGCCAGCATGGCGCCCCACCAGAAGTCAAAGCGCAAGACGATGGCAGCATCGAAGCCCAGGGAGCGCAGCCGACGTGATTCGCGCCAAAGGACAGTGTATGGCTCCCAGGGAGTCCTTTTGGGCCGCCGGTTGAACCAAGGGAAGTCGCAGGTCAGGATCTCGTCAAGGTCCCGATTGCCCGCGAGCACCGGCTGACCCCAGGGGCCAACCAGGCAGGCGATGTGGGCGCCGGGCAGCGCCGCGCGCAGGGCATGGATGGCAGGGGTAGCGAACAGCAAGTCGCCGAGGTGGTCCGGACGGATGAGCAGGAGGCGCGGGTTGGCCCTCACCCCGGCCCTCTCCCTGGGGGGAGAGGGGGCGGCCCTCACCCCGGCCCTCTCCCTGGGGGAGAGGGGGGTGCGCACATGTTCCCTCTCCCTGGGGGAGAGGGTTAGGGTGAGGGCGCGCGCAGCGGCGACGAGCAAGGCATGGCGCAGACGATCCCGCAGCCTACCCATCTGCCTCATGCCCTCCTCGCCAGGACGCCCTGCACTGCATTCCACACGTCGTCAACAGTTACCGCCTCGATGCAGCGGCGGTCGCAGCGGACGGCGATGGAACGGCCCGGCGCAAAGCAGCGGCGGGCGCAGTCGGCATCCTTGCGCACGGCGATGCCTTGGGCGGTGAACGGGCCATAGACGCGCGGATCCGACGGGCCAAAGATGGCGACGACGGGCGTGTCCACGGCTACAGCCAGGTGCATGACGCCGCTGTCATTGCCGATCATCAGGGAGCAATGCTCATAGATGGCCGCCAGTTGCCCGATGGTCGTCTTGCCCACCAGTACGCCAGGCTGATGCCGCATAGCCTGCCGCACAGCGTCCACAGCCTGGGCGTCGCTGGGAGCGCCGACGAGAATGATGCGCGCGCCCAGCGTCTCCACAAGTCGGTCAGCTATGGCAGCGAAGCGCTTGGGCGGCCAGCGTTTGGCCAGCAGAGTCATCCCTGGGTTGGCAGCACCGCCGGGGTGGATGGCAACCAGGGGGTATCGGGTGTCGGGTGTCGGATGTCGGGTGTGGGGCTGTGAGGCGTCGGGTGTGGGGACCGTGATGCGTGGCGCGCGTTCGGTAGCGGCTTCAGCGACACGGGGCCATAGGCCGTCGAGTAAGCTGGCAGCCCGGGCGCGGTCGGCGGCAGAAGGGAAGAACTCTAGGCGACGGCCGACGACTGGCAGGCCGAGGGCGCGGGCGCAGTCCAGGTACAGCTCCGCTTCGTGTTTGGGGTGGCTCCAGTCCACGGGCACGCGCAGGGTGTGGGCGAAGCCGCGCCCGCCGCTGTCCAGCCCCACGCGCCGAGGGATGCCGGCCAGGAAGGGCAGCAGCCCCAGAACGGGCGAGCGCTCCAGCACGATGGCCAGGTCGAACTGCCCCTGGCGCAGACGGCGCGCCAGGGAGATGTAATCGCGCATGCGGAACGGTCCGCTGCCAACCGGCCCACAGTCCAGAAACGCATTGATGTTGGGATTCCCTTCCAGCGCTGGCCGCGACCACGGGCCTACCGCGAATGTGATGCGGGCGTCTGGATAGCCCTCCCGCAGGGTGCGCAGCAGGGGTGTGGCCATGAGCACGTCGCCCAGGCAACAGGGCTTGAGGACGAGGATATGTTGGGGCGCGGGGGCGTCGCCTCCCAGCCAGCGGGCGAGGTCAAACAGCCACGCCAGAGCGCGGCACAGCCAGGTCACCGGGCGATCCTTGATCGGTAGCGGCACTCCTGTCCCCACAACAGTCACCAAACCTGACAGGTCTGGATTTTTCACAGCCAGGCGTCTATGCCGCGTATGGCGCGGTAACCGAACTCGACGGCGGGCACGGCGACATTCTTCTCACTGGCCTGCTGCACGATGTAGCCGGCGATCTCTTCGATCTCGGTCTTCTTGCCCGCCAGGACATCTTGCAGGGTGGAGATGCGCACGCTGGTCATGCCCCGCTGCTCCAGCATCTCGCCGCGCCGGATGATGATCTGCACGGCCTGCTCGAAGGGGGCATCCACCAGCGTCTTGACGTTGAAACCCGGATAGTCGGCCAGTGTCGCGCCGCAAGCCACGGCGACCTTCGCACATTCCTTGGTTAGCGTAACAAACAGGTGAGCGGTGTCTGGCCCCTTGCATACCTTGTAGTACTCCAGGCGGGTCAGAGCAGACACTATGGCAGCCGGGCACATCTGGCACAGCTTGGCCCACTCGGCAGAGACGATGTTATCTGTGCCCTGCACCTTAAGCCCGGCCTTGCTGAACATGCCGACTACACGCTGCACGCGTTCAGAGGTGCCGCCAGCCAGCTCGCCGAAGAAGGTGTAGCCGTCGGCAGTGTGGGCGACCACGCCAGGGCGCACCAGCGAGGCGCCGACGATGGTGGTCGCGCCGATGACCCTATCGCGGCCGAACACCGATGCCAGTTGCTCATTCTTTACGACGCCGTTCTGGAGCGAGGCAGCCACGCCGACCTTGATGTGGCGTGCGCTTTCCAGGGCAGGCAGCGTGTCCTTCGTCTTGACGGTGACCAGGAGAAGCTCCGCTTCTGTCACCTGGGACGGATCGGCTGTGGCCCGCGGGTGCACGGTGAAATCGGCCAGCCCAGTGACGTGCAGGCCGTCGCGCTGGATGGCGTCGGCGTGGCCGGAACGGGCGATCAGGGTGACGTCAAAGCCAGCGCGGGCCAGATAGGCCCCAATGACGGAGCCCAGGCTGCCGGCGCCAAGAATCACGGTTTGCAAGAGTGAGAACCTCCCTTCGAGTTGTCGCCTAACCAGGAAGACACCAAGTCACAAAGAGATGCATATATACACGGAGGCACCCGCGGTCTGCGTGTTTTCGTGTCTTGGTTGTGGCATCGTGACTGCTGCTGGACGCGGATGCATCCTACGACTTAATCACAGAGACGTCAAGAGGGCTTCAGCGCGTCCTCCAGGGACTTTTCACGTCGCAGAAGGCCAGCCGCCCACAACGGCATTTGTATCCCGTCTTGCCAGCCATCCACGGACAACGCACGAATGCTCGCATCCCGAGAGGGGCACGCAAGGATGCGTGCACAATTGGTGGACGGCTGGCCCGGCACACAGCAGCAAGTGTTGCATGCGGGCGGTGATACGCAGCTTGTTGAACCGTGGCGCACATCCCAGGCCAGGGCCACCAACATGCGGGCGTAGGTTACGAAGCTGGATCTAGTGGTCAATGCCGTCAGGGGCGACCTTCTCGGCCAGGAGTTCGCGGACTGGCGTCCTGCCTGTCATTGTGAGCAGAAGGTGAGCAGCACGCTCTCCAGCACGTCAATCGCCCGTGCATACTCGTCAAGGCTCAGGTGCTCGTCGGGCGTGTGGTCGAGACTAGAGTCGCCAGGCCCATAGGCGACCATGGGGCAGCGCCAGCGGGCCGCTACGACGTTCATGTCCGATGTGCCAGTCTTGAGCTTGAAGCGCGGCTCGCCGCCTGCACCGCGAATGGCTGCCAGGAAAGCGCGTACCAGGGGCGTGTTCTTGTCGGCTTTCACGGCAGTCTCTGCACCTGAGAAGGAAACGGCGGCCTCGTCTGCGAAAGCGGCGATGTCCGCCTGAGCCTGATCGGGGGCGAGGCCGAGGGGAAGGCGCAGGGCCATGCGGGCCTCCACACGCTGCTCGAAGGGGTCTTCGCCGGTGACGAAATGGCGGAGCGATGGGTCTACGGCTACCCACTGGCCACTGGAGACGCCGTGTTGCTCGTTCCACACGCGGGCGTAGTCCACTAGTTTCTGCCAGAAGGCGACAGCTTCCTCGGCGGGGACGGCGGCGCGGGCCGCGGTATGGGCCATGGGGCGGACCAGTCTGTAGTGGATAATAAGGCGGCCCTTGTAGCCCAGGGTGACGGCATCCCAACCGCTTGGCTCGCCGATGACCACGAAGTCAGGATCATAGACGGAGAGGGCATGGCGTGCGCCCTTTGAGGTGACGCATTCCTCTTCCACTGCGCCCACCAGGGTGATGCGGCCGTGAAATTGCTTGTCCCCGACAAGGCGGCTGGCAGCGCAGACGAAGGCGAGAAAAGGCCCCTTGGCGTCCACTGCGCCGCGGCCATGGATGGCGCCGTCACGCACTTCCACGGGGATGAAGCCGGGTACGGTATCAATGTGGCCCAGAAGCACGATATGGGGGTGGCCTTGGCCGATCTCTCCTACGGCATTCCCTGCCTCGTCCACGCGGCCGCCGAGGCCACGCTCTACCATCTGCTCGGCCAGAAAGCGGGCGATCTCATGCTCTTCGCCGGTAGGGCTGTAGAGGCGGAGGGCATCGCGCAGAAGCTCCTCATCTTGGCGCAGCATCTGTGGCATTCCGTCGGAAGTGGGCCAGAAGGCGCACATAGGGCAGCTTTGGCGAGGCCGCTCTGTAGAAGGCCTTGTCCGCCGTCCATAGCTCGCAGCCATCAGCTTCGGCGAGAGCGGCGTACACCGAGTCGTAGATCGTCGGCTGATCCAGCTCCCGGGCCCGCACCCACGCCCTGCGAATCAAGCCGCCTGGTTCCCCGA
>DAOUCN010000079.1:0-5935 GCA_034431995.1 Chloroflexota bacterium | reverse complement strand
GGGGCAGGGGTTGCGGTGCCCCGGCGTGCCGTGCCCCGGCGTGCCGTGCCCCAGCGTGCCGTGCCCCAGCGTGCCGTGCCCCAGCGTGCCGTGCCCCAGCGTGCCGTGCCCCGGCTTGCCGTGCCCCGGCTTGCCGTGCCCCTACCCTGTCGCCTCCACTAGAATAACCCCGACGATAATCGCAATCATCCCCGCCAGCAGAGAGAGACCCACCCGTTCGCCGAGAAACACGACGCCGAGGATCACGGCAACGGGCGGTGTGGCAAAAGCAATCAGCGACATGCTGACGGCGGACGCTCGCTGCATGACCCAGTAATACACAACGAACGTCACGCACGACGCCGCCACGATGAGGTACGCCAGACTCAAGAGAGCGCCTGCGGAAGCGGACGCCGGCAAGCGCTCTGTCGCCAGCCCAATGAGGAGCAAGAGAGGGCCCGCCACCATCATTTGCACACCTGTCAACAGCAAGGGGTGTACCTTATCCACCAGGCGTTTGACCCAGGCTGTGCCCAGCCCGGCCGAGGCCGCACTGAGAATCATCAATCCCAGGGCGACCGGTTTCCCGCCGCCAAAGGTCAGATTATCGCTCATCAGCAGAGCCGTCCCCACAACGCCCAACCCCAGGCCCACGATCTTGATCCACGTAAGACGCTCCTCCGGCAGCCAGAGCCATGCTCCTACCGCGGTGAACAGCGGCATCGTGCTAAAGAGCACCGCTGCCAGACCCGAGTCAATGTGCTGCTGACTCCAGTACCCGGTAGCTATGGACAAGGCAAGGGAGAGCATGCCCAAAAGCACGGTCTCTCCGCCTGTGCGGGCATCGGGCAGGGCGAGTCGCTGAGCGCGCGCCACCAGTAACAGGATCATCCCCGCCGCCACGAAGCGCGCCCCCGCGAAGAGGAAGGGCGGGAAACTCTCCAGGCCCACGCGAATGAACGCCCACGATGAACCCCAGATCAGGATGATCAGCGCCAGCAGCAGAGGCACAAGCCAGCTTGTCCGCAACGCCAGAGGGGGTGCAACCGTCTTATTCATTTAGAGGCCAATTCCCTTCCTGGCCGCCCCTGGCGGGTGCTTGACATCACGCATCTCCGTCACCCAGTCGGCAGCCGCGATGAGACGGGGGTGGGCAGAGCGCCCAGTCAGAACCAGGCTCGTACCAGGGGGACGCTGAGCGATCAGGGTCAAGACATCCTCTACGGGCACCAGTCCCATCTGCACCGCATTGTTGATCTCGTCCAGGACCACCAGATCGTACTGGCCGCTCACAATCTTGTCGCGCGCCTGGGCCAAGCCTTCCTGGGCTGCCCGCTGGTGCTCGGCAAACGACAGCTTGTCGTCAAGGAGGCCAACGAACCCTTTGCCGACACGCTCAAGCTCGATACTTGGCAGGCGGGCCAGGGCGTCCAGTTCTCCATAGTGCCAGGAACCCTTAATAAACTGCACGATGAGAACCCTCTGTCCATGTCCTGCGGCGCGCAGAGCGACACCGAGGGCTGCGGTCGTCTTGCCTTTGCCGTCACCCGTGTGCACCAGCACCTGGCTACCGCTCGACGCAACGTGTCTGGCTGTCATGTGAGGATATTATACAGATTCGTGCTGTGGAAGGCAATGGGCAGCGATTGATATCCGTGCACAACTCTGAGGCGGGCCGACTCACCGGTGCGACACAGAGGCCGCAGAGGAAAAACAGGCATGAACTCTGCGCTCTCTGCGCCTCAGCCGTGAATCAAATGCTTTGTTGGCCACTGGCCGACCATTTATGCACGGATCCCACGCAGCGAAAGGGATCCACGGCCTGTGCAAAGTCAGCATCAACCTCCCGCAGGTGGCGCCCGCGTTGCAGCGGAGGCGTTTGCGGCTGTCCGCGGGGCGGCTGGCATCAATCTGCGCGAGCTTGTTCGGCCACACTACGGCTTTGCGTTAGGCCTAGGTCAACGCCGTGATATGGTCATAGCGCAAGCCTTTGTGGTATAATCAGGGCGCACGCCGTCGCCCTCGCTGCAAATGGCCCATGCCAGGAGAAGTCAAGATCAGTAGCGTAGCGAAAGTGCCTGTTCACGTGCGGCTGTGCAGTCCTCTGCGCCAGAGCGAGCCTTGCCCGCGTCGTTGCGCCGGCCCTATGGCCGTCGTTTGCAGCGCGGCAGCGCTAGTGGGCATCATGGCGCTTGCCTTGATCTTCGTGCCCCCTGCCGCCAGCTTCCAGCAGAGCCGGCAGGAGCGACCTGCCACAACGTCGCAGATCGTCTATCAGCAGGGTGTCAGCCCCTCGCCCGACTACGACGGCGCCGCCGACACGTTCATCAGCCGCCTGGGAGACGAGGCTGCCAACTACGGTAGCGAGGAGGTCCTGGCCCTGGCATCGGGCGACCAGCGAGCCGCCCTTCTCCGCTTCGAGCTGGCCGGACTGACTGCCGATGTCACAGTCACTCAGGCTACCCTCAGCCTCTACGTCGAGGCCCACCCCGAGGGCACCGGAATTGTGCCTGTCACCATCTATCGCGTCCTTCGCGCGTGGGCCGCCGACGAGGCCACCTGGTTCAACGCCACCAATGCTGATCTCTGGACCCTGGCTGGCTGCAACGGCCCCGGCTCGGACCGCGTGGGGGCGCCAACCAGTAGCGGCACCCTCACCGCCAGCGGGACATGGGTGGACCTCGACGTCACGGCCCTGGCCCAAGCATGGCTTGCCGACCCAGCCGCCAACTACGGTCTGATTCTGAAGACCGGCGGCCTACCGGGCGACGAGTACCACCTGCGGTCCGCTGAGAGCTCGGCCCTACCCTCGACCCGCCCACGGCTCACAGTCGTCTACGGGCCCTTCAGTCCAGACACGCCCACTCCTACTCCCACCATCGCCTATGGCGTCCCCGTGGCAGTTACATTCCAGCAAGGGGTCAGCCCCGCGCCAGACTACATCGGTGCTGCCGACACGTTCATCAGCGACTATGGCGATCTCAATGCCAACTACGGCGCCGATGGCGCACTGCGCCTGCGCTCCAACGACCACCGGGCCAGTCTGCTGCGCTTCGATCTGACCAGCTTGCCCACCTATGCCGCCGTCTACAGCGCCACCCTCAGCCTCTACAGCCAATCACGCACCAATATCAGCCCTCTGTCTGTGGGAGCCTACCAGGTGCTGCGGCCATGGGTGGAGAACGAGTCCACCTGGTACTTGGCCGCCACCGGCAACCGATGGGCTTTCCCAGGCTGCAATGGCCTTTCCACCGACCGCATGAACACACCTGTTGCCACCACGACCGTTGCCGCCGTTGCATCATGGTTCGCCTTCGATCTGACCTACCTGGTACGCGCCTGGGTCGCCGATGCAGAGACCAACTCGGGCGTCATCATCAAGACAGCGAGCGGCCCCCAGGTGGAATATGCCCTAGTGTCGGGCGATTATCTGTCGGTGCCGAACCTACGACCAAAGCTGCATGTCCTCTATTCCTTGCCCATCAACTTCACGCCGGTCCCCACTCCCAGCCGCACGCCCACAGCGACTGCCAGCATCACACCCACACCGTCCGTCGTGCCGACAGTCGTGGTTTTCCAGCGGGGTGAGCAGCCCGATACGACCTACCAGCAAGTCGAAGATACCTTCATCAGCAACGAAGGAGACCCCACGTCCAACTACGGGCGCGAGCCCGTCCTGACCATTGGCAGCAATGATACGCGAGCCGCCCTCATACGCTTTGACCTCACGCGTGTTCCCTATTATGCCACCGTGCTGAGCGCAAAACTCGCCCTCTTCAGTAGCGGCGCGACCATCGGCCATCCGGGAACCTTCAGCGTGTTCGGCATGGTCCGCCCCTGGTCTGCCAGCGCAGCCACCTGGTTCAGCGCCACAACCGGCGCCCGTTGGACAGTGTCAGGGGCCAATGGCCTCGGTTCAGACCGCATGACCGCGCCGACGGACACGCGCTCGGTCAGCACACTCGGCGATTGGTACGAGTTCGATGTGACCAATCTGGTCGCCTTGTGGGTAGCCTTCCCCGAAGACAACACGGGTCTCGTGCTCAAGGGCATGCCCGGCCCCCAGGTTGACTACGACTTTCTCTCTTCAGATCACCAGATCGGCCTGAGGGGCACCTTCCGCCCCAAGCTGACCGTGGCCTACACCGTGCCGACGGGCCCCACGCCCACGCCGCCAAACACGCGCACGCCCACAGCCACGGCCACACGCTGGTGGGTGCACCTGCCGCTGGTGCTATCCGTCTACAGCCCACCAGGAACACCAACGCCCAGCGTCACGGGCACCCCCATTCCCAAACCGACCGGCACCCAGACGCCCTCGGCGACCACTGTGCCCTCGCCCACGGCCACCATGGAACCCGTGGCCACCGGCACCGTCACCAGGACTCCTACCGCTTCTCCTACCCCGGTGGCGACACCCACGCCTACCCGCACTGCCACGCCGTCGGCTACACCGACACGCACCCCCATCGCAGTCGTCTTCCGCCAGGGCATCAGCCCCAGTCCGGGCTACGACGGCGTTTGGGATACCCACATCAGCAACTATGACCCTGGCGACGCCACCACCAATTTCGCTACCAACACTACCCTGTGGCTGCGCTCCACAGGGCACCGCGTTGCCCTCATGCGCTTCGACATCTCCTCCATACCTGTCACCGCCACCATTCTCCAAGCCAGTCTCAGCCTGTACGTTGATTCCCAGACCAACAGCAATCCCCTGGCGGTCAGCGCCTATCGCCTGCTGCGTTCCTGGTCATTGACGCAAACAACGTGGCTGCTGGCCTCAGCCGGTACGCCCTGGGGATTCCCCGGCGCCAACGCCATTGGCACGGACAGGGAAGACACTCCCACCGGCACGCAGACCCTCACACAAGCGCATGTGTGGTATGAGCTGAACCTGAAGCCTCTGGTGCAGTCATGGGTAGCCAATCCAGGAGGCAACCACGGGTTCGTGCTCATCGGCAGCAGCAGCGGCGGCCAGGTTGAGTATCATCTGCGTTCATCCGACTACTACTCTGCCCCCGAGTTCCGACCGAAGCTCGTGGTCACCTACATCCCGTGACCTGCTATGCCGAAGCAGGAACAAGGGGACCCATACACGAAACCGCCTTGTGTCTGTCCATCTGCAAGGAACATAGAGGTTGACCAACAATGAGCACACTCCGCTTTGGCATCATTGGCTTGGGCAACATCGCGGGTTTCCATGCCGCTGCCATCAAGTCCGTGCCCGACGCAGCTCTGGTCGCGGTTGCTACGCGCCAGCCGCAGCGCGGCCAGGCCTTCGCGGCGCAGCACGGCGGAACGTGGCACGCAGACTATCGCGATCTGCTGGCGCGCCCTGACGTGGATGCGGTCACAATCTGCACCCCGCACGACCTCCACGCTCCCATGACGGTGGAAGCTGCCCGAGCCGGCAAGCACGTCCTCTGCGAGAAGCCCATGGCCTGCTCTGTCGCCGAGTGCGACGCCATGATCCGGGCCTGCGAGCAGGCTGGCGTGACCCTGGGTGTGGTCTTCCAGGGCCGCTTCGGCCCGCTGGCCCGCTCCCTCAAGTCAGCCATGGAAGAGAAGAAGCTGGGGCGCTTGCTCTGGGTAAGCGCCACCACCTTGTGGTATCGCACCGACGAGTACTACCGCAGCGCACCCTGGCGGGGCACATGGGCCCACGAGGGCGGCGGCGTTCTCATCAACCAGGCCATCCACCTGCTCGATCTCCTGCTCTGGCTGACGGGCCTGCCAGCGCAGGTGAGCGCCCAGACGCGCACCCTCAACCACCGCATTGAGGTGGAAGATGAAGGCGTGGCGATCCTCGAATACCGAGACGGGGCACTGGGGGTCATCCAGGCCACCACCAACGCCTACCCGGGCTTCCCCGAGCGGCTAGATGTGTTCGGCAGCAACGGCAGTGCCATCTATCATAGGGGAGAAGGCCGAGTGGAGTGGCACATCATTGAGC
>DAOUCN010000078.1:0-15251 GCA_034431995.1 Chloroflexota bacterium | reverse complement strand
GCGCCCCCCCCCCAACTCCACATCGGTAGCTAGCAAGCAGGAAAAAGGGGGGTGGCCCTCCCCTTTTTCCACTCTGCAGATCGTACCTCCCTATTGCGTGATGGTCACCGTGAAGGTGGCAGTCGAGGTGAGCGTTGCCGTCGGCAGCGGGGTTGCGCTGGGGGTGCCGCCGCAGGCGGTCACGGTGAGAGCCGTAACTACAACCAGCAGTGCAAGCACGACGAGCCAGGACCGGTTCACGATGTAGCCTCCTCGTTGTTGATAATGTGGGTGATGGCGGGACCCGCCGGATGCTCCGGGGGCCTAGGCGGTTGCGATCTGCTCCAGAATGTCTTCGGGTGCAATCAGCTCACCGTCAACGCGGTTGACGCCAACCACGGCCCGCGCCCCGGCCAGCCGTTCGATCTCCCGCCGGTATTGGCCCAGGTTCAGCTCAGCCACCACAACACGCTCTGTGCCCCGCATGGCATTGGCGATGGCCTCCTCTGGCACAGGCCAGAGAGACTGAATGGTCAGCGCGGACACCCGCACCCCCCGCTCTCGGGCGAGACGTACTGCCTCCGTGATCGAGCCAGCCGTAATGCCGTAACCAATGAGGAGCACCTTCGCCGCTGCCTCCAGGTCAGCCTTGATGAAAGACATCTCTCTCTGATGGGCACGTATCTTGGCCCGCAGGTGCTGATTCAGTCTCCCCACTGTGGCGGGATTCTTAGTGATGTGCCCTCGTTCGTCATGGCTGGAGCCGCTAAAGCGCACAATCTGCGCTTCGCCGATGGGGGCAAAGGGCGGAATTGATGCCGACGGGGCATAGGGGTACGGCGTAAACGGGCCAGGTGGCGCGAGGCGCCTTTTCTCAAGGGGAACATGCTCGTAGTCGGCTACGTCCACGGTAGACATGGTCGTACAGACTTCCTTGTCAGCCAGGAGGATGACAGGTATGCGAAAGCGTTCCGCCAGGTTGAATGCACGGATGGTCAGAGAGTAACACTCGGGCACGGTCGAGGGACAGAGAGCAATCAAGGGATAGCCGCCCGCTGTGCCCCAGCGGGCGAACTGCACATCGCCCTGACTGACGGTGGTGGCCCCTCCAGTGGAGGGCCCCATGCGCTGGCAGTCCACGATGACGACGGGCACCTCGCCCATGATGGCCAGGCCGATGTGCTCGCTCATCAGGCTCATGCCGGGGCCAGAGGTGGCCGTCATTGCCTTGTGACCAGCCATGGACGCGCCGATGCAGAAGCCCAGGGCTGCGATCTCGTCCTCAGCCTGGATGCCGATGGCCCCGACCTTGGGCAACTCGCGCAGCAGGTGCACGAGGAGAGAGGAGGCGGGAGTAATGGGGTAGCCAGCGAAGAAGGTGCAACCAGCGGCCACGGCGCCGCGGGCAATGGCTTCATTGCCGTCAATGTACTCGCGCATGAGAGCAGCCTCCAAGCCTGATGTCTGTGCCCAGACAGGGTATCATAGAGAGGCTCTGCCTGTCAACTGAACCCGGGCCTGTGCAGGGTCATTTCATTGTCATTCTGAGCGACCGGAGGGAGCGAAGAATCCCGCGCGTGGTCATCCCAGAGCCGAGATTCTTCGTCGCTCCGCTCCTCAGAATGACAGCTGTGGGAACAATGAAAAGACCCTGGGCGTGTGCAGCAATTCCAACACACCCGGAGTTGCGAACTCCCGTCGTGGTCTGCGCTTGGAATGAACCTGCGGGAGGTTTTCCAGCCGCCCCCCGCGAGTTTGCACACGCCTGGGCATGGCCCGCCGTGCGCTTGACACCAGCGCCAGACAGTGTATACTTGCCAGCGAGCGAGTTGAGTTCCAACATGGTTGGCAGGGTGGAGTCTGTCAGTAGTCAAGCACAGGACCTGGACAGCGCACGGCAGGCGGCCAGAGAGATGGCCCTGGCGAAGGCCGTGGCCACGGTAGAGGCTAGTCTCGATGTCACCGGCGAGCCTGTGGCGCAGCCAGTGCTGGTCTTGCTGTGCGGCCTGCCGGGAAGCGGCAAGTCCTATCTGGCACGCTTGCTCAGACCACACCTGTCTGCAACTATCGTGGAGACCGATCATGTGCGGCGCATTCTCTTTGCGCAGCCGCGCCACACAGGGCCGGAGAGCGCATGGGTCTATGCCGTGTGTCACGCCCTCATCGCCCATCTCTTGGCTGGCAGCCGGTCGGTCATCTTCGACGCGACGAACTTGATCGAGCACAACCGCGAACATCTGTACCGCCTGGCTGACCGCGCACAAGCCAAGCTCGTGGTCGTGCGCACCGTCGCGCCTGAGAATGTCATACGTCAACGGCTGGCAGGGCGCAGCCAGCGACCAGACCCGTGGGATCACTCAGACGCCGATGTGGCCGTCTACGAGAAGATGCGGCCATCGGAAGAGCCCATTCGGCGCCCGCACCTGGCCATAGACACGACGCAAGACATCCAGCAGGCCGTCCGGCGTATCCTTAGGGAATGTCGGATGTAGGAGCGACCTATGGCAACCGGGAAGGGCGAGAAGCCAGCATACACGGTGCTCGACCACACTGCCGACCTCGCCCTGCGCGTGCGAGGACGCAGCCTGGAAGAGCTCTTCGCCAATGCCGCCCTGGGCATGTTCGCCCAGATGGTAGATGTGGCCCTTGTGCCCCTGACGGTGCGGCGAGAGATCGCACTGGAAGCGGACGACGGCGAGGCGTTGTTGGTAGCCTGGCTGAGCGAGCTCCTTTACCTGCGGGAGATCCATGGTGAGGCGTATTCTCGCTTTTCCGTGCATCTTCCGAGCCCGGGGCGGCTCGAAGGCGTGGCTGAGGGCGGCCCCTGGAGCCAGTTCAGCCGGCCTGTCAAGGCGGTGACGTACCACGGGCTCAGGATTGAGCGGGCTGCTGGTGAATACGCGGCTCGCATCGTTTTCGACGTCTGAAGTTTGTTTGTTATCACCGGGAGGTCAGCCATGAGTGAACAGAAAATCAGCAAGAAAGACCTAAAGAAGATCAGCGACACGCTTTACGAGGTGCCCAAGGGAACACGGGACTTCATGCGGGTTCCCGCACGCCTCTACGCCGATGATGTCCTGCTGGAAGCAGCCCTGGCCGACCTATCCGTGGAGCAACTGGTGAATACCACCTCCCTGCCCGGCGTGGTTCAGTACACCCTGGCCATGCCCGACATCCATCAGGGTTACGGCTTCCCCATCGGCGGCGTGGCGGCTACCGCCTTGCCCGACGGCGTCATCTCACCGGGAGGAATAGGGTATGATATTAACTGCGGCGTTCGTCTGCTGGCTTCGAGCATTGAGCGAGAGCACTTCATGCCCTTCCGGGATGCGATCGTGGATGCCATGGCCCACAGCGTGCCCACAGGCGTTGGGCGTGGGGGCGATGTCAGGGTGAGTCGGGATGAAATGGACAAGGTTCTACGAGACGGCGCCCGCTGGGCTGTGAAGCGTGGCTATGGCGCACAAGAGGACCTGACCGCGACGGAAGAGGATGGCGGCTTCACCGATGCTGACCCCGATGCCGTGTCCGGCAAGGCCAAAGAGCGGGGCAATGACCAGCTGGGCACCCTGGGCAGCGGCAACCACTACGTCGAGGTACAGGAAGTCGCCGAGATCTATGACGAGGAGACAGCTCGCTCCTTTGGCCTGTTCCCAGGTCAGATCACGGTGCTCGTCCACTCTGGCTCCCGCGGCCTGGGCCACCAGGTCTGCACCGATTACGTCCAGCGCCTCCAGAAGGCTCTCCATACCTATGGCATCAGCGTGCCAGACCGGGAGCTTGTCTGTGCTCCCCTGAGCTCGCCGGAGGGCAAGGCGTATTGGGGAGCCATGCAGAGCGCGGCCAACTACGCCTGGTGCAACCGCCAACTCCTGGCCCACCGGGTGCGCCAGGTCTTCGCCGATGTACTCAGGGGCAAGGTCAAGGATACGTGGCTGCGGCAGGTCTATGATGTAGCTCACAATATCGGCAAGATTGAGGAACACGTGGTAGGTGGGCGCAAGGTGAGAGTCTGCGTCCATCGTAAGGGAGCGACGCGGTCGTTCGCCGCTGGTGCGCCGGAACTGCCTTCCGTATACCGGGCGGTGGGCCAGCCCGTGCTGATTGGCGGCAGCATGGGTACCGAATCCTATGTCCTGGTAGGCGCGCGAGGCGCCATGGAGGCTACCTTCGGCACCACGTGCCATGGGGCCGGACGGGCCCTCTCCCGGGCCAAGGCCAAGCGCCAGGTGCGGGCCGAAGAGGTGATTGGCGATCTGGCCAAGAAGGGCATCCGGGTCAAGGGCGCCAGCTATGCCGGCATCGTGGAAGAGATGCCGGAGGCGTACAAGGACGTGGGGCGGGTAGTGGACGTGGTGCACCGGGCTGGCATCGCCCGCAAGGTGGCCCGCCTGCAGCCGCTGGGCGTGATCAAGGGGTAGGACTCTTTGGATTGGAGGAGACTGTGCAACAGATTGTCGTTGATCCGCAAATACAGCACGGTAAGCCAGTAGTGCGCGGGACCCGCGTACCTGTAGACGTTGTGGTCGGCTCTCTGGCAGGTGGAATGACGTTCGAAGATATCACTCAAGAATACGGGATCTCTGCCGACGATATACGCGCTTGTTTGGCATACGCAGCCAATGCCTTGACGGAGGAACGGCTCTTTGCCGAGCAGGCAACGCCATGAGCCTGCGCTTCCTTGTTGATGAGGACATGCCTCTCTCGTTGGTCGGCGAACTGGAGGACATGGGGCACGATGCTGTCCACGTCCGTCACGTCGGGCTGCTTGGCAGAGCTGACACCGATGTCTTCATGTTTGCCCAGAGCGAGAGGCGTATCCTCGTTACGCGGGATCTCGGATTCGGGGACTCACGTCTGTATCCCCTGGGCAGCCATGCTGGCGTGATCGTGCTGCGCGTGCCGACGACGTACGTGGCCGGACAGCTCGTGGCGCTGGTCAAGGCGTTCTTGGCGGAAGCTGATTGGTCTTCACTTGCAGGAAGCCTGGTGATTCTCAGACCGACAGGGTATCGTATCCGGCAGACAAAGGCACCGTGAAGTTCGCCACTGTCATCGTGAATCCTACCGCTGGACGGCGTGACGTTGGCGCGCAGATACGCCAGGCCGCCGAGGAGCTTACCCGCCGCGGGTGGACAGTCAACGTCGAGGAGACGCTCAGGCGTGGCGATGCCACTGTCCTAGCGCGCCGGGCAGCGGCCAGCGGCCAGCAGGCTGTCTTGATCGTGGGCGGCGATGGGACGCTCAACGAGGCAGCCAACGGCCTGGTAGGCAGCGAAACGGCTCTGGGCATCCTGCCAGTGGGGACAGGCAACGCTTGGGCGCGCCTCCTGGGTTTGCCCATCGGCAAGCCAGTTCAGGCTGCGCGCCTCCTTGCCGACGGCTCTGTCCGCGTCGCCGACGTGGGCCGCGCCGGCAATCGCTACTTCCTGCAATGGGTGGGCATCGGCTTCGACGCGACCGTGACGCGGGAGGTGGAGAGCAGACAGTGGGCGAAGAGGCGTCTTGGCCCACTGGCTTACATTCTGGCTGGTGTGCGGGTTGCCCTGCGCTACCAGAGCGAAGAGGCCAACGTGACTGCGGACGGCCAGACAAGCGCTCACCGCATGATCTTGGCCGTCGCTGCTAACAGCCGCCACTACGCGGCCATCCTTCGCCTTGCCCCGCGCGCCCGCCTGGACGACGGTACGCTGGACCTGTTTGTTTTTCACGGCAATGGCTTCTGCCAGACGCTACGCCATTTCATCCTGTTGCTCTTTGGGCGCCACGAGACCGATGCTGCCGTCTGGCACGAGCGCGTGCAGCGCGTGTCCGTCGAAGCGGCACGCCCCCTGGACGTTCAGATTGACGGCGAGCCTGCGGACACAACGCCCGTGGAGATCAGTGTAATACCCAGAGCCTTGCGCGTCCTGGTTCCAGTCAACGCGCCGCTCGGCCTGTTCTTGGCATGTGGGACCAATGGAGCAGTGTAGTGACCATGATCATCCCAGGCACGGAGGCTGGCCATCAGCAGAGAGAACACCTGTGTCGCAGGTTCAGCATGGGCATGTGGAGTGCGAGGACTCCGTCATCGCAACGCGCCGAATTGTGTTCCCAGTTGATTGCGTCAGACGTCACGTTCCGACGACAGGAGTCGTCGGACTCCACATCGCTGCCGCCTTCTCATGCCTGGTTGTGGTACGTGGGAGCAGGGGCAACTCTGTGGTTGATGAGGGCCATTGCTCTCGGCGCAGTCGTTCTGCTTCTGGCCGCATGCCAACTGGGCGGGCCGAGACCCATCATCAAGATCGGCCTTTCGGCACCGTTCATCGGCTTCGATGAGTCGGTTGGCTACAGCGTCATCGGCGCGGTACGGTTGGCTATCCGGGAGCGCAACCTGGGTGGTGGGGTTGCCGGTTACAGCGTGGAGCTGGTGGCCCTGGACGATGGCAACGAAGCCGATGTTGCCGCGCAACGGGCACGGGAGATGATCATAGACCCGCTGGTGATGGCTGTGCTGGGCGGCTTTGACGGCCCCGCCGCCCTGTCCGCCGCCACAGAGTATGAGCAGGCGGGTATGCCTTTCGTTGCACTAACGGGGGCCGATGCCCTGACAGAGCGCGGCTTTGGTGCCGTATTTCGCCTCACCGGGCGGGACAGTGACGCAGGCGCACGGGGTGGGCGATTTGCTACGTCGTCGCTGGGAGCGCGGCGCATTGCCGTGGTGAGCGAGCAGGTGCCATATCGCGACGCCTTGACAGCCGCCTTCGAGACCGCGGCCAGGGCTGGCGGTGCCACCATCGTCCACCGCGAGACGATCCAGCGCTGGCAACTGGATTTCGCCGATACGATTGCGCGGATCGCTGCCTCGTCGCCTGACCTTGTCTTCTTTGCAGGACGGGCAGCAGAGGCGGGCGAGTTGCTGAAACAGATGCGCGAGGCGGGAGTCAGCGCGTCCTTCCTGGGCGGCCCGGGGACAGATGACCCGCGACTGACGCAAATCGCTGGTGCCGCTGCCCGCGGCGCCTACTACGTCTCGCTGGCGCTGCCTCTCAATCAGGTGAGCGACGCGGCGGCCCGCGATCGCCTGACCGCAGCGAGCGTGCGCCCAGCCGGGCCGTACACCGTCCTGGCCTACGATGGCACGCAGCTTATGCTGGACGCCTTAGGCCGGGCGATCAAAGCCAAAGGAAAGCCATCCCGGGCAGCGGTGGCCGAGGCATTGCGGACAACGACGGGCTGGCGCGGGCTATCGGGCGCGATCGCGTTCGACCAGCAGGGCAATCGGAAAGATGCGCCGCTGGGCGTCTACGCCCTTGATGACGGCACGTATCCGGGGACACACCCACGATGATGGCTGCCTTGGGGCGAATCTCGTATTCGCTAAGAGTACCTGCAGGAGAGACCGGTGGAATGTTGAAGTTGCGTTGGCTCCGTAGGGGCGAATCTCGTATTCGCCCTCTGGGCCAGCGTACATGGGTTTTGGGGCGAATACAAGATTCGCCCGCACTCACGTGAGGAAGAAGGTGCAGAACCGGCATTCGTCCCTGAGAGGCGATCCCATCCCGTGGCTCCTAGAGCCGGACGAGCCGGCGGTGCGCTATTGGACGCTGGTGGACGTCCTGGGCCGCCCGTTGCATGACCGCGAGGTGACGGCGACCCGCGATGCCATTCCTGGGTCGCCCATCGTGCGCTCCATCATGGCCCGCCGCAACCGCAAGGGACTCTGGGGGCCTAAGGCCGACTACTACCTGCCCAAGTGCTCCGGCACATTCTGGACCCTGAGCGCTCTGGGCGAGATGGGCCTCGCCGTTGCTGATGATGGCATCCGCCAGGCGTGCGAGTACATGTTTGCTCATCAGGGAGACGACGGCGCATTTCGCCGCGCCCGCCAGAGCACCGGCAAGGCCGAGACCGTGCCCATGCCCTGCACCCATGCCCGCATCGTGCGCTTCCTGGTGCGCTTCGGCCTGGGCGACGACCCCCGCACGCAGCGGGCCATGGACTGGCTGCTGGCCACGGAGCGGCCCGATGGCGGCTGGCTGTGCGACCGCTCCGGTCGCGGCTGTCTACGGGCTACCATTGACTATCTGCGCGCGGCTGCCCTGGTGCCCGCTCTGGCGGCGACGCCGACAACGGCCCGCGCCGCCGAATGGGTCTACCGCCTGCTGTTGGAGCCAGGCATGGGCCGCTACCACGTGGAGGACGCGTGGACAGAGTTCAGCTATCCGGAATTTGGCTATTCGCTGCTGGGCGCCCTCGACGGCCTCACGCGCCTGGGCTACGGCCCGGATCGGCCCAAGGTCGCGGCGGCGGTGCAGGCGATCCTTGACAAGCAGGACGCCGATGGCCGCTGGCGCATGGACTACGTCGCTCGCCGTCCGCCCGCCGACTTCGGCCCGGCCGGCGCGCCGAACAAGTGGGTGACGCTAGAAGCAGTGCGCGTTATCAAGCGATTGGCACGGAGGTTCTGAAGCCTGTCCTGTACCCGTGCCCTGGCGGCTCCAAACCGCTGCAAGGACTGCACAAAGCCTGCCTGCGCAGGCTGGTCGAGCCGCTGAAGAGCGGCTTTGCGCCATTGTTGCAGCGACTTACAGTCGCCGGAGAGATACGTGGGTGAAAGACAGGGTTCCGAACCTGCGGGACGTCAATGAAGATCAAAGAATTGTCCCTATCACTCGCAGGTTTCCGGTCCTTCGGTGCGCTTCTATAGAGCGCTGCATAAGTAGCCAAACCGGCTGGTTACGGCCACGGGCTGTATGGACATGCGCGGGAATCAATTCCGCTTCTAATCCTACTGCTTCGCTCAGCGGATCGGTCATTCTGAGGGAGCGTTCTGTGCGAGCGAAGAATCTCGATTTCGGGGTGGTAACACGTCGCAGCCCCAGATTCTTCGTCGCTCCGCTCCTCAGAATGACAAAGCGAAGTAATAGTAGTAATGTGTAAGATTTGGCAACCTTGATCAAATGCCGAATTCATTCGAGCGTATGTGCAGTACCATTCCGGCCTTGGCGAGTTTACACACTTGTGCAGCGATCATTAATCTCGGTACCATCCGGGTGCGGCGGATGAGAAGCCGATTTCCCCTGGCCTGCGTCCGGGGCAGGCAATCGAGCGCGTTCCGTAGTGCCAAACGCGGCTCGAAGACTCAGTGATCGGGCTAATACGTGCATTCCCATGAACCGCCTGTCACTCCTGAAGTGGCCGGCGCCGAACCCACTCACCCGTGTCCGAGGCTGCGCGCCGTTGGAGCGCGAGTTGGGAGGCACGCGAGCATAGAGAGAACGAGCCAGAGTACGTCCGCGTGACACTGGAAGAAGCGAAGCTCTGGCTGCGTAAGCACACTGACAACATACTGGCCATCAATGCCCCAACGGTGAACGCATCAGAGATGTAGTTTTGAGAACCCCATGCCACCGATGTGGCGTCATGTGGGACGGCAGAAACTGGCTGTCAGGTAGGGCGGGTATGGTACCCGCCGCCCTGGGTGTCGGGCACCATGCCCGACCTACTGACGATCATGGCAGCAACTGCGAGGCCTGAAGCATGAAGATAGCAATGCGAGACAGTAAAGGCAAGCAATGGCGAAAGGCTGCGGTAAAGGTCTACAAGGCCGAAAGGGAGATCCAAGACATCCTGTTTCAATCCCCTGACCTTATTCCAGTTGATGATATCGGTGATGGTGTCCCGGAGCTACGGGTCTGCATCAAAGAGGCCGGGCTACCAGGATCGGGCAACACCGACCTGATCGCCATTGATGAGACCGGCGGCATCACCATCATTGAGTGCAAGCTGGCGAGCAATCCCGATGTCAGACGCAAGGTCGTTGGACAGCTCCTCGAGTATGCGGCGCATCTGTGGGGCATGACCTATGAGCAGTTCGATGAGATCGCAAAGACGCGTCTCAATGCCCCGCTTACCACGTTGATGCGCCAGCGAGTGCCCGAGGAGAATGAGTGGGCCGAGGAGGACTTCAGGCAAGCTGTTGCAGAGAATCTGAGATCTGGACGCTTCCGCCTGCTGGTTGTGGTTGATAACATGAACGATGAGCTGCGACGGGTTGTCGAATACCTGAACTCTCGTAGCCTGGAGAGCTTCGAAGTATTGGCTCTCGAGTTGCGCTATTTCGCTCATGGCGACATTGAATTGCTTGTGCCCCAATTGCATGGAGCTACCGGGAGGCGTCCGCCTAAGCGCCAATGGGACGAAGGGCGGTTCTTCGACGAACTGGAGAAGCAGAACACGCCCGATGTTGCGAGGACTGCTCGCGCGCTCTATGCGTTCACCCAAGAGCATGCCAGCCGCGTCTGGTGGGGTGTCGGGCGCGAGACAGGGTCCTTTACCTTCCACATAATGAAGGGCAAGGCAACCATCAGCGTGTTTACCGTGGCGACGGATGGTTTGCTCTGGATCAACCTCGGATACATGCATGGGCGGGTGCCGCCGGTAGCACTCAGGGACTTTGCAGACAGGCTGAGAGCGCTGCCAGGGTTTGGCACATTGGGGGACGACCTCACCAAATTGCGCAGTTTTCGCATCGAGCGGACGCTGTGCCTGGCGGACGCCCTGCCGGGCTTCGAGCAGGCAGTCCTGGAGCTCAAGCGTGCTGTCCTTGCCGATGCTACCGCACCCTGATCCGAAGACGGAGGTCTGATCACGGTCACCACAACGGCTACCCATCTCGTTCCCTTGACCCCCGCTGACCTGCACCGCGTCTGGCTAGTGCCGGAGAGCTTCTTCACCGTGCGCGCCCTGCGCGAGCATCTGGAGAAGTACCCCCACCTGGGCTGGATGGTGCCGGAGAGCGGCGACTACATCGTGGGTGGCTATTGGAAGGGCCGCCCGGCCATCGGCCTGCTCATGGAGTCCAGCCCATCCGCCCACAGGCAAGAGCTTGTTGATCGCCTGCTGGCCAGCTTTGCCGACAGCGGCAGCGAGCTTGTCGTCCTCTCCGAGCGCGAATATCGGCGCGCCCTCCCCTTCTATCAGGACAAGGGTTTCATTGTGCTCGAAGATGTGGTATGCTATCAGAAGCCAGATGTGCGTGTCCCAGACATGCCGCGCCGCCTGGCCGTGCGCAACCTCCAGGAGAGCGACCTGCCCGTTCTGGTTGCTCTGGAGGAGGCAGCTTTCCCTTGGCTGTGGTGGGAGACGGCGGAGACCTTTCGCCAGGTCAGCCAGCGGCCCGACACCTGGGTGCTGGTGGCCTACGATGGCAGCGAACTTGTGGGCTATCTGATCCTGACGGTGCGCGGTACCTTTGGCCACCTGAATCGTATCGCGGTGCACCCCGCGCGTCAAGGCCAAGGCTTTGGGCGCGAGCTGCTCGTCGTCGCCATCGAGGAAATGGCGCGCCACGGTGCTCATACCATTGGCCTAAACACGCAGAAGGACAACTTCCGGTCTCACAGGCTATACGAAGGCTGTGGCTTCGTGCCCACAGGCGAATCGTTCCAGATCTACGGTAAGTGGCTGGGAACTCGGGTTTCGGGTCTCGGGATTCGGGAGTCGGGTGCCAGGGTTCATGGGGAGAAGCGTAGCCCTGCAGGGTGATCCCACATATGGCACAGCATTCCCCTGCCCGATCCCCGATCCCCGACAACCGAGCACGCGGAGTGCGTCAATGAAGGTGCTGATGCTATCGTGGGAGTATCCGCCACACGTAGTTGGCGGGTTGGGTAAGCATGTCAAGGAGCTTGCACCTGCCCTGGCCGCCGCGGGCGTTCAGGTACACCTTGTCACCCCACGTTGGCTGGGCGGTGCGCCAGAGGAGGAGGATGGCAGTCTGCACGTCTATCGTGTGGAGCCGCCGCCCCACTCCGAGCTGACTGACTTCTTTGCCGATACCCAGCGCACCAACTGGCTCCTCCAACGGCATGCGCGCGATCTGGTAGAGCACCTGGGCGGGGTGGACATCATTCACGCCCATGACTGGCTGGTGGCCTTCGCCGCCATCGCCCTCAAGAATGAGTTCAAGATCCCCTTGCTGGCCACCATCCATGCCACGGAGTACGGTCGCAATCGCGGACACATCGGCAGCGAGACTGCCCAGGCCATCCACTCCACCGAATGGTGGTTGACCTACGAGGCATGGCGCGTCATCTGCTGTAGCTGGTTCATGGCCAATGAGGTGACGACTATCTTCCGCACGCCCTTTGACAAGCACGATGTCATTCCCAACGGCGTGGAGACGGAGCGGTTCGACAGCCTGGATGGCATAGACCTGACAGATGTGCGCAGCCAGTATGCTGCCCCCGACGAGCGTCTGGTCTTCTATGTGGGCCGCATTGTCTATGAGAAGGGTCTGCATGTGCTGATAGAGGCGGCGCCCCGCGTGCTGGCAGCATTCCCCCAGGTGCGGTTCGTCGTTGCCGGTACGGGTGGCTACCTGGAAACGGCCTGGCGACGCGCGTCCGAGCTTGGGGTGAGCGACAAGGTACATTTCACCGGCTTCATCCCCGACAGCTACCGCGATCGCCTTTTCAGGGTGGCAGATGTGGCCGTCTTCCCCAGCCTGTACGAGCCTTTCGGCATTGTGGCCCTGGAGGCCATGGCCGCCAAGACGCCCGTGGTCGTGAGCAACGTGGGGGGACTGGCCGAGGTCGTGACCCACAACGAGACGGGCTTACTCGTCTATCCAGATAATCCCGATTCCCTGGCCTGGGGCATCCTGGAGACACTGTACCATCCCGATTGGGCGGCGGCTCGGGCTGCCAACGCCTACCGTCGGGTGGTTGAGGAGTACAACTGGCCGGCCATCGCCCGCCGGACGATCGGTGTCTATGAGCGCGTTGTGCGCGAGCGGGCAGCAACGGCGTGGTGAGCCTGCCCTCACGCTTATCCCCTCACCCCCGCCCCTCTCCCAGGGGGGGGAGGCCCTCACCCCCGCCCGTCTCCCAGGGGGAGAGGGGGGAGGGGGCTGAGGGCGCGTGGAGGTCTCAGACGTGATACGCACCGTCGGCATCGTCTACAATCAGCGCATTCCCGAGGCGCTGCCCTTGTGCGACAGACTGCACGATATGCTCCGCACACAGGGCAAGACGGTCTGGGTGAACACGGCTGCCAACCTGGATCGCGCTGATCTGACTCATCCGCGCCTGGACCTGGTGGTGACGCTGGGCGGCGACGGCACTATTCTGCGGGCCAGCCGCTTGGCTGCACCCATGAATGCCCTCATTCTCGGTGTGAACATGGGCCAACTGGGTTTTCTGGCCGAGCTGGGGCCCGGCGAAGTCCTGGAGAAGCTGCCGTTGGCGTTGGCCGCTGGCGGGTGGATTGAAGAACGCTTGATGCTGCGCGTACTCGTCAACGGCGGAACCACCCGCGCCCCCGTGGATGGTCTCAACGACGCGGTGGTCAGCCGCGGGACTCTACCGAGGGCCATACGCGTTGATGTGAGTGTAGATGGCGAGAGGCTCACCACCTACGTGGCCGACGGTGTCATTGTCTGCACGGCGACGGGATCAACAGCCTATGCCCTGGCCATGGACGGCCCTGTGGTCCATCCCGAGCTCAAGACGTTGCAGATCACGCCGATTGCTCCCCACCTGACCGTCGTTCGTTCGCTGGTGGTGCCGGCATCGGCGGTGGTGGACCTCGTCATGCATGCCAACGAGCCTGGCACGATCTCCATTGATGGCCAGATTGACCTGGCCCTCAATGAGGGCGACCGCGTACAGGTGACGGCCAGCCCCCATGTTGCTCGCTTCGTGCGCCTGCGCCCGCGCCGCTACTTCTACCATTCACTGGTCGAGCGCCTGAGTACCACTGCCCTGCGCGGCATGCCATGAGGATGAACCGCCAAGTTTCAGTATACAAGGCCCAGAGACGCCATTTTTCGTCTGTCTTTGTGCCATGGCGTCTTGGCGGTTGGAGACAGACCCTTGGCGTCATGGCGTCTTGGCGGTTGCAGACAGACCCTTGGCGTCATGGCGTCTGGGCGGTTGAGTAAGGGGACACGACTGTGCTTGCAGAACTGACGATCACCAACTTCGCTATCATTGACAAGCTGCACCTGAACCTGGTCCCCGGTTTCAACGTGCTCACCGGGGAAACAGGAGCCGGCAAGTCTATCATCGTGGATGCAGTGGACGCCCTCCTGGGCGGCAAGTACGGGGCCGAATTCATCCGCAGTGGGGCCGACAGCGCGCGCGTGGAGGGCGTTTTTCACGTCGAGCAGCATGAGGCTGTACGATCGCAGCTGGTTGCCCTGCTGGCCGAGCACGGTCTAGACATCGGGGAAGGCGTTGTCATCCTGAGCCGTGAGATTCATGCCTCGGGACGCACCACCGCCCGCATCAACGGCCGCGCCCTGCCCACCGGCGTCCTCCAGGAGGTGGGACAGGCCCTGGTGGACATCCATGGCCAGAGTGAGCATTTGTCTCTGCTGCGGGTGGGCGAACACGTCAACTTCCTGGACCGCTACGGCAACCTAGAAAGCCAGCGGGCAGAAGTCGCCGCGAAGGTGGGTGCGCTGCGTGCTGTACGGCGCGAGCTGCAGAGCCTGATTGCCGATGAGCGGGAGATCGCCCGCCGCGTTGACCTGCTGCGTTACCAGATTGACGAGATCACAGCGGCCGATCTCCATGAGGGCGAGGACGAGGAACTCGTGTGCGAACGCACCCTCCTAGCCAACGCCGAAAAACTGGCATCACTGAGCGATGTTGGGTATCGTATCCTCTATGAAGGGAGTGAAGACCAGCGGGCAGTCATTGATCTCCTGGGTCAGGTGAGCGAGGCTCTGCACGAGCTTGCCCGCCTGGACGCCAGCCTGACAGACCAGGGACGCGCTGCTTCTTCTGCCGCCGATGAATTGAGCGAGCTGGCCCGCACCCTGCGCGCCTATCGCGACGCTGTCGAGTTCAATCCAGAACGCCTGCAGGAAGTGGAAGAACGACTGGAGCTGCTCCACAACCTCAAGCGCAAGTACGGTCCTACCATCGGCGACATTCTCGCCTTCCGGCAGCGAGCAGCCAAAGAGCTGGATGCAATCAGCCACAGCGAGGAGCGCATCGCCGAGCTTCGCATAGAGGAAGACCGCCTGCTGCGTGAGATCGGCCAGGCGGCCGCTGCCCTGTCACAGGCGCGGCGCAAGGCCGGCGAGGACATCGCCCGCCGCCTCGAACAAGAACTTGCCGACCTGAACATGCCCCACGTGCGGTTTGAGGTGTCGGTCACGAACACACCGGCAGAGGATGGGGTCATCGTTGGGGACGCGGAGACGCGGGGACGCGGGGACGCCAAGAGGGCAGCAGAGGGAGACGCGGGGACGCGGGGACGCGGGGACGCGGAGA